>JAOPZJ010000262.1 GCA_025964155.1 Solirubrobacterales bacterium
TGCCCAAGCCGGGCACGACGGATCCCGCGAAATGCCTCGACGGGCCGCCCCTGCCGACGTGCTTCAGCGGCGTGGTCGACCTCGCCGCGACGGACATCGAGCGGGGCAGGGATCACGGCATGCCGACCTACAACGAGCTTCGCGCCGCGTACGGGCTTGCGCCCAAGCGGTCGTTCACGGCCATCACGGGCGAGTGGACCGACCGGTTCTCCGGCGACCCTCGGTCCGTCGCGTCGGACCCGCTCGACGACCCGAGCATGCTCGACTTCATGAAGCTCATCGACCGTTCCGGCAACGAGGTCGAGCTCGGCACGCCGGCCGCGGAGACCGATGCGGTCGCAGGCGTGCGCAGGACCACGACGGCGGCCCGGCTGAGAGCCATCTACCACGACGTCGGCAGGGTCGACGCGTTCGTGGGGATGTCGGCGGAGCGGCACGTTCCCGGTGCGGAGTTCGGGGAGCTCCAGCTCGCGATCTGGACGCGCCAGTTCGAGGCGCTGCGATCCGGCGATCGGTTCTTCTACCTCGCCGACCCCGAGCTCGCGTCGATCGAGCGCAAGTACGGCTTGACCTACCGCCACACGCTCGCCGAGGTCATCGAGCGGAACACGGACGAAGACGTCCAGGACGACGTCTTCAAGACCGCTGACTGACCACATCGGGACCACGGCCCCATCCAGCAGAAACCCCCGTGAACACGGGGGTCTCTGAAAAGTCGGGGCGGCCGGACTTGAACCGGCGACCTCCGCGTCCCAAACGCGGCGCTCCACCAGGCTGAGCTACGCCCCGTACCGAAGAACTGTACGGCCACGGGACGTCGGCGGCGTGGCGGTGTCACCGAGCGGGTCGCTACGGTCCGGACATGGCCGAGATCCAACCGCTGCGCGCGCTGCACTACGACCGGGAGCGCGTGCCGTCGCTCGCGGCCGTCATCGCGCCGCCCTACGACGTCGTGGATCAGGTTCAGCGCGCCGCGCTCCTGCAACGCTCGCCGCACAACATCGTCGCCCTGGACCTCCCAGAACCCACGGCCGGCGAGCCGGACCGCTACGCCAACGCGGCCGCGCTCCTGCGGCAGTGGACGGCCGAGGGCGTCCTCGTCCGGGACGACACCCCGGCCCTCTGGGCGCTCGAGCAGGAGTTCACCGGACCGGATGGCGCCGCCCGTACCCGCCGCGGGTTCTTCGCCCGCGTGCGCGTGACCGACTACGGACCCGGGCAGATCCGCCCGCACGAGCGCACCCACCCCGGTCCCAAGGCGGACCGTCTGTCGCTGACGCAGGCGACGCGGACGAACCTCTCCCCCATCTTCAGCCTCTTCGACGATCCGGACCAGCGGGTGGCCGGCCTCCTGGGCGACGCCTTTGCGAGCGAGCCCTTCGGTGAGGCCACCGACGACGAAGGCACCGTGAACCGCGTGTGGCGAACGGCGGACCCGGGCATGATCACCCAGGTCCAGGAGGCGCTGGCCCAGACCGAGTTGCTCATCGCCGACGGCCACCACCGCTACGAGACCGCCCGGGCGTACGCCGACGAGGTCGGAGGTGAGGGCGATCACCGCTACGTGCTCATGCAGCTCGTCGCGATGCAGGACGACGGCCTCGTCGTGCATCCGACGCACCGGCTCGTCCGGGGCCTCGCGGACGACTCCACCCGGCAGGAGGCCCTGGCCGCGACGCTGCGCGAGCACTTCGAGATCACGGAGATCGATCAGGCCGACCTGCGCCCCGCGGCCGGCGGCGCGCCACTGCAGATGGGCTACATCGACAGCCATCTCAAGCGAGCGTTCCGGTGCACGTTGAAGGCGCAGGCGATCGCCGACGCCGCCCTCCCCGGCATGCCGGACGCCTACCGGACCCTGGACACCGCGGTGCTGGAGGCGCTGATCCTGAAGGGCCCGCTCGGCCTGACCGAGGACGACATCAGCCACCTGAACGGCCTGGGCTATTCCCGCACGGACGACGAGGCGCTGGCGCTCATCCTGGACGGCACCTACGACTGCGCGTTCTTCCTACGGCCCAGTCCGGTCGACCAGGTACGCGCGGTCGCGGCCACCGGCGTGAACATGCCGCCGAAGTCCACGTTCTTCTACCCGAAGGTCCCCACAGGGCTCGTGCTGAGTCCCTTGGCGTGATCCCGCTCACCCGATCGGCTCCATAGAGGTACGGAATGCGTACCATCATGGAATGAAGGATCGGATGAAGGCGACGTCGTCGCGCATCAGCGCGTTCAAGCAGACGGTTCGGGTCCGGGAGCACCAGCTGCTCGCCGACGAGCCCGTGGGCGAGGGCGGCGAGGACGCCGGTCCCTCACCGCAGGAGCTGCTGGCCGGCTCGCTGGCCTCGTGCACGGCGATCACGATGGAGATGTACGCCCAGCGCAAGGGGTGGGATCTCGGCGCGACCGAGGTGACGTGCGAGTACACCCCGCCCGATCGCGGCTGTCCCACGCGCTTTGACCTCGTGCTGCGCCTGCCCGACCACCTGAGCGACGAGCAGGTCGCCCGGTTGAAGGTCATCGCCGCGAAGTGCCCGGTGCACCGGACACTCGACGGCGAAGTGATGTTCGACGAGCGCGTCGAGCGCGTCACGCTCACCCACTGACGCCGCCTCGGTGACGTCCTCCGCACCGAAGATCGCCGGCCGGGATCGCGCGGCGCTCGCGAAGACGCTGCGCGAGGTGCTCCTGGACCCGGCCGAGGCGGCGGCCCTGGACGTCCACGGGCGCATCGACGCCGCCGTCCTCGTCCCGCTCTACATCGCCGGGGACGGTGCGCTCACGGCGGTCCTGACCAAGCGCCGCGACGACATGCGTCGCCACGCGGGCGAGATCTCGTTCCCCGGCGGCCGCCAGGATGACGACGAGACGGACCTCCGGCTGACCGCGCTGAGCGAGGCGCACGAGGAGATCGGCCTGGACCCGGCGGGCGTCGAGCTCGTCGGCGCCCTGCAGCCCACGCCGACGATCGCCACGAACTACGCCGTCTACCCATTCGTCGGGCTCATCGAGCCCGGCCAGACGTGGACGCCGTCCGCCGGCGAGGTCGCGGCCGTGCTCGAGCTCCCGCTGGCCGGGCTGCGCGACGGCTACGCCCGCCAGCGCCTCGTGCGCCGTGGCATCCCGTTCCGCACCGACGTGTACGTCATGCGTGAGCACCTCGTGTGGGGCGCCACGGCACGGATGCTCGGCGACCTGCTCGAGCGCCTGCCGCCGGAGCTGCTGGACGCACCGTAGGAACCGCCGGGCGTCAACCGGCAGCGCTTGAGGTAGGTGGCGCCCGCCCTATGTCTACGGAGATGGCCACTCAGCAGCAGGTCTTCAAGGACCGGACCGAAGCGGGCCGTCGTTTGGCGGAGCGGCTGCGCGACTACGCCGGCCGCGACGACGTTGTCGTGCTCGGCCTTCCACGCGGGGGTGTGCCCGTCGCCTTCGAGGTGGCGCGCGCGCTCGATGCCCCGCTCGACGTGTTCCTCGTACGCAAGCTCGGCGTGCCCGGCCACGAGGAGATGGCGCTCGGCGCCATCGCCACCGGTGGCCTGCGCGTCGTCAACAAGCAGCTCATCGACTCCCTCGAGATCTCGCCCGAGACCATCGAGGCGATCGCTGCGAGGGAGATGCGGGAGCTGGAGCGGCGCGACCACGCGTACCGCGGCGACCGCCCGCCGCCCGACCTGACCGGGCGCACGGTCATCCTCGTCGACGACGGCCTCGCGACGGGGTCGACGATGTGGGCTGCCGCCAATGCGGTGCGCAACGACGACCCCGCTCGCGTCGTCGTCGCCGTCCCTGTCGCGGACCCCGAGGTGTGTCAGGCCCTGCAGAACATCGCGGACGACGTGGTCTGCCTGTCGACGCCGACGCCCTTTCGCGCCGTCGGTGCCTGGTATGAGGACTTCTCGCAGACGAGCGACGACGAGGTGAACGCGCTGCTCGCGCAGGCCCGCCGCCCCGAGGTCAAGGTCGTCCACTACGAGATCCGTGCGCTGCGCGGTGAGGCCAACGACTACGACCCGCTGCTCGAACGCGCCGTCAGCGCGCGCTACGTCCTGATCGGCGAGGCCTCGCACGGCACGCACGAGTTCTACCGTGAGCGCGCCGAGATCACGAAGCGCCTCATCACCGAACAGGGCTTCACGGCGGTCGCCGTCGAGGCCGACTGGCCCGACGCCTACCGCGTGAACTGCTACGTGCGGGCAGCCAACGACGACGCGAGCCCTGACGAGGCGCTGTCCGACTTCAAGCGGTTCCCGAGCTGGATGTGGCGCAACACCGTCGTGGCCGACTTCGTCGGCTGGCTGCGCGAGTACAACGACGCGCTTCCGGCGGGAGCGCCGAAGGTCGGCTTCTACGGGCTTGACCTCTACAGCCTCTACACCTCGATCGAGAAGGTGGTCGCGTACCTCGACGAGGTGGACCCGGGCGCGGCGCGCCGCGCCCGTGAGCGCTACGCCTGCTTCGACCACTTCAACCGCGACCCCCAGCGCTACGCCTACGAGACCCAGTTCGGGGGCTCCGAGCCCTGCGAGGAACAGGCGGTGGCGCAGCTCGTCGAGCTGCATCGCGTGGCAGCGGAGGTCGCCGGTCGCAACGGTCACATCGACGAGGACCGTCACTTCTTCGCCGAGCAGAACGCCCGCCTGGTCGCCAACGCCGAGGCGTACTACCGGACCGTGTTCCGCGGCGGCGCGGTGAGCTGGAACCTGCGCGACACGCATATGGCCCAGACGCTCGACGCGCTGATGGCTCACCTCGAGCGCAGGCCTGTCCCGGCGAGGGCGGTCGTCTGGGCCCACAACTCACACCTCGGCGACGCCCGCGCCACCGAGATCGGGCAGGCCGGCGAGCTCAACCTCGGTCAGCTCGTGCGCGAGCGCCACCCCGATCAGCCCCTCCTCGTCGGCTTCACGACGTACTCGGGCACCGTCACAGCGGCCTCGGACTGGGGCGGCCCGGCTGAGCGCAAGCGGGTACGCCGCGCGCTGGGCGGCAGCTGGGAAGAGCTCTTCCACCAGCGCAAGGTCGAGCGCTTCCTGGCCGAGACGTCAGGACTGGGCGCGCCCGCCCGGCGCCTCGAGCGTGCGATCGGCGTCATCTACCGGCCAGAGACCGAGCGGATGTCGCACTACTTCCACGCCCGGCTCGCGCAGCAGTTCGACCTGGTCCTGCACCTGGATGACACAACGGCAATCGAGCCGCTCGAGCTCACCAGCCAGTGGGAGACCGGCGAGCTGCCCGAGACGTATCCGTGGGGCGTCTGACCATGAACACGCAAGCGCCCGCCGAGCGCGCCGTGGACGTCGCAACGCGAGACGCGCTGCTCGCCGGCGATCTCGTCCTGCCGCCCGACGCGCGCGGCATCGTCGTGTTCGCCCACGGCAGTGGCAGCGGCCGCTTCAGCCCGCGCAATCGCGCGGTCGCCGACGTGCTGGTCCAGGCCGGCCTGGCCACGCTGCTCATCGACCTGCTCACGGAGGACGAGGAAGCCGAGGACCTGCGCACCGCCCGCCTGCGTTTCGACATCCCGCTGCTCGGACGGCGAGTCGTCGACGCGATCGACTGGCTCACGGCCGATGCCGCCGCGGGAGAGCTGGCCGTCGGGTGCTTCGGCGCGAGCACCGGGGCAGCGGCCGCCCTCATCGCGGCGGCCGCGCGCCCGCAGCGTGTGGCGGCCGTCGTGTCCCGCGGAGGCCGTCCCGACCTCGCAGGCGATGCGCTCCCACGCGTCGCGGCGCCGACGCTGCTCATCGTCGGGGAACGCGACCCGGAGGTGCTCGTCCTCAACCGCCGTGCGCAGGCCGCCCTGGGCGGCGAGTCACAACTCGCGGTCGTGCCGGGCGCCACTCACCTGTTCGAGGAACCCGCCGCGCTCGAGCGCGTGGCGGCGCTGGCCCGCGACTGGTTCGTGCGACATCTATCGAGGGGAACACCGTGGCAGTCAAACTGAACGACAAGTCCTACGACTTCGCAAGGGCGCTCGTCGAGCGCGGCAAGGTCGTGCTGGACGAGCGAGACGACTGGAGCGAGCACCAGCCCTCGGCGCAGGAGGAGAACACCTTCATCGCCGAGCACGGGATCGCCGCCTACGAGAAGTGGCATCTGGGGTACGACGACGAGCGGCCCGAGGGCACCAAGGGCCGCTACAAGTTTCCCTACGGCGACTTCCAGGACATCCACCGCTGCGCGGTGCTCGCCGCCGAGTCACGCGCCGGACAGCGCAAGTACATCGACATCGAGCTTGCCACGGCTCACCTGCACGGTATGCTCGAAACGCTGAGGGCGGCGCGGTGACGTAGCGAAATTCAGCCGGCCGCGTGCTCGTGGACACCGGCGAACTGCTCGACGATCGCCCGGCAGAAGGCCGGTAGGTCGGCGGGAGAGCGGCTCGTGATGAACTGCCGATCGATGACGACCTCCTCGTCGACCACGTCGGCGCCGGCGTTGCGCAGGTCCGTCCGGATGCTCGGCCACGAGGTGACCCGGCATCCTCGCACCACATCGGCCTCGGCCAGTGTCCACGGGCCATGGCAGATTGCGGCGATAGGCTTGCCCGTCGCGGCGAACGCCTGGACGAAGCCGACGGCGTCACGGTCCATGCGGAGCTTGTCGGGGTTGACGGTGCCGCCCGGCAGCACGAGCGCGTCGTAGTCGTCCACGGACGCGTTGGAGACGAGACCGTCGACCGGGACCTCCCCGGCCGGCTCCAGATCGTGCTGGCGAGCCTGGATCTTGCCATCGTGGATCGAGAGCACCTCAGTCTGCGCGCCCGCACCCAGGAGCGCTCCGCGCGGCTGATCGAGCTCGACGCGCTCCACGCCATCGGTGGCCAGGATCGCGATCTTCTTGCCTTCGAGTTCATGCGACATGTCGTCCTCCAGGAGTTCGGTTGGGCGTGCCGCCGCAGCGGCGCCAGTGCACCGCACCAGGCACCTACGAGCTATAGGACGTTCAGGAACCGGTCAAGCCGCCCAGCACCCGGCAGGCGGGAGTCCCCAGAACGGCGACGGGCGGCCCGGAGGCCGCCCAGTCACGAGGGATGTCCGTGTCATTCGGCGGTGTTGCAGGATTTCCTGCACACCGCCGAGGGCGGTCAAGTGTTCACGGCACTCTCCGGTTTGTGATTCCGGACCAGATTTCGGGTGAATGGCAGGTGTAGCCCCCTTGGGCACCGGTGGCGTGCACGGAGCCGCCGAAGCGGTGATGATGGTCGCATGAGGGACGACGAGCACGATGAGCAGCCCCGCACGGACCTGGCGGGCATGACCAGCGTGCGCGACCTCCCGCCCCCCAAGCGCAGGCCGTCGCGCGAGATCACCATCGACCTCCCGCCCTACGACCAGCGCACCGGGATCAGTGCGCACGACCGACTGGCCGCCGAGAAGGCGCGCCGCCCCGGCGCCGCGCAGACGATCGCTCGCACGCTGGCGGGCTTCGCCGTCGTCGCCGCGATCATCGTCGGCATCTTCCTCGCCCTCGGTGCCCTCGAGAGCGACAGCAAGCCGAGCGCCGCGTGGTCCAAGCCGGGCGCGCCGGTCGTCACGCCTGCGCCGCTGGACGGCCAGTAGGCCAGGCTCCCTGGCCCGCGATCGGCCGGTCGCCGAGCAGCGTCGCCATGGCCGTCAGTGCCGCCTGTGCCCACGCCTCCGCGTCGGTCCCGTCGGCCTGCAGCAGGACGTACGGGATCTCGTTCGCCCGGTTGGCAAAGAGCACCTCGTCGACGCCGGCGGCCAAGATGGCGTCGTCCAGGGTGCCCGTCGCCTCGTAGAGGACGCCGCGCACGGTCGTGTCCGTCGTCTTCTCGAGCATCATCTTCAGGCGCGAGCCGTGGAGGGCCGCGACGCGTTCGGGGTCGGGACCGGACGCGGTCCCCAGCGCCCACACGAGGATCGTCACGTTCTCCAGCGCGTAGCGCAGCGTGCCGATGCGATCGGGGTCGCCGATCCAGCACTCGCAGCCGGCGGCCTCGAGCTCGGCCCGCCGCGCCTCGGTGCGCGTGACCGCGCGGACCGCGTGGCCGTCGGCGACGAGCCGGCGGGCCAGCGCCAGGCCGCGGGTGGAGCTGCCGACGAGCAGAACCCTCATGCTCCGGCCTCGAGCTCGCGCCGGAAGTCCTCGGCGCTGATCTCGGGCAGGCCCTTGGCCTTGCGGCGGCGGTTCTTGACTTCGAGCATCTGCGCGATCTCCTGATCCGCCATGTAGTCATCGCTGCGGGCGTGGCTCTCGCGGACGTTCTCGGCGACGGACCGGCGCATCGACGCCTCCGTGAGCTCCGGCTCCCCACGCCGGCGACGGCGCCGGTTGGCGGCCTCGAGCATCTGCTGCAGATCATCGACCTCGTTCTGCGCCTCGACCTCCGGCGACCGCGTCGGCCGCCAGTCCAAGACGTCCGAGCCGTTGCCGGGATAGAACCTGCCGAGCAGCAGACAGGCGACGATGACGCCGCCCACCCCGCCGAGGATGATGACCGCGAATGGGTCCATGCGGGCGAGTTTACGGCCTCGTGGGGATAGGCTCGGCGGCATGGACTTCGCCCTGACCGACGAGCAGCAGCTCATCCGCGAGACCGCTCGCGACTTCGCCGACAACGTCATCGCGCCGCGCGCCAAGGACAACGCCCGCAACCACCACTTCGACGCTGAGCTGGCGGCCCGCATGGCCGATCAGGGCTACCTCGGCGCGATCGTGCCGCGGGAGTACGGCGGCGCCGGCCTGGATTACCGCAGTTATGGCCTTGTCGTCGAGGAGGTCGGCCGGGCCGACAGCTCCGCGCGCACGGTCGTCAGCGTCGTGACGTCGCTCGTCTGCTCGGCGATCGTCAAGTGGGGCACCGAGGAGCAGAAGGCGCTCTACCTCCCCAAGCTCTGCACCGGGGAGTGGCTCGGGTGCTTCGGCCTGACCGAGCCGGACACCGGCTCCGATGCCGCCAACCAGAAGACCCGCGCGACGAAGGTGCAGGACGGCTGGCGCATCAACGGATCGAAGATGTGGATCTCGCTCGGCAACGTCGCAAAGGTCGCGCTCGTCTTCGCCCAGACCGATCCGGCCCTCAAGCACAAGGGCCTGGCGTGCTTCCTCGTCGACACCGACCAGGACGGCTTCCAGCCGACGACGATCCACGGGAAGATGGGCCTGCACGCCTCCGACACCGCGTCGATTGCCCTGGACGACGTCTTCGCGTCCGACGACCAGCTGCTCGGGCAGGTCGGAGACGGCTTCAAGGTCGCGATGAGTTCGCTGGACTCCGGGCGCTTCAGCGTCGCCGCCGGCGCTGTCGGGGTCTGCCAGAGCTGCCTGGACGAGTCCACCGCGTACGCCGTGCAACGCGAGCAGTTCGGACGACCGATCGCCTCCTTCCAGCTCGTGCAGGCGATGATCGCCGACATGCGCGTGAAGACCGACGCGGCGCGGCTGCTCGTCTGGCGCGCGGGCTGGATGAAGGACACCGGTCAGCCGAACACGACCGAGACGTCGATCGCCAAGCTCTTCGCGACCGAGGCGGCGGTCTGGTGCGCGAACGAGGCGATCCAGGTCCACGGCGGCGCCGGGTACGTCGACGACCACCCGGTGGAACGCCACTTCCGCGACGTCCGCGTGACGACGCTGTACGAGGGCACCTCGCAGATCCAGAAGATGATCATCGGCCGCGCGCAGACCGGGATCAACGCGCTGGTCCCGCAATGAGCGCTGCCCCGAAGGTCCTCGGCGTCGTCGGCGCGGGCACCATGGGCTCGGGCATCGCCCAGCTCGGCGCCCAGGCCGGCATGCGCACCCTGCTGTGCGATCCGGACGCCGAGGCCCGCGACCGCGGCCTGGAGGCCGCCCACGCCGGGATCGCGAAGCTCGCCGCCAAGGGCAGACTGGACGAGGACCCCGCCACCGTCTGCGCGCGTCTGGAGGCCGTGGCGGGGCTGGAGGCCCTCGCCCCCTGCGAGCTCATCATCGAGGCCGCGCCCGAGCGCCTGGAGCTGAAGCTCGGGCTCATGGCGCAGCTCAGCGCCGTCGCGCCCTCCGCGGTGCTGGCGTCCAACACGTCGTCGATCCCGATCACCGCGATCGCGCGTGGCGCGGCCGACCCGTCGCGCGTCGTCGGCCTGCACTTCTTCAACCCGGCGCCGCTCATGCGCCTCGTCGAGCTCGTCGCGGCCGTCCAGTCGGCGCCGGACGCGCTCGCGACCGCCCGCGCGGCCGGCGAGGCGATGGGCAAGCGCGTCATCGACGCCGGCGACGGTCCGGGGTTCCTCGTCAACCGCTGCGGACGCCCCTTCGGCCTGGAGGCGCTGCGCCTGCTGCAGGAGCGTGTGTCCGACGTGCCGACCATCGACGCGATCGTGCGCGGCGCGGGCTTCCGCATGGGCCCCTTCGAGCTGCAGGACCTCGTCGGGATCGACGTCGGCTTCGAGGTCTCCAAGCGCTTTGCCGAGCTGAGCTTCGGCGAGCCGCGCTGGCGCCCCTCGCCGTTGAGCGCACGGATGGTCGACGCCGGGCGCCTGGGCCGCAAGACCGGTCGCGGGTGGTATCTCTACGACGACGACGGCAGGCCGGTGCGCGAGACGCTGCCGGCGGGGCCCGAGGTCGACCCCGCCCGCGGCCTCGTGATCATCGCCGGAGATCTGGTCATCTCCCACGAGCTGCGGGCCCTGGCCGACGAGGCCGGCTGGGACGTCGCCGAGCCCGGCGAGACGGATGGCGAGGTGCCCTGGCTCGTCGTGGACTGCGGGCACGACCCCGGCGACGAGCCGCTACAGGGTGGGCCCCAGGCGCTCCTCGTCGCCGACGGGTCGCTGCACGAGCTCGACCAGGGTGGTGGCAGCGTCGGCTTCCATGCCCTGCCGCCGCTGGCGGCCGGAGGCACCGTCGAGCTCACGCGGGGCGCGTACACGACCACCGCCGCCGTACAGCGGACGACGACCTTCTTCGCGTCGCTGCGCCTGCAGACGGCGTGGGTCGCCGACACGCCCGGGCTCGTCCTCGGACGGATCGGCTGCCAGCTCGTCAACGAGGCCGCCTTCGCCCTCCAGGAGGGCGTCGCGGCCACCGCGCAGGACATCGACGACGGCATGACGCTCGGCCTGAACCATCCGCGCGGACCGCTGGCCTGGGGCGACGAGATCGGCCTGGACCACGTCCTGATGGTGCTCGACGCCCTGCGCGCCGAGCTCGGCGAGGAGCGCTATCGGGCCGCCCCACTGCTGCGCCAAATGGTGAGCGAAGGGCGACTCGGTGTGGCGACCGGCGACGGGTTCTACCGGTACGACGGGGACTGACGTCTCACGTCCGGCGCCTGCGCGACGTTGTAGGTCTCAGGTGTCCACGACCGTCCCTGTCCGCGTCGCGCCGTTCCAGCGGTTCCTCGACGACCACTCCCCCAGGGTGTGGCGCTACCTCGTGGGCATGGTGGGGCCCGTCGACGCCGACGACTGCTTCCAGGAGACGTTCCTGGCGGCGTTGCGCGCGTACGATCGCCTGCGACCGGGCTCCAACGAGCGGGCCTGGGTCCTGACGATCGCGCACCGCAAGGCGCTGGACCACCTGGCGGCGAACAAACGGCGGGCGGTCCCCACCGACGACGTGCCGGAGGTCGCGCACCACGACGCGGACGCCCCGGACGACGCGCTGTGGCAACGCGTGCGCGAACTGCCGCCCAAGCAGCGCGCGGCCGTGACCCTGCGCTACGCCGGTGACCTGACGCACGCCGAGGTCGCGATCGCCCTGGACTGCAGCGAGGACGCGGCCCGCCGCTCCGCCCACGAAGGGCTGAAACGACTGAGAACGGAAGTGTGACGCCGTGACCGATGCACCGCATCCCCCCATCGTGGTCCCCGGCGCGGCCGCCGCGGCGGCCGCGCGCTTCGCCGCCACGGCCTCCGCGCGCGACGAGGCCGACGTGAGCTACGCGACGCTGGACTCCCCGGTCGGGCGCCTCGTCGCCGTCCGCACCCGCCAGGGCCTCGCGATGCTCTCCTACGAGGACCACCACGGCGGGCTTGACGCCGTCCTGGACGATGTCGTGGCGGGCATCTCGCCCCGGGTGCTCGAGTCGCCGGCTCGGCTGGACGATGTGCGCCGGCAGCTGGAGCAGTACTTCGCCGGCGCCCGCACGACGTTCGAGCTGCCGCTGGACTGGACGCTCACGACGCCGTTCACGCGGCGCATCCTGGAGGCCACGTGCACCGTCCCGTTCGGGACGACCGCCACCTACGGGGCGATGGCGACCGCGGCGGGCAACCCGAAGGCGTCCCGGGCCGCGGGCCGGGCCCTAGGGTCCAACCCGATCCCGATCGTGGTCCCGTGCCACCGGATCGTCGGCACGAGCGGCCGACTGACGGGATACACCGGCGGCATGCACCGCAAAGTCGCCCTGCTGGAGCTCTAGGGCCTCGTCTTCGGGTGATCGGCGGGCGATGCGAAATGGCCTCTTGGGCCATAGCCGCGGCCAAATGGGCCATTTAGGGTCCATTCGGCAGGATCGCGCCCACGGACGAGGAATCTGACGCTGGGGCGTAACACGAGCCCGGTTCCGGCGTTCTACCCCCAGACACATCATGGACACCCATCACTTCACGTATCCCAAGGTCGTCCCGGTCCCCCGGCCCGACCAGGCCGCCTCGCCGGCCGCCTCCAGCCCCGCGCAGCCCGTCCTCAGCACGCCGCGCCGCGGGGCCTGAGTTTCTGAGGCGGGGTCAGACCCCCCGCTCGAGCACCTGCTCGAACGGCCGAGCAGGCGTGTCGCGCAGGTACCACTCGGCGTCCAGCGCCGCCTGGCAGCCGGT
Source organism: Solirubrobacterales bacterium (assembly GCA_025964155.1). Lineage (GTDB taxonomy): Bacteria > Actinomycetota > Thermoleophilia > Solirubrobacterales > Solirubrobacteraceae > Paraconexibacter. The sequence continues at coordinate 12,768 of JAOPZJ010000262.1, forward strand.
CCCGGCGGCCGTGATGGCCTGACGGTAGGTGTGGTCGACGAGATCGCCCGCGGCAAAGACGCCGGGACGCTTGGTGAGCGTCGACTTGCCGACCGTCACGATGTAACCGTTCTCGTCGGTCTCGACCTGGCCTGCGGCGATGTCCGAGTTCGGCACGTGACCGATGGCGATGAACGCTCCCGCGATCTCGATGACGCGCTCGCTGCCGTCCTCGGTGTTGCGCAGACGGGCGGTCTGGAGCTGGGGATCGCCCTCGAAGGCCAGGACCTCGTACGGGGTGAGGAACTCGAGGTTCTCGATCGCGCGGGCGCGGTCCAGCATGATCGCGGTGGCGCGGAACTCGTTGCGGCGGTGCACGACGATGACCTTCGAGGAGAACTTGGAGAGGAAGATCGCCTCCTCCATGGCGGTGTCGCCGCCGCCGACGATGATCGTCGGCTTGTCCTTGAAGAACGCCGCGTCGCACGTCGCGCAGTAGCTCACGCCACGCCCGGCCAGCTCCTCCTCGCCGGGGACCCCGAGCTTCTTGTGCTCCGCACCCATCGCGAGGATCACGGTGCGGGCGTAGTGGACCTCGTCGCCGACGTAGACCTCGTGCACGCCGCCGGGCTGCTCGGAGAGCTTGAGGTCCGTGGCCTCGTCGGTCTCGAAGCGCGCGCCGAACTCGCCGGCCTGCGCCCGCATCTTCGTCATGAGCTCCGGACCCTCGATGCCGCCGCCGGGGAAGCCGGGGTAGTTCTCGACCTCCGTCGTCTGCTGCAGCAGCCCGCCCCAGAAGAAACCCTCGACGACGAGCGGCTCCAGGTCGGCGCGCGCGGTGTAGAGGGCGGCGGTGTAGCCCGCCGGCCCGCTGCCCACGATGATGACGTTCTCGATGCGGGATTCCGTAGCGGCTTCGGTGGCGGTCTCGCTGTTGGTTTCCGTGTCGGCTTCGGTGCTCATGTGAGGTCGATCTCTTTGGAGGAGGGGACGGGGCTCAAGGGGTTACTTCACTTTGTATAGTAGCGCCGGGCTGCGACGTGCCGGGGCCTACGAGCGCCCCCTTCTCTCGCGCGCGCTGGGCGGTCCAGCGGCTCACCGTCCCGCGCAGCTGCAAGTACGCGATCGCCCCCGGGATCGTCGGCAGCCAGAAGGCGAAGAGACGGTAGACGAGGACTGCCACGAGCGCCAGACCCGGGTCCACGCCGAAGGCCGCGAAGGCGCCGATCATGCCGCCGTCCACCCCGCCGATGCCGCCCGGCAGCGGGAGCAGGTTGCCGAGCAGCCCGACGAAGTACCCCATGACGAGCACCGCGATCGGGGGCGGGTCGCCGAAGGCCCGGAACGCCGCGTACAGGACGGCGACGTTGAAGGCCCACCACGTCAGCGTGCCGATCATCGCCGCATCCGGACGGCGGACCTTGCTGATCGCAAAACGCACGCCGCCCGACAGCGACGCCGGGCCGGTCGCCAGGCGTCGCATGATGCGGGCCAGACGCGGGTTGGACGGCTTGTAGCGGTCCAGCCGCCGCTCCAGGTCGCCGGGCACCAGCGCGATCGCGAGCATGATGGCGATGATCACGAACGCGATCGTCGCCGGGAGGATGGTCAGGGCAAAGGTGTCCGGACCCGCGAAGAGATTGAAGTACAGCCCGAGGCCGCAGACAACCATCGCGCTCATGTAGACGCCGTAGAGCAGGACGAGAAAGGCGATCATGCGCTCGGCGACCTCGCGCCGGGGCATGCCCGACCGCCGCAGGGCCCAGGCGGTGAGCGCCACCCCGCCGGCGCCACCGGCCGCGAACAGCCGGGTGGCGGCGAGGCCGGCCATCGTGATGAGGTAGCTCTCTCGGAGGCTGATCGGCGAGCCCGGCGGGACATGGGTGCCCTGGAAGAGCACGACGTAGCTCGCCATCGCCAGGATCTGGAACGCCAGCGCGATCGCGATCCACCAAGGGTCGCCCTGGTCCAGGCGGTCCCACGTGTTCTTGACGCCCGAGAGCTGCGGTAGCACGAAGTACAGGAAGGCGATGGCCGAGACGACGAACAGGCCGAGCAGCAACGCGCGGTCGCGCGTCATCTGCATCTTGGGCATCGCCTCGTCGTCGTCCACCTCCTCCGTGACCGCACCGGCTCCGGTGACCGGACCGAGGTCCTGGGTCACGTCGTCGCCCCCCGGATCTCCAGGCGCTGGATGAGCCGGCCCACGCGCCCCAGCACGGGCGCGGCCCGCGGGGCGGCGGCGCGCACACCCTGCGTCAGGGCCAGCCCGGCCACGAGGTCGATGACGTAGTGCTCACCGAGATAGACGAGCGCGAAACCCAGTGTCGTCGCGTACGTGTAGCCGATCGCGCCGTGCAGGGGGCCGACCTCCTGGAGGAGGTGGGCGGCCATGACCGAGGTGGCGAAGTGCAATGACGGCATCGCGGCGAGGGGGTTGCCCCCCAGGAAACCGTACAGGGGCTCCCAGCGGTCACCCCAAAACTCTTCGCCGTGCTCGACCATCATGCGGCGCAGGTCCGGGGCGCGGCCCTGCTGGGCGGCGTACCACGGGGGCGCGGTCGGCACCGCCCAGTAGGCCACGAGCCCCAGGTCGAAGACCGCGTACGTGTGCAGCGCCGTGCGCTCAAAGCGGTCGCGGTGGCGCAGCAGCATGAACAGGACGGTGCCGTGGGGCACGAGAAACCACAGCCAGTGCGTCCACACGAGGACCTGCTCCGGCCCGCGCACGGCGCCGATCCGTCCGAGCGCCTGCTGCAGCCGCGCGCCCGGCAGCTCACCGAGGCCCAGCACCCGGTCGATGCGCACGGGGTAATCGACGCGGACGCGCCGGCGCAGGACCTCAGGATCGTCGTTGGGCATCTCATAGTGGGCGAGATAGCCCCACATCTGGAGCACGCAGGTCGCCACGTCCCGGCCGCGGCTACGCGGAAGCGCCACGCACAGGGCGATCGGCGCGGCCACCGCGGCAGCGGTGACGACGGGAACCGGGAGGCGGGCGCGCCGCCGGGCCAGCGGCGCCGCGATCCCGGCGGCCACCACTCCCCAGGCGGCACAGCGCTTGGTGCGGCTGGACAGACGCAAGGGCCGGTGAGTATAGGTACGACGATGGACGACCCACCCACCGCGGGCCGGTGCCTGGCTCCGCGAGCAGGGGCTGCTCGGGTACAACCCTGGACCGATGAGCTCCGAGCTGCAGGTTGGTGACGCGTTCGCCGGTCACCGCATCGATGCGGTTGCCGGTCGCGGCGGCATGGGCGTCGTGTACCGCGCCACGCAGCTGGACCTGGACCGCACCGTCGCCCTGAAGCTCATCACGCCGTCGCTCGCGCAGGACCCGATGTTCCGCGAGCGCTTCATCCGGGAGACGCGGGTCGCGGCGGGGATCGACCATCCGAACGTCATCCCCGTGTTCTACGCGGGGGAGAACGAGGGTCGCCTCTACCTCGCGATGCGCTACGTCATGGGCGAGGACCTACGCACGCTCGTCCGGCGCGAGGGAGCGCTGCAAGGCGTCCGCGCCGCGCGCATCGTCGCCCAGGTCGCCTCCGCGCTGGACGCGGCGCACGCGTCGGGGATCGTCCACCGCGACGTCAAGCCCGCGAACATCCTGCTCGGGACCGGAGAGCACGCCTACCTGACGGACTTCGGGCTCACCAAGCGCGTGCACTCCGCGTCGGGGATGACGCAGGCGGGCGGGTGGGTCGGGACCCTCGGCTTCGTGTCCCCGGAGCAGATCCGGGGGGAGCACGTCGACGCACGCACCGACGTCTACGCGCTCGGATGTGTCCTGCACCACGCGCTGACCGGCGCGCCACCGCACCAGCGCGAGACCGACGAAGCCACGCTGTGGGCGCACCTCCACGAGCCCCCGCCACCGCTGGGCCTCGACGTGCCCGCGCCCCTGAGCGACGTGGTCGTGCGCGCCCTCGCCAAGGATCCCGACGACCGCTTCCCGTCCGCCGGGGACCTCGGGCGCGCCCTGCTGGCCGCGGTCGGCCTGAGCCACAGCGTCGTGCCCGAGCGGATGGTCGCCACCGGGGCGGCGGCGCCGGCCG
>JAOPZJ010000264.1 GCA_025964155.1 Solirubrobacterales bacterium
GCCCCGGCAGCGCCGGTCGCTCCGGTCGCACCCGGGTCGCCCTGCGGGCCTGCGGGTCCGGCCGGACCCGCAGCACCGGCAGGCCCGGTCGCGCCGGTCGCGCCCTGTGGCGGATCCCCGCCCGTGCCCGCCAGCGTGACCGTCTGGGCGGCGCCGGGCGCGTTGGTCCGCACGTTCAACATCGCGCTACGCGCGTTCTGCCCCTGCGGCGAGAAGCGCACGGTCACCGCGCAGTTGTCCCCGGCCACGATATCGTCGCCGCAGCTCGAGGAGCCGACGAAGAAGTCGTCCGGGTGCGTGCCGGAGAACGTCAGCGCCCGGACGCGCAGTGGCACGCTGCCGGTGTTGGTGATGGTGACCGTCTGCGACGGGCTGACGGTGCCCTCGGGCTGGATCGCGAACGTCAGCCCCCCGGGGCCGACGTTCGCCAGCGGCGTCAGGCCACCGGCCGGTGGGGCGGCCTGGTTGGTCGCGTTGTTGCCCCAGCACGCGACGGTGGAGTCGGTCCTGACGGCGCAGGTGTGCGTGCCGCCGGCGCTGACGGAGGAGAAGGTCCCGGCCGGCGGGGTGGCCTGGCCGCTTGCGTTGTTGCCCCAGCACGCGAGCGTGGAGTCGGTCTTGATCGCGCAGTTGTGGGTACCCCCGGCGCTGAGCGCGACGAAGTGGTCGGCGACCTGCGAGGCCGCTTGCCCGTTGCTGTTGTCGCCCCAGCACGACACCGTGGCGCTCGTGGACAGGGCACACGTGTGCGCGTTGCCGGCGGCCACGCCGGTGAACGTGCCGCCGGGCGCCGCCGAGACCTGGTTGGCGCTGTTGTTCCCCCAGCACGCCAGCGTGCCGTCGGTCCTGACGGCGCACCCATGGCCGGCGCCGGCACTGACCGACGAGTAGCCACCCCAGGGCGAGGTCAGCTGGCCGAAGCTGTTGTTGCCCCAGCAGGCGACGGACGCATCGGTGTGCAGGCCACACGAGAAGTTCGTTCCCGAGGTCACGGCGGAGAAGCTCCCGCCGAGCGGCGCCGACTGCCCGGCGCCGTTGTCCCCCCAGCAGGCCAGGGACGCGTCGGTCCTGACCGCGCACGTGTTGGTGTTGCCTGCGTCCGTGGTGGGGACGGACGACGCGAGCGCCGGTGCAGGCCCCGCGAGGGCCGGCACGCCGAACAGCGCGAGCAGCGTGAGGATGCGGACGACGTGACGGTTCAGGCCACCTGAACCACGCGTGATGTACATGGGAACTCCCCCTGGGCCATGACGGATGCGGCGGGGAACCACGGCGGCCCGTGCAGGCCGCGCGATCTCATCCGGAGACCGGCCCCCCTTGAACGGTCACGATACGGACTCGTCCTGCCGACGTGCGCCGCGTGCCCTCACGAGGCACTCGATGCGCCGAAATGCCCGACGCGATCGCCGTGCTGACACCCGTGCAGAGCGTTGCCGGATGGGGCGGGTGAGCATGCCTCGCCGGCAGCGGGCAGGAGCGCCCCACCGCGGAGACGCGGCGCCCCCGTCAGGCGGATCCGGCGATGGGACGCTGCACCGGTGAGCACGATGAGAACCACGACCCGCTCGCAGGATCAGGTCAACCGTGATGGCTGGGCCCGGCCCAAACTCGTGGCGGACTACGCACACCGCCGCCTGGTGCCGGTGGAGTCCGCGGTCCTGTCGCGCTACCGGCAGCAGCTGTCGGGGCGGGTGCTGGAGCTGGGCTGCGGGGCGGGTCGCGTCACCGGCTATCTCATCGACATCGCCGAGGTCGTCCACGGAATCGACGTCTTGCCCGAGATGGTGCGGTACTGCCGCCGGACGTACCCGGGGGGGACGTTCAGCGTCGGGGATCTCCGTGACCTCTCGTCCTTCCGCCGCCATTCCTTCGACGCCGTGGTGGCGGCCGACAATGTCATCGACGTGCTCGACGACGACGGGCGGCACGACGTCCTGGACCAGGTGCGCGGCGTCCTGGCGACGGACGGGCTGTTCGTCATGTCCTCGCACAACCTCGCCGCCGCGCCGCTGATCCGCCGGCCCACCCAGGTCGGCTCGCCCTCCCGCCGGGAGCTCGCAACGAACATCCTCCACCTGCCGCTGCGCGTGTACAACCACCGGCGCCTGCGATCGCTGGAGCACCACGAGCCCGACCACGCCATCCTCAACGACATCGCGCACGACTACTCGCTGCTGCACTACTACATCGAGCGCGACACCCAGGAGCGCCAGTTCCTCGAGCACGACTTCGTGCTGATCGACTGCCTCGATCCCGACGGCAGGACCGTGCCGCGCGGGGAGCACGCGGAGACATGCCACTGGCTGCACTACGTGTGCACGCCATCACCGTCGGGTCCCTGACGGCGGACACTCGCTGTCCCCACGGACGCTTGGCAGCACCCACCGGCAGCGCCTACGCTGCGTGCATGTGCCGGAACATCCGCCAGCTCTACAACTTCGATCCGCCCTCCTCCGAGGACGAGGTCCGGGCGGCCGCCGTGCAGTACGTGCGAAAGGTCGGCGGCTTCTCGAAACCCTCGAAGGCCAACGAGGAGGCTTACGAGCGCGCCGTCGACGCGGTCGCCGCCGCTACGGCGCACCTCCTCGACGAGCTCGTCACGACCGCCCCGCCCAAGGACCGCGAGGTCGAGGCGGCCAAGGCCCGCGCCCGCTCCGCCGCACGCTTTGCCGTGCAGGCGGGAAGGCCGTCGGCTGCGGCCTGAGCGTCGTCAGGCCGCACCTCCCACGGGGTACTGCTCCAGGTCGACCTCGGGCTCGGGCTCCGGGACACGCCAGCTGATGGTGAGCTCGCCGTCGTCGGCGTCGAGCACGATGGTCGCCCGGGGCAGCAGGTCGCCCCCGACCAGCGCCCGCGCGACGCGGGTCTCCACCTCGCGCTGGATGAAGCGCTTCAGCGGGCGGGCGCCGTAGACCGGGTCATAGCCCTCCCGCGCGATGTGCTCACGCGCCGCCTCGGTGGTCTCGACGGTGATGCCGCGGTCAGCCAGACGCCGCTCCAGGTCGGCCAGCTGCAGGTCCACGATCCGCTCGATCTCCTCCAGCGTCAGCGGCTTGAACAGCACGATCTCGTCGATGCGGTTCAGGAACTCGGGACGGAACTGGCTGCGCAGCTCGCCGAAGACGCGGGCCCGGGCGTCGTCCGGGATCTCGCCCTCGGTCCCGCTGCTCTCCAGCAGATGCAGCGAGCCGACGTTGGAGGTCATGATCACGACGGTGTTGCGGAAGTTGACCGTGCGGCCCTGGCTGTCGGTCAGGCGCCCGTCGTCCAGGAGCTGCAACAGGGTGTTGAAGACATCGGGATGGGCCTTCTCGATCTCGTCGAAGAGGACGACCGAGTACGGCTTGCGGCGCACCGCCTCGGTGAGCTGGCCGCCCTCCTCGTAGCCGACGTAGCCGGGGGGCGCACCGACGAGCCGGCTGACCGTGTGGCGCTCCTGGTACTCGGACATGTCGAGCCGGACCATGTTGTCCTCGGAGTCGAAGAGCGCCTCGGCCAGCGCCCGCGACAGCTCCGTCTTGCCCACGCCCGTCGGGCCGAGGAACAGGAACGAGCCGATGGGGCGGCGGGGATCCTTCACGCCCGCGCGGGCGCGGATGACCGCGTCGGCCACGAGCTGCACCGCCTCGTCCTGCCCGATGACCCGCTCGTGCAGGAGCTCGTCCAACCGCAGCAGCTTCTCGCGCTCGCCCTCGACGAGGCGCGTGACGGGGATGCCCGTCCAGCGGGCGACGACCTCGGCGATCTCCTCCTCGGTCACCTCCTCGCGCAGGAGGCGCACGCCGCCCTGCTTGCTGGACAGGCGCTCCTCTTCGGCGGCGATGCGGCGCTCGAGCTCAGGGAGCCGGCCGTGCCGTAGCTCGGCGGCCCTGTTGAGGTCGTAGGCGCGCTCGGCCTCCTCGATCTCGTGGCGCACCTGCTCGAGCTCGGAGCGCAGCGCCTGCAGCTTCCTGATCGCCGCGCGCTCGGCCTCCCACTGCGCCGTCATCGCGTCGGCCTGCGCGCGCAGGTCGGCGAGCTCCTTGCGCAGCGAGTCGAGGCGCTCCTTGCTGGCGCGATCCTTCTCCTGCTTCAGCGCCGCCTCCTCGATCTCGAGGCGCATGACGCGCCGGGTGATCGCGTCGAGCTCTTGGGGCAGCGAGTCGATCTCGGTGCGGATGACGGCGCATGCCTCATCGACGAGGTCGATGGCCTTGTCGGGGAGGAAGCGGTCGGTGATGTAGCGATGTGACAGCGTCGCGGCGGCGACAAGCGCGCCGTCCTGGATCCGCACGCCGTGGTGGACCTCGAAGCGCTCGCGCAGGCCACGGAGGATCGAGATCGTGTCCTCGACGTCCGGCTCGTCGACGACCAGCGGCTGGAAGCGGCGCTCCAGGGCCGCGTCCTTCTCGATGTGCTTCCGGTATTCGTCCAGCGTCGTCGCGCCGATGCAGTGCAGCTCGCCGCGCGCGAGCATGGGCTTGAGCATGTTGCCGGCGTCCATGGAGCCCTCGGCGGCGCCCGCGCCGACGATCGTGTGCAGCTCGTCGATGAAGAGCAGGATGCGGCCCTCGGCGGCCGTGATCTCCGCCAGCACCGCCTTCAGGCGCTCCTCGAACTCCCCGCGGTACTTCGCCCCCGCCACGAGAGCACCCATGTCCAGCGCGAAGACCGTCACATCACGCAGGCCTTCGGGGACGTCCCGGCGGACGATGCGCTGCGCGAGGCCTTCGACGATCGCGGTCTTGCCGACGCCCGGCTCCCCGACGAGCACCGGGTTGTTCTTCGTCTTGCGCGACAGGATCTGGATGACGCGGCGGATCTCCTCGTCGCGCCCGATGACGGGGTCCATCCGCCCGAGACGCGCCTCGGCCACGAGATCGCGGCCGTACTTCTCGAGCGCCTCATAGGAGCTCTCCGGCGTCGCGCTCGTCACGCGCTGGCTCCCGCGGACCTCGGTGAGGACGGTGAGGAAGTTGTCGCGGGTCAAACCGTGCTCCGTCAGCAGCTGCCCGGCAATGGTCTTCGCGCCGGAGCTCAGGATGCCGATGAGCACGTGCTCGACCGAGACGTACTCGTCCTTCAGGCGCCGGGCTTCCTGGTCGGCCTCGTCGAGCACCTCGGCAAGCGCCCGGGAGATCGGGATGTTGCCGTTGCCCGCCCCCGGGCCGGTGACGCGCGGCAGGCCGCCGAGCCGTTGCTCGAGCGCCTCGTGCAGCGCATCGACGTCCACCGGCGTCCGCGAGAGCAGCCGCGGGATCAGACCGTCCGGCTGGTCCAGCAGCGCGAGCAGCAGGTGCTCGACGCTCACCTCTTGGTGGCCGAAGCGCAGCGCCTTGGTCTGGGCGTCGTGGAGCGCCTCCTGCGTCTTCTGGGTCAGCCGGTTCGGGTCCATCGGGTCACCTCGGTCGTCCGTCGGGGGGTTCGTACCGGCGCAGCCGCTCCTCCAGCTCGTCGATACGGGACAGCAGTTCGCACGCCAGCACGGCGCCGGCGTAGCCGATCCCCAGATCGCGGCGCAGCCGTGCGGCCTTCGCGAGGCGGGCAGCCGCGGCCCCGGAGAAGAGCGGTGCGCGCGGTGTTCCGCCTTCCGGCGTCAGCAGGCCCAGGACGACGAACCGGCGTACGAGGTCGGGGTGCATCCCGGCCTCGCGCGCGAGCTCGTCGAGCGGCACGCGGTCGCCGGTCGGGCGGGGGGAGTAGAGCACGAGCGTGGCCATCAGCCGTCGCTCCGCGGATTGAAGTCCGAGACCTCGCGGAGGCGCTCGAAGGCCTTGCGCTCGTTCTTGGTCAGCGTCTTGGGCACCATGATCTTGACGACGGCGTACAGGTCGCCGCGGGTGCCGTCCGCGTCCCTCATGCCCTCGCCGCGCAGGCGTAGGCGCCGACCGCAGGAGGATCCGGGCGCGACCGTGACGGTGATCCTGCCCTCCAGCCCCGTCACCGGGACGGAGGCACCGAGCGCCGCCTCCCACGGGGCCACGAGCAGGTCGGTCTCCAGGTCGCGACCGCGCAGGCGCAGGCGGGGGTGGCGCTTGATGCGGACGCGGAGGAGCAGGTCCCCGGCCGGGGCTCCCTCGCCCGCTCCCGGCTCGCCCTGTCCGGCGAGGCGGATGCGCTGGCCGTCGCGGACGCCGGGGGGGATCGTGACCTCGTAGTCGCGGCCGTCGGCCAGCGCGATCCGCCGCTTGCCACCGCGGAACGCTTCCTCGAGGGTGAGGTCGACGACAGCCTCGTGATCGGCGCCGCGTGTCGCGAACCCATTGAACGGACTGCCACCGGCCCGACCTCGTCCACCGGAGCGGGCACGCCCGCCGAAGAGTTGCTCGAAGAAGTCGCTGAAGTCCGCGTCGCCCATGTCCACATGGACGCCTCCACCGCCGCCGCCACGGCCACCGCCACCGCCACGCCCGAAGCCCTCGAAGCCCGCGGCGCCCGAGACGTCCTGCCCGACCTTCCAATGCTCGCCGAACTGGTCGTACTTCGCCCGCTTCTCGTCGTCGCGCAGGACCTCGTAGGCCTCGGAGACCTCCCTGAAGCGATCGTGCGCGTCGCTGTCCTTGTTCACGTCCGGATGGTTCTCACGGGCGAGCCGGCGGTAGGCGCTGCGGATCTCGTCGGCGCTGGCGCCGCGCGGGACCCCGAGGACGTCGTAGTAGTCCTTGAACCCGACGGCCATCGGGTTCAGGCCTCGCGTCGGCGCGAGACGACGACCTGCGCCGGGCGCAGCAGCCGGTCACCCATGGCGTAGCCCTGCCGGATCACCTCCAGGACCGTGTGGTCCGGGTGCTCGGGATCGTCCTTCACCTCGATGGCTTCGTGGCGCTCGGGATCGAACGGTTCGCCGACCTCGCCGATCCGTCGGACACCCTGGCGCGCGAGGACGGAGTCGACCTGCGCCAGGACCGAGCTCAGGCCCTCCTGCAACGGACCGGGGGACGGATCGGACCCCAGCGCGCGCTCGATGCCATCGACGACCGTGAGCCAGTCCGTGAGAATCGACTCGACCACGGTGGTGATGCGGTGCTCGACGTCGCGCGTCGTGCGTTTGCGGTAGTTGTCCAGATCGGCGAGGGCCCGCAGGTGCCGGTCCTCGGCCTGGGCCAAGCGATCCTCGAGCGACGGGCCTTGGGCCACGACGGCGTCGCTCGGGGAGTCGCCGGGGGTGTCGGCCGGAGCGTCGGACGATGAGCCGGTTGTCTTGTGCTCACTCACGGGTGAACTCCGCGTCGACAACCTCCTCGTCGTCGGCAGTCTCACCCGAGCCTGCGGCGCCGGACGCGGCCCCGGCATCGCCGCCGCCGGTGCCGGTGCCGGACGCGGCCGCGGCGCTCGCCGGCAGCCCGTGGGCGAGCTGCTCCAGGTCGGCGATCAGCGGGCGGACCCGGTCCAGTCCGGCGCCCTCGGCCACCGCCGCGCGGGCATCCTGCACGAGCTGCTCGGCCCGCGCCTTCTCGTGCACCGGCAGGCTGTCCTGCAGCTCGGTGACGAGCTGCTCGACGCGGTAGGCCATCGAGTCCAGCTGGTTGCGGGCGTCGATCTCCTCGCGCCGCCGGCGGTCCTCGGCGGCGTGCTGCTGGGACTCGTTGATCATCCGCTCGACCTCGGAGGCATCCAGGTTCGTGGACTCCTCGATCGTCACCTGCTGGCTCGCGTTCGTCTGCTGGTCCTTGGCCGACACGTTGAGGATGCCGTTGGCGTCGATGTCGAACGTGACGTCGACCTGCGGCTCGCCGCGCGGGGCAGGCCGGATGCCTTCCAGGCGGAAGCGCGCGCGAGCTGCCGGTTGTCCTGGGCCATCTCGCGCTCGCCCTGCAGGACGGAGACGTCGACGGCGGTCTGGTTGTCCTCCGCCGTGGAGAACGTCTCGCTGCGGCGCGCGGGGATCGTCGTGTTGCGCTCGATGACCTTCGTCATCACACCGCCCAGGGTCTCCAGGCCGAGCGACAGCGGCGTGACGTCCAGGAGCACGACGTCTTCGACCTCGCCCTTCAGGACACCGGCCTGCAGCGCCGCGCCGATGGCGACGACCTCGTCCGGGTTGACGGTCATGTTCGGCTCCTTGCCGCCGGTGAGCCGCCGGACGAGCTCCTGTACGGCCGGGATTCGCGTGGAGCCGCCGACGAGGATCACCTCGTCGATGTCATCGGCGGTGAGCTTGGCGTCGGACAGCGCCTGCTCCACCGGGCCACGGCACCGTTCGACCAGGTCCTTCGTGAGCTGGTCGAACTTCGCCCGCGTCAGCGTGATGTTCAGATGCTTGGGCCCTGAGGCGTCGGCGGTGATGAACGGCAGGTTGATGTCCGCGGACGTCGTGGTGGAGAGCTCGATCTTGGCCCGCTCGGCGCCCTCGTAGAGCCGCTGCAGGGCCTGGGGATCCTGACGCAGGTCGATGCCCTGGTCCTTGCGAAACTCGTCCGCCAGCCAGTCGACGACTGCCTTGTCGAAGTCGTCGCCACCCAGGTGGCCGTCGCCGCTCGTGGAGCGCACCTCCACCACGCCGTCACCGACGTCCAGCAGCGAGACGTCGAAGGTGCCGCCGCCCAGGTCGAAGACGAGCACCGTCTCCTGCCCCTTCTTGTCGAGCCCGTACGCCAGCGCCGCGGCCGTCGGCTCGTTGATGATGCGCAGGACCTCGAGGCCCGCGATCTTGCCGGCGTCCTTCGTGGCCTGGCGCTGGGCGTCGTTGAAGTACGCGGGGACGGTGATGACCGCCTCGGTCACCTTCTCGCCGAGGAACTTCGCGGCGTCGTCGGCGAGCTTGCGCAGGACGAGCGCCGAGATCTCTTCCGGCGCGTACTGCTTGCCCCTGATCTCGAAGCGGACGGTGTCGTTCGGGCCCTTGACCACCTTGTAGGAGACGATCTTGGCCTCCTCGGTGATTTCGTCCCACTTGCGCCCGATGAAGCGCTTGGCCGACGAGATCGTGGCCTCCGGATTCAGGATCGCCTGCCGACGTGCCACCTGCCCGACGAGCCGCTGCCCGTCGTCGGTGAACGCCACGACGGACGGGGTCGTGCGGGCGCCTTCAGCGTTGGGGATGACCTCTGCCTGCCCACCCTCAAGCATCGCCGCGACGACCGAGTTCGTCGTGCCCAGATCAATTCCCACAGCCTTTGCCATGTCGTGCTCCTTCGCGTGCCGAAATGGATGTCGCCGACTGCAATAGCTCGGACGGTGTCCTTGGCAAGGGGCGATGTCGGCCTATGCGCCCGGTGATGGCTGACGCCGCCGTGGTCACCTGCATCAACTGCGGTCGCAAGAACCGGATCGCGCGCGGCGCCGAGGGCATCCCGCGTTGCGGGGTCTGTCACCAGGCGCTGCCGTGGATCGTCGATGCCGACGACACGACTATCGATGCCGAACTGCGCACGACGCTGCCGGTGCTCGCCGATTTCTGGGCACCGTGGTGTGCCCCGTGTCTGGCGATCTCGGCCGGGGTCAAGAAGCTCGCGGACGAGTACGCGGGCCGGCTCAAGGTCGTGAAGGTGAACGTCGACGCCTCGCCGGCCAGCGCCCGGCGTTACGGCGCCCAGAGCATCCCGTTGCTCATCATCTTCCGCGACGGCGAGGAGGTCTCCCGCCGCGTGGGCGCTATCCCGGCGGTGCCGATGCGCAAGTGGCTCGGGCAGTTCCTGAGCGAACAGCCGGCTTGACGGCGGGACCCCCCGCCGTCAGCGCGCTGCGACCGACGGCCGGGCGTGCACCCGACCGCCGACGTGCTCGGTGCGGTCGGCGTGGACCGCTTCGGCGAGGGCGCAGCTCCACGCCAGACGCCGCCCCTCGCCGGGACCGTCCACGGGAAGCTGAACGGCGGCGACGACATCCGCGTGGGGGAGCAGCGTCACGATGCGCTCCACCAGCCGGCCGCGGCCCAACGGCTGTGACCAGGACATGACGTAGGAATCCGCCGACGCGTCGGTCGCCCGCACGAACCGGTCGAGGGCCTGCGCTTGGCGCGGCCGGACGACGGCGACGTCGACGTGCCAGACGACGTGGGCTCCATGCTCGCGGGCGACCAGTGCCAGCTGCGCTGCGGTCAGGTCGCTGAGGACGACGACATCGTCGGCACTTACCGTGGCGCCGACCACCGTCGCGTCGCTGCGGTCGTCCAGCGACCCGGCGTCGACGCCGGCCTGGAGCATGTGCTCCTGCAGCGACGCGGCGGCGGATTGCAGCGTCTGCATCGAGGCCGCACACCACACGGTGCGGCCGGCGAGCTCGTCTGCCGACCAGGCGTCGGCCAGTGCCTGCTCGCGCCGGCTGTGGCGGCCGGTCGGGGGGTCCAGGGGCAGAATCGTCAGCTGCGGCATAGCACCGCCTGCGATAGGCCGGATCCTGCCGTAGGCAAGCCGCAACACGAGGGCCACGAATTGCCCTCGCGATCCGCGCGTTTACCAAGTGAAGCACGCGCACTCGGCCTAGCTTGAAGGGGCGACCCTCGACGGAAGGAGCCGGTCTCGTTGGCCACCACCGGACGCTCGCACCGCCGCAGCCTTCCCCTGGAGGAGGAGCTGC
>JAOPZJ010000125.1 GCA_025964155.1 Solirubrobacterales bacterium
GCCGCTTTGGAGCAGGCGTGGGCCGGGGTCCTGGCCGGCCGCCCCGCGGACGCCCAGGGCGCCTACGGCTCCGGCGCTCAGCGTGTCCTGTGGAACCCCGCGCACGTGACGCATCTGAGTACGGCGGCCGGTCGCTGAAGCGGCGGCGAGCTTCGCGCTCGCCGTCCCGCTGGAGCGGCTTGGCGAAATTCTGGTCCTGCATCAGGGCACGTGGAGTACGTTCGATGCGTGAGCCGGCTCTCGATGTTCGCTCGCAGCTACGGCTTCGACCTGCTGATCGCGGTCGGAGCGGTCCAGAGCGCGCTGGAGGTCGCCCTCAGGCACGACGCGGCGGGACAGCTGGACACCACGCTGTGGTTCGCCGTGCCCGCGGTCGCGATCGTCGTGCTGGCGCTGCTCTGGCGCCGCCGCTTCCCCTTCGCCGCACCCGCGGCGGTCTGGCTGCTGGCCGCCGCGCTCGCGTCCATCGACGGGGGGATCATCGGGTCCGTCGCCTCCCTCACCCTCGCCGGGATGGCTGCGTCGTTCCTGCTCGGCAACCTTGCTGACGACGTACAGGGCCGGGTCGGGTTGGCCGTCGTGCTCGGCGGAGCGGCGATCGTCGTCCACAACCAACCGGACCACTCCGCGGGCGATTTCGTCTTCACGCCAGGCCTGTTCGCGATCGGATGGCTCGCCGGGTTCGCGCTGCGCGAGCGTGCCGCGCAGGCCGAGGCGGCCGAACAGCGCGCCATCGACGCCGAGCGCGGGGGCGAAGAGAACGCTCGCCGCGCCGTGTTCGAGGAGCGAGTGCGGATCGCGCGCGAGCTGCACGACGTCGTCGCCCACCATGTGAGCATGATGGGCGTCCAAGCCGGTGCCGCCCGCGTCGTCATCGACCGCGACCGCATCAAGGCGAAGGAGTCGCTCACCGCGATCGAGGAATCGAGCCGCCAGGCGGTGGGCGAGCTGCACCGCCTGCTCGGATTCCTGCGGCAGGCCGGCGACCGCGACGATCTGGCTCCGCGCCCTGGCCTGAGCCAGCTTCCGCGGCTGGCGGCGAGCATGAGCGACTCCGACCTCGCTGTCGAGGTCAGCATCGAAGGCGAGGAGCGCTCGTTGCCACCGATGATCGACGTCTCGGCATACCGCATCGTGCAGGAAGCCCTGACCAACACCCTCAAGCACTCCGCGGCGTCACGCGCCGACGTGCACGTGCGCTACTGGCCCGGGGAGCTCGAAGTCGAGGTCGTCGACGACGGGCGCGGCGCGACCGCCGCCGTCGGGACGAGCCCGGGCGGCCTGGGTCTGATCGGCATGCGCGAGCGTGCCGCCCTGCACGGCGGACAGCTCAAGGCGGGGCCGGCGTCCGGCGGCGGGTTCGCCGTTCGCGTCAAGTTGCCCACCCCGGACGGTGCGCGATGAGCATCCGCGTGCTGCTGGCCGACGACCAGGCGATGGTGCGAGCCGGCTTCCGGATGATCCTCGAGTCCGAGCCTGACATCGAGGTCGTCGGCGAGGCGGCGAACGGCGAGCAGGCCGCGGCCAGCACCAGGAGCTTGCGACCCGACGTCGTGCTGATGGACATCCAGATGCCCGACGGTGACGGACTCCAGGCCACCCGGAACATCACCGCCGACGGCGAGCTGCCCAGTCGCGTGGTCATCCTCACCACGTTCGAGCGTGACGAGTACGTCTTCGAGGCCCTGCAGGCCGGCGCCAGCGGCTTCCTGCTCAAGAACGCCCCACCCGAGGAGCTCTTGCACGCGGTCCGCGTCGTGACTGCCGGTGAGGCCCTGCTCGCACCGTCGGTCACCCGGCGCATCATCGAGCAGTTCGCCCGCCGGCCGGTCAGGCCAGAGCTCGGCGCGCAGCTGGACGCCCTGACGCAGCGCGAGCGCGAGGTGCTGACGATGCTGGCGCGCGGGAAGAGCAACGCCGAGCTGGCCGCCGAGCTGTTCGTCAGCGAGGGCACCATCAAGACCCACGTCTCCAGCCTGCTGGCAAAGCTCGGGCTCCGTGACCGAGTCCAGGCCGTCGTCCTGGCCTACGAGAGTGGGCTCGTCACGCCCGGCGCCTAGCAGCGGCCTCCGTCGTTTGACAGAGGCGGCCGCGGCAAAGATCCGTGGTTCGGAGGAGCGCAGACCGGCCCCGTGGGCGACGACGGGACCAGCTCGGCGACGCAGACTGACTCAGGCAACCCCGCAACCGTCCTGAGGAGCACGCAATGCCCGCATCACCCTTTGTCGTCGCGGTCCGATCGGGGGCCTAGCAATGGCCCCTGTCGAGATCTGCGATCTCTCCAAGCACTTCGGCGGCGTCGCTGCCGTCAATCACCTGTCGTTCGACATCGAGGCCGGTCGCGTCACCGGGTTCCTCGGACCGAACGGGGCCGGGAAGAGCACGACGTTGCGCGCGCTGCTTGGCCTCGTGCAGCCGTCGTCCGGGGCCGCCACGTTCGGCGGACTGCGCTACGACGAGCTCGACGAGCCCAGCGCCTTTGTCGGCGCCGTGCTCGAGGACGCGTCGTTCCATCCGGGTCGAAGCGCCCGGAACCACCTCCGGATCCTGGCCGTCACCGGTGGGCACCCCGCCGGCCGGGTCGATGAGGTCCTGTCCGCGGTCGGCCTCAGCGGCGCCGCGGACCGGCTCGTCAAGGGCTACTCGATGGGCATGCGTCAGCGCCTGGCGATCGCCGCTGCACTGCTCGGCGACCCGCAGGTCCTGATCCTCGACGAGCCGACCAACGGCCTCGACCCCGAGGGCGTCCACTGGCTGCGTCAGTATCTGCGCGGATTCGCCGCTGCCGGCGGCAGCGTGCTCGTCTCGAGCCACCTGCTCGCCGAGGTCGCCCAGACCGTTGACGACGTCGTCATCATCGCGAAGGGCCGCCTGATCACCCAGTCGTCTCTTGCCGATCTCTCGCGGCGCTCGCAGGCCG
>JAOPZJ010000146.1 GCA_025964155.1 Solirubrobacterales bacterium
TGCAGGAGGACGACGCCACCGCCCATCGCCAGATCGACATCAACGTGCATGGCGTGCTGTACGGGATGAAGATCATCCTGCCGCGCTTCGTCGCCCGGGGTCGCGGCCACCTCGTGAACATCGCCTCCTCCGCCGGCAAGGGTGGGTTCCCCGGTGGTGCCACCTACTGCGGCACCAAGCACTTCGTCGTCGGCGTCTCCGAGGCGGTCCGCGGCGAGCTGCGCGGCACGTCGGTCGAGATCAGCTGCGTCATGCCCGGCGTCGTGAACACCGAGCTCGCGACGGGGCTCGTGGAGGCGCGCGGCATCAAGAACGTCAACCCGCAGGACGTGGCCGACGCGATCGTCGAAGCGCTGCAGGTGCCGCGCTTCGACGTGTTCGTCCCCAAGTCCATCGGCCCGATCACGAGCGTCATGGGCCTCGTCCCGCGCCGGGGCCGCGAGGCGATCGTCCGGGCGATGAAGGCCGACCAGGTGCTCATGTCCGCCGATCCCGACGCCCGCAAGGCCTACGAGCTGCGCGCCGCGCAGTCCGAGCCGGGCCTGGAGCCGGGCGAGCCCGTCAAACAGCTGACGGAGTAGGCGCCCCGAGCCACTCGGCGATCCGGGCGCCGATCTGCTCGCCCGCGTCCTCCTGGAGGAAATGCGAGGCGTTCTCGATGATCTCCGGCGGGGGGGCGTTGATGACCTCCGCCAGCCGCACGCCGACCTTCGCCGGGATGATCGGGTCCCCGTCTGCCCAGAGGACGAGCTTGGGCCGGTGGTCGGCCGCGAGCGCGTCGCGGACCGCGCGCCCGGCCGCGGCGCCTTCCATCTCCGGGTTCGTCGGGAGCATGAGCGGGAACGCGCGGGCGCCGGCCTTGGACGCGGCGCTGGGGAACGGCGCCTCGTAGGCCGCGACGACGTCATCCGACAGGCCGCGTGCACAGGCGCCGTTGACGAGGAACCCGATCGGCAGGTCCTCGGTGCGCTTGACGAAGTCGCGGAAGGCCCGCCACGCGTCCGTCATCGGCTGCTCGCCGGTGAAGAGGCCGGTGTCCAGGACCACGAGGCGCTCGAAGCGCTCGGGCTGCTGCACGAACATCCGCATCCCGATCGGGCCGCCCCAGTCGTGGACGACCATCGTCCCGCCGGTCAGCTCGAGGTGCTCGGCGAGGTCACCCATGAGGCCTGCATGACGGTCGTAGGCGTACCAGTCGATGTCCGTCGGCTTGTCCGATCGTCCGAAACCCGCGAGGTCCGGGACGATGCAGCGGTAGCCCGCCGCGGCCACCGCCGGGAAGACCTTGCGCCACAGATAGGACCACGTCGGCTCGCCGTGCATGAACCACACCGGCGGACCGTCGCTCGGACCTTCGTCCAGGTAGGCGACCCGCAGACCCTGCAGCTCGGCGTAGTGTGGGGCGAAGTCGAAGCCGGGCAGTCCGGCGAACGCATCATTCGGCACCCTTACGGTGTCTTGTGTGGGCATGCAGCAGAACCTACCCCGGCCGGTCGACCCCGCGAGGAGTCCGAAGGTGAACAGCGTCAGACATAGGATCGTGATCGCCGCGATCACGGCCGCAGCGCTCCTCCTGCCCGCTTCCGCGCCGGCCGCCGTGCCGTCCACCGCGGTCTCCGCGCCGGCGGACCAGTTCGCGCCGACGTATGACTGGCTCGACGGCAACGGCCCGCACGTGCTGCGGGTGAACGGCGTCGCTGGCGGCACCGGCAGCGGTGACAAGGTCGACATCTACTGCCTGCGTCGCGGGGAGGCGACGGCGCCGGTGATCGAGGACGTCCCCGTCGCCGCGACCGGCCGCGCCTTCAGCGCCGCGCTGGACGCCAGCCTCCCGGCCCTGCGGACCCCGTGCCGCCTGCGGGCGCTGCCGACCTCCGGCATCCCCGCGGACCTCGCGCCCTACCCCGGGCCGCGCTTCTTCCCCTCCGGGCTGCGCGACTTCCGCGAGCAGAATCTCGTCAATCCGAACGTCGGCGTGCTCTACGACGTCGACCTCAACACCGTCACGCCCGCGAACACGAGCACCGCGCATCTGCAGACCTTCGGCGGTTGCGGGCTGTGGGATGCCCGCCCGCTGGACCCCGCCGTGGCGCCGGACGCGCCCGCGCGCAACGTCTTCGACTGCGCCGGCTGGGCCGACGACGTGGCGGACGCCCCGCCGACGCGCAGCGAGCTGCAGGTCGACGGGCGCAACGCGTTCACCGGTGCGATGGCGACGCTCTCCACGTCAGCCCTGCCGGACGTGCCCGACCGCCCGGCGCTGACGCGCACGGCGTCCCGCGACGCCGTGACGGGACTCCTGTCCCTGCGCGAGAGCACCGAGGTCGTGCGCTGTGAGACGCAGCCGCCGGCCTACCCCCTCACCAGCGCCGGGGACTGCGGGCGCTTCGTCAGCGCCGGCGTGCGGTTCGTCCGCGAGGCCACGATGAGCCGCGACGGCCGCGTCACCACGATGCGCGACCGATGGGAGTCCTCCGACGGCGCCGAGCATGCGCTGGACCTCCTGTTGGAGGTCGACCTCTCCTCCCAGCAGTACGGCATCCAAGTGCCGTGGGTCGGACCGGCCGTGTCGGCGTACGCGGGCACGGCGAGCATCAACGGCCCGCCCGCTGCGCCGGCGTCCATCCTCGTGCGCAGCAACCGCGACGTCCCGGACGGCGACCTGGCCAACCCGACGGGGGCGGTGACCTTCTCGACGGCACCTTCGAGCATCGAGTTTGTCTCCGTCGAGAACCCGTCCCGGTACATGCAGCTGCGCTACCTGCGCCAGATCCCCGCCGGCGGTGCGCTGGAGCTGACGCACACGTTCTCGATGGCACCGACCGCCGCTGAGTCGGCCTCGCTGGCGGCCCTGGCCGAGGACTCCTACGGCGGCCCGTCCGTCGCGATCGCCGCGCCGGCGGCCGCCACGACGAGCACCGTGCCGAAGGTGACCGTTCGCGGGACCGCCTCCGACAACCGCGGGGTGGCGCGCCTCACCGTCGCCGGCCTCCCGGTCCCCGTCGCCGCTGACGGCACGTGGAGCGGGGAGGTGACGCTCACGCCGGGCCCGAACACGATCGTCGCCCACGCGACGGACGGTGCGGGCAACGCCAGTGAGGCGTCGGTCGCCGTGACGTACGCCCCCGTCACGGGCACACCGTGCGTCGTCCCGCGCATGAAGGGCCTGCGGCGGATCAGCAGCGCGAAGAAGCGTGTGACGAAGGCCGGCTGTCGCTTCGGCCTGGTGTTCTACCGGTACGTCAAGCCGACGAAGATCCGCAAGGGCAAGAAGATCATCACCGTCGTGACGCGCCGCGGCACCGTGCTGGGGACCAAGCAGAAGATCGGCGCGAAGCTCCGGCCGGGGGCCAAGGTCGACGTGGTCGTGCAGGGACGCGTGCCGAAGAAGCCGACGCCCAAGCGGAAGGCGGCGGGGTAGCGCGGCGGCGTTACCGGGCGGACTGCCTGGCGGCCCAGCGCTCGCGGGCCTCGGCGATGACCTCAAGGGCCTCGGCCTTGTCGTACCACCCGTCGACGATGACCTCCTTGCCCTCCGGCTGCTTGTAGATCGCGAAGAAGTGCGCGATCTCCCGGGTCAGCGAACTGGGCAGGTCCTCGAGCGAGTCGATGTGGTTCCAGTTCGGGTCTTCGAGCGGGACGCACAGGACCTTGTCGTCGACACCCTTGTCGTCGCTCATCTTGAAGAGCGCGATCACCTTCACCGGGATGACGCAGCCCGGGAACGTGGGCTCCGAAACGCAGACCATCGCGTCCAGCGGATCGCCGTCCTCCCCGTGGGTGTCCGGGATGAAGCCGTAGTCCGTCGGGTAGACGACGGAGCTGAAGAGGAAGCGATCGAGCTTGATCGCCTGCAGGTCCTCATCCCATTCGTACTTGTTGCGGCTGCCCTTCGGGATTTCGACCAGGCAGAGCGTGGGTTCGGCGGACATGGGGCGCAGGCTACCCGAGCGCGGGCCTCCGATGCCCCCTGAAGCGTGAACACGGCGCGCGCCCGCGTGGTTGTAGCGGTCTTGGAGATAGGCTGCAAGGTCCATGACCGAACCGATCGACCAGCTCTGCATCGACACGATCCGTGCCCTGAGCATGGATGCCGTTCAGGCGGCGAACTCCGGCCACCCGGGGTTGCCGCTTGGTATGGCTCCGGCGGCGTTCGTGTTGTATGCGGATGTGATGAAGCATGACCCGGCTGATCCGGACTGGCCGGATCGCGATCGCTTTGTGCTGTCGGCGGGCCACGGGTCGATGCTGTTGTACTCCGCCCTGCACCTCGCGGGCTACGACCTGTCGCTGGACGATCTGAAGCACTTTCGCCAGTGGGACTCGCGGACCCCGGGGCATCCCGAGCGCGAGCGCTTGGCGGACGGGCGCTGGCGCACCCCGGGCGTGGAGGTCACGACCGGCCCACTGGGCCAGGGGTTCGGCAACGGTGTGGGGATGGCAATCGCCGAGCAGCACCTGCGTCACACGTTCGGCGCGGAGGTCCAGGATCACCACATCTACGCGATCGTCTCTGACGGTGATCTGATGGAGGGCGTGGCCTCCGAGGCAGCGTCGCTGGCGGGCCAGCTTGGGCTCGGCAAGCTTGTCTATCTGTATGACGACAACGACATTTCGCTGGACGGTCCGACGTCGTTGAGCTTTGACAGCGAGGACGTCTCCAAGCGCTTTGACGCCTACGGCTGGCAGGTGCTCGAGGTCGGCGACGCAAACGACGTGCACGCGCTGCGCGCCGCCGTGGCCGAGGGCAATTCGGAGACCGAGCGCCCGACGCTGATCCACGTCAAGTCGATCATCGGCTATCCCTCCCCGCACAAGCAGGGCACCTCCGCTGCGCACGGCGCACCGCTCGGCGAGGAGGAGGTCCGCCTGACAAAGGAGGCGATGGGCTGGGACCCGGACAAGACGTTCTTCGTGCCCGACGGCGTGTATGAGCGCTTTCAGCGGCGCGGCCGCAAGGGCGCACGGGAGCGTTCGGCGTGGCAGCAGCGCCTGGACGCGCTGAAGCAGGACGCCGCCAAGGCCGAGCTGTGGGACTGCGCCTGGGCCGGCAAGCCGCTGCCCGGCGTCGGCGAGGCGCTGGCCCCGGGGGCGATCGACTGGGGCAAGCCCGCCCTGGCCACGCGCGTCGCGGGCAAGCAGGCGATGGCGGCCTTTGATTCGTTCGTGCCGACGATGGTCGGTGGCGCGGCGGACCTGTCGGGTTCGACGAACACGATGTTTCCCGGCGGTGATGAGGAGCGCCTCACGCGCGATCACGTGGGCCGCAACGTGTACTTCGGGGTGCGTGAGCACGGGATGGGCGCCGCGGTCAACGGCATGGCCGCGCACGGCGGCATCGTGCGCCCGTACGGCTCGACGTTCCTGCAGTTCGCCGACTACATGCGCGGCGCGATCCGCCTCAGCGCGCTGCAGGAGCTGAAGGTTGCGTGGGTGTTCACGCACGACTCCGTCGCGCTCGGCGAGGACGGCCCGACCCACCAGCCCGTCGAGCATCTCGCCGCGCTGCGCGCGATCCCCCATCTCACGGTGCTGCGCCCGGGCGACGCGATGGAGACCGCCGAGGCGTGGCGCGTGATCCTGGAGGACCTCGACGGCCCGGCTGCGCTCATCCTCAGCCGCCAGAACCTGCCGGTCATGACCGACGCGCCCGTCCGTGACGGCGTCGCCCGCGGCGCCTACGTCGTGCGCGCGACGGAGGAGGTGCCGCAGGCCGTGATCGTCGGCACCGGCTCCGAGGTCCACACCGCCCTGGAGGCGGCGGATCTGCTGGCGGCCGACGGCCTCAGGGTGCAGGTCGTCTCGATGCCCTCGTGGGAGCTCTTCGCCAAACAGGACCAAGCCTACCGCCAGTCCGTCCTGCCGGCCGGCGTGCCGAAGGTCTCCGTCGAGGCCGGCATCGCGATGGGCTGGAGCCAATGGGTCGACGCCAGCGTCTCGATCGAGCGCTTCGGCGCATCCGCCCCCGGCGACGTCGTGCTCGAGCGCCTCGGCATCACCCCCGCCGCCACCGCGGCCAAAGTCAAGGAACTGGTGGGCTGAGGACCGGGGCCGGCGCCGGCGCGCCGGCCGCCAGCAGGGGCAGGAGCTCGCGGGCCTGCGAGCTCACCGTCACGTGGATCGCGGCGGGCTCGCGCACCCATGCGATGAGGTTCAGGGCGGTGAGCCTGTCCAGCGCGAACTGGAAGGCCTTGGCCTGGGCCGAGCTGACGTACCGGCGGGCGATGTCGAACGTGTAGCCGGTCGTGTGCAGCGAGTACTTCTTCGTCGCCTGGATGTTCGAGGCGGTCAGCAGGTGCTGGTAGGGCCGGTCGCGGATCGTGCTCGTGACGATGAGCGGGGCGCTGCCGGAGATGCCCTGAGCCGCCGCGCCCAGGTACTGCAGGACGGCCAGCGCCTCCGGACGCAGGGCGCGATACAGGCGCTTGGACTGCTTCAGTCGCGGGGCGAGCTCGCCCATCGACGGCGAGATCTGGATGCCGTAGCGCGCGAGGCTCGTGCGGTCCAGGGCGATGAGCGTCCGTGCCGCCTCGGCCCGACCCAGTGCGAAGGGGTCGGCGTACTCCGGGACGCTGCCTTCGGGGTGCAGCACCTCCTCGGCGGAGTTCTTGTTCGTCTGCAGGTTTGCGACGACGGCCAGCGCCGCCGGGTCCGCGCGGTACTGACGCATGATCGACTCCGCGGCGCGCACCCGCCACAGGTACGTCGACGAGTCATCCCCCAGGCCGGCCAGGAACGCGTAGGCACGGCGGTGATCGACCGGTGACGTGCCGAAGAAGAGCTGGGCGTAGGGGATGTCCTTGGCGCCGTAGCGGCTCAGCGCCGTCTGCAGGTTGCCGATGCCCATGTGGTACCCGACGATCGCCAGTTCGGCGTCGCCGTGGAGGTCCCGACGCGCGATGCCGAGGTACTTCACGGTCGCCGCCAGCGCCTTGTCGGGGTCAAAGCGCTCGTCGACCCGGCGGCGCTGGCGGACACGGGCGGCCACCTTGTGACCGCGCGCGATGCCGCGCGTCAGCCGCGTGGACGCCGCCACGTCGACCTTCATCCCCAGCAGGTTCGTTGCGGTCTCGGCGAGGATCTGCGTGAGGCCGGCGGCCCCGCTGAGGTCCCGGCCGGCTTGCGCGTCGGGCCGTCCGGCGCTCTCAAGGAACACGATGCCCTCGAGGACATTCGGGTCCACGTCGCCCGCCTTGGCCGCCCGCTCGACCTTCGGCCGCAGCGCCGCCACACGCTGGGCGGTCGCCACCGCACCCCCCGGCGACTTGGCGTACAACACGTGCGCGAGCCCGGCCGCGGCGCGGGCCTCGCGGTCCGCGCGCAGCGCCGGGGTGTAGCGCAGCGGGTCCATGCCCTGACCGGATGTCGCCCCGGGGAGCAAGGCCGAGGGGTTCCGACCGCCGTCCGCGTTGCCGCCGCCGGACTGGCGCAGCAGCACGGCGGCCAGGCCGCCGCCCGTCACGATGGCCAGGACGAGCAGGGCGCCGGCCCGCACCCGGCGACGTCGCTGGTCGTTGCGGCGGGCCGCCGACGGACGTGGGGAACGCGGCGGGCGGGACGAGATGGCCATCTCCCCAACCGTGCCACACCTTCCTGAAGACTCGTCGTGCGACCCTACGCGGCGTGGCTCATCTGTCTACCGACCCCTCGCGCCTGGACGTCGACCTCATTCACGCCTTCCTCAGCGAACGCGCCTACTGGGCGATCGGGCGCACCCGCGAGGTCACCGAGCGCGCGATCGCGAACTCGCTGTGCTTCGGCGCGTACGCCGACGACGGCGCCCAGGTGGCGTTCGCGCGAGTGGTCACCGACAGGGCGGTCTTCGCCTATCTCGCCGATGTCTTCGTCGTGGAGGCGGTCCGGGGCCGCGGCGTCGGCAAGGCGCTGGTGGCGGCGATCCTCGCGCACGAGGACGTCCGTGGCCTGCGGCGCGTCGTCCTGGTGACCGACGACGCCCACGAGCTGTACGCGCGGTTCGGGTTCACGGCGCTGGCCGAGGCGGAGAACTGGATGAACATCCGCCGGTCGACCTGAGCGTGCGCATTGGCCAACGTGCGGGGCGTCTGTGGTGCTCGCGCGAGGGTGCGAGGCGCGTGTGGCGTTGACGCGAGCGAACCCCGCGGCGTGTGATGCGCTTGAACGGCGGGCACTGACGGCGGAGGGTGCCGGCGCGACGGTGCGGGGGTGGCGGACCGTTGTGGCTGGCGCGTTGCCGCTCGCGACCGCGGTGAGTGGAGCCCAGGCCGTCACGGAGGCGCTCCATGCTCGACTCACGCCGAAAGTGGCGCGTTGGCGCTCTTCCAGGCGGCGCCCACCGCGTTTGCCGATCGAGCGTCACGTTCCCGCTGCCAGGTGGCGGATCTGTGACGCTCGATCGATCGGGCGGCCGTCGCTTGGTGACATCCGAGGTCACACCACGGGCTTCGCACTCCCCCGTCAGTGCGGCCGTTAGAGACGCCCCGCACCACGCCAAGCTCAATCGCGCCAGCGTCACAAGCGCCCAGTGTCCAGACCTAGGCGCAGGCTCCAGGCTCCGATGCCGGCGCACGATTGACGTGGCTCCGGTGCCCGCACCGTGATCACGACCGCTCGGGAACTGCCACCCTTCTCCGCATGCCCGCCGTCTGGCTCATCCGTCACGTCCCGGCCGCTGGCAACATCGGCGGCACGTTCATGGGGCAGCTGGACGGCGAGCCGGACGCGAACAGCCTCGTGCAGGCGGCGGCGCTGGCCGGCACGGTCGATGCCGACGCGGTGCTGGCCAGCCCGCTGCGGCGTGCCGCGCTGACCGCGGCCGCGATCTTCCCCGGCCGCGCGATCATCCATGACGTGCGGCTGGCCGAGCGTCACCTGGGCCGCTGGCAGGGTCGGACCAAGACGCAGGTGCGTGAGGAGCAGCCCGGGGCGTTCACGACGGCCGGGACGCTGGATCTGCGCGTCACGCCGCCGGGCGGTGAGCCCTTCGACGCGCTCTGCGCGCGCGTGCACGCAGTGCTCGTCGAGCTCGCGCGGCAGCCGGCGGACGAGCGCATCGCCGTCGTGGCCCACAACGGCGTCCTGCGCACCGCGCGCGTCCTGCTGGGCCTCATGGCGGTCGAGGAGGCGTCCGTCACACCCGAGCGCTTCGCCGAGCCCGCGCTCGTGCAGGTGGACGCCGCGACCTTGCGGGCGGCCCGCTAGGACGCGTCGGCGCGGGGACGCGCGAACGCCGGGTCGGCTTGGCGCAGGTACCAGCCGAACGCGCGGTCGACGATGCGCTGGCGCCCGAACGCGCGCAGGCCGAGCGTCAGCAGGCGCGGCGGGATGACCGGCAGCAGCCGCTGCAGTCCGAGCGCGCGCCTGAACGCACGGCGGTGGCCGGCGCTGAACTCGTGGTAGTTGGCCAGCGCCCGCTCGAGCGGCTGCTCGCCGGCGTGGACGGCGCGCAGCTCGCGACCACACGCCACGCCGAAATACAGCGCGGTGCGGATGCCCTCGCCCGACAACGGGAAGCAGTGCCCGGCGCTGTCGCCGACGAAGAAGACGCCGGCCTCGGTGGCGGGCCGCAGGCGATGCGGGAACCAGTTGCCCTGATAGCGGACCGCGTCGACGTCCAGGCGCTCGGCAAGCGCGACCGTCGGCCGGCGGACGTGGTCGCGCGGCGCGTAGCTCCCGACCCCGACGCGCTGCTCGCCGGCGGCCGGCACACGCCAGCCGTAGCCGCGGCGCACGAGGTCGCGCTCGATCCAGATGTCCAGCGCGTCGTCCGGGCCGCCTGAGTGCGGGTGCACCTCAAGCCCACGGCTCAGCGGCGCCGCGGGCGGCTGGTACCCCGAGGCGCCCAGCACACGCCGCCAGCCCAGCGCGTCCACGACGACGGGCGCGTGCAGGTCGCCGCGGTCGGTGCGCACGCCGCCTGGGCAGCGGCCGTGGACCTTGGCCGTCTCGAAGCGCGCGTCGCTCTGGGCGAAGAGCAGCTCGCAGAGCTGCCGGTAGTCGAACGAGGACCAGCTCCACGGCAGGCGGAAGCGCGCCGTCCCGTGGGCGGTCGTGAAGGTCATGTCCGGCAGTTCCTGGCGGATCGAGTCCGTCACGCCCATCGCGTGCAGCCACGGCGTGGGCGCCGCACAGGCCGACGTCGCCCGCTCCCCGACGGCGTAGCGGTCGACGACGAGCACGTCGGCCCCGCTGCCGGCCAGCTCGCGCGCCACCGCCAGCCCGGCGAAGCTCGCCCCGCAGACGAGGATGTCGGCGCGCGTCCCGTCCAGCGACGTGCGCCGCGTCCCCCGTGTCGTCACGCGCTTCGTCATCTCACGGGCTTCCGCACACCGCCGGTGGGTCGGGATGCGGCGTCACGTGATGCTCCATCCAACCGAGGTCGCGCTCCCGAAAGGCCGGGTGGACGCGGCTTGCCGATAGGGTCCTGCGACAGGTGACGCTCCCTCCAAACGTTCTCCCGCTCCCGTCGCGGCCGGCCAAACCGCGCGTGTCGGGCCTGACCCACGTGCTCGACCAAGGGCTCGGCCCCGCCGAGGTCACGAGCCTGCTCGCCGTCGCCGGTCCGCACATCGATCTCGTCCGTCTGGGCTGGGGCTCTGCGCTCGTGACCGCCAACCTCGCCGACAAGCTCGCGCTGTATCGCGAGCAGGACGTGCCCGTCATGGTCGGCGGCACGCTCAGCGAGCTCGCGTGGCTCCATGGTCGTGTCGACGAGCTGCGGCGCTGGCTGCAGGAGCACGCGATCGACCGCGTCGAGGTGTCGTCGGGCGTCGTGCCGATCCCGACCGACGAGAAGCACGCGCTCATCGCGCTGCTGGCGCAGGACTTCACCGTCTACGCCGAGGTGGGGGAGAAGGACAGCGACGCCATCCTGGCACCGTACCGCTGGGTGCAGCTCATCCGCGAGGCATTCGAGGCGGGCGCGGAGCTTGTCGTCTGCGAGGGTCGCGCGACCGGCACCGCGGGCCTGTACCGCGCCGACGGCGAGGCTCGGACCGGGCTCATCGACGAGATCGTGCACGAGATCGATCAGGCACGGCTCGTCTTCGAGGCGCCGCGCAAGGACCAGCAGTCCTGGCTCATCAACCGCTTCGGCTCAGACGTGAACCTCGGCAACGTGCCGCCGGCGGAGGTCATCTCGCTCGAAACCCTGCGCCTGGGCCTGCGCGCGGATACGCTCGCGACGTTCCACGCACGCGCGTGACGCCCGCGACAGACCGCCCCGCCGTCCTCCTGACGGGGGTGGGCAAGCGCTTTGACATCGTCTCGTCGTTCGCGCGCCACGCCTTCACGATCGCCGCGGACCCGAGCCTCCTGGCGCCCGCACGCTACGCCGCAGACCTCGCGGTGATCCCGCCGCGCATCGACGATCCGGGCTACATCCCGTTCCTGGCGCAGCTGGTGGCCGAACACGACGTCAAGGCCGTCGTGCCGCTGACGGACCTGGACATCCACGTGCTCGCGGCGGCCGGCGACGCGCTGCCGGCGTTCGTCGCCGGCGTGGACACCTGCGAGGCGATGTACGACAAGTACCGCACGCATGAGGAGCTGACCGCGCGCGGGCTGCCGTCGCCGCCGACGGTGCTACCCCCGGCCGAGCCGTCCCGTTACCCGGTGATGGTCAAGCCGCGCCAGGGCTCGGGCGCCCGCTCGATCCACCCCTGCGCGGACCGCGAGGAGATGGAGTTCTTCATCCGCTACGTCAAGGAGCCGGTGATGGTGCAGCGGCTCATGGGCGGCCCGGAGTTCTCCGTCGACGTGCTCTGTGACCTGGACGGCCGCTGCCTGAACGCGATCCCGCGCACGATGCTGGAGTCGCGCGGCGGCGAGTCGATCAAGGGCCAGGTCATCCACGACGAGGAGCTCATCGACCTCGCCCGGCGCGTCGCCGAGGCCTTCGCGTTCCGCGGGCCCGGCACGATCCAGATGTTCCGCGACCCGGACATCGGACTCGGGATCACCGACGTGAACCCGCGCTTCGGCGGCGCGTTCCCGGCCCCGATGTACGCCGCGCTGGAGGGCCGCACCTACCCGGAGCTCATCGTCCGGATGGCGCAGGGGGAGACGATCGAGCCGCACGTCGGGGAGTTCCGCTCCGGCCACCACTTCACGCGCTACTACGAGCAGCTCGAGCTCGACGAGCATCAGCGCCCCACCGGCCGGCCGATGCTGGGCTGACCGGCTCGTTCTGACCGGTAGCCGCGTCCGTGCGCCGGACAACACAGACCGCCGACCACCGCGAGTGTCGGATCGGCCCGGCTGAGCGCTGTCGATCCGACGCTCGGGCTTCGGACGCCTGTCCTGTGAGCGCGAGTGTCGGATCGGCCCGGCTGAGGGCTGTCGATCCGACGCGGCGCCGCACGCGCCGCGCCGAAGATCCAGCTGGCGGGGATGGCCTGACGGGGCGGGAGCTACACAGGCTGAGGAGATGCGCCGGCGTCTTGGCCCGCGCCGCAGCCACGAGGCTGCCCGCCCCGCCAATCGGAGGTCACGGTTCCGCTGCCAGGTGACGGATCTGTGACGCTCGATCGGTAGGACAGCGGTGTGAGCTTCACCGCGGTTCGTGAAGCGGGTCAGGCGACCGCGGTCTGCGGGAGCGATGCGGCCTGATACCCGACGACGCGGTTGCGGCCCTGTGTCTTGGCTGCGTAGAGCGCGTCGTCGGCGCGCTGCAGCAGCACCTGAGGGGAGGTCCCGTGTTGCGGGAAGCTCGCGACGCCGAAGGAGACCGTCAGCGGCACCGGGTCCTGCGCCAGCGCCTGCTCCACGACCTCGCGCAAGCGCCCGGCGGCCACCAGCGCGGCCGCCATATCGGTGTCGGGCAGGATCACGGCGAACTCCTCCCCGCCGTGGCGGGCGATCGTGTCGCCGGCTCGGCGGTGCTGGTCGATGAGCTTGGCGAACCGCCGCAGGGCCTCGTCGCCCGCGGCGTGGCCCTGGGCGTCATTGACGCTCTTGAAGCGGTCCAGGTCGCCGATGAGCACGGACAGCGGGCGTCCGGTGTGCAGGGCTCGGTGCAGCTCGCTGGCGAAGACCTCGTCAAAGCCCCGGCGGTTCAGCAGTCCGGTCAGCGCATCGGTACGCGCGTCGTCGGTCAGACGCTCGATGCGGCCGTCGAGGCGGGTCTTGAGACTGCCGACGAAGAGCCCTGCACCGAGCATCGCGGCGATCGTGGTGATCCAGTGCGTGACGGCGGAAAACGGCGGTGGACCAAGGGCGATGACGAACGCGTATTCCGCAGCGACGACCACCAGCTGCAGCAATGCCTCTCGCCGGCTGAAGACGTAGAAGGCGTACAGGATGCCCCAGAGGTAGAACAGGGACGCGGCGTTCGGAACGCCGCCGGTGAAGTGGATCTCGGCGGTGGCCAGGGCGCCCCCGAGGCCGACCAGCGAGCTGATCGCGCGTGGGGGCACACGAGGCCCGTAGGCCAACAGGATCGCGGTGATCCCTGCACACGCGGCGGAAATCGCTAACACCTGTGGCACCTCGACCGACGAGTCGTGCGGTGCAAGGACCTCGAACAGGGTGAGGACCGTGGCGGCGAGAAACAGCCACATCAGGCCCACGGCCGGCGATGCGCGACGCTCGGGCGAGAGCGAGTGCCTCAGGCGGGTCCAAACCGGATGAAAGAAGGTCAGGGGCATGCGGCGGGCGAACGAAATGTCGCACTCCCGATCGGCAGTCGAGCAGACGAACTTGAGAGTCGCCCCCTTGTTTATGGAAAGTTTCGCGGCGAGCGGGACCCGCGGTGCGCGGCGTGGACGTACGGTCGGCGATGAGTTCGCGCGCGTCGCGCCATCTTCTTCATGAAACCGACCGTCAGGAAGTCACTGTGTCACGAGTGAGACTCACGATTGCGATGTCATTGGACGGCTTTGTCGCGGGGCCGAACCAGAGCGAGGAGAACCTGCTGGGCGAGGGCGGGATGCAGCTCCACGAGTGGGTCTTCGAGCTGGCGGCCTGGCGCTAGCCACACGGCCAGGAGGGTGGCGACGTCAACGCGTCCACCGCGGTCGTCGAGGACGAACATCGCCCAGCAATAGCCGAAGGCAGGGCTGATCGACGAGTTGCGGCTCGGCGTCGTCCCGGTCCTCCTCGGAGCCGGCGCCAGGTCACCGGTCACCACGAGCCTCCGCGTACGCGCTGGCGTCGCCGCCGAGCAGATCGAGCACGGCGGCCTCGACCTCGCCGTGGACCGCGGTGTCGCTGAGGCCGCCGTCGTCCACGGCGGTCAGTCGGGTGACGACCTCACCGATCGTCTCGCCGGCGGCGTACTTGTCGAAGACGCGCGGATCGATGTAGGAGCTGCGGCAGACCGCCGGGGTGTTGCCCAGATGCCGGGCGACGTCCTTGACCGCGTGCGCGATGACGCGCTTGCGCGAGGGCACGTGCTCGGCGTCGACCTCGGCGACCGACACGGCCACGGCCGCCAGCACGGTGGCGTGCCACGTGCGGAAGCTCTTCGCCGATCCGGTCGGGACGCGCTCGGCGAGGTACTCGCTGACGTCGGACGTCCGGAGCGGGCGCCAGCCCTCCGTCGTGCGCCACCCGAAGAGCTGCCCGTCGCCGCTGCGCCCACGCTTGAGCCGGGCGACGAGGTCGGCCGAGAGCGGGTCGACGACGTGCTGCACGCGACGCAGCCCGTGCTTGGCCGGGTAGTCGAACGTCACGACGCCCTCCTGCGTGACCTGCACGTGCTCACGCCGCATCGAGGTCAGCCCGTACGTCCCGTTCTCCCGCGCGTAGGTCTCACTGCCGATCCGGAAGAAGCCGACGTCCAGCAGACGGGCGACGCAGGCAAGGACGGCCTCCGCGGACGGACGGCCCACCTCGACGGCGAGGGTGTCGCGGACCTCTTGGCGCAGCAGCGGCAGGCCGGCGGCGAAGACGAGCGTCTCGTCGAACTTCCGG
This sequence comes from Solirubrobacterales bacterium, assembly GCA_025964155.1. GTDB lineage: Bacteria > Actinomycetota > Thermoleophilia > Solirubrobacterales > Solirubrobacteraceae > Paraconexibacter. The sequence goes on from JAOPZJ010000146.1 coordinate 14,893, forward strand.
CGTGAGCGCCGCTGGTTCCAGGCGTCGTGGTAACGGTACTGCCGCCTGCCGGCGTCGTCGATGCCGGTCGCCTGAAGGTGACCCTGTGGGTCCGGGCAGATCCACACGTCCTGCCACGCGGGCGGGATCGCCAGGGCCGCGACGCGCGCCCTGGCCTCCTGGTCGGTTAGCGTCCTACCCCGCTCGTCGAGCAGCTCGAAGCCGCGCCCGCGTTTGCGTCGCGTCCAGCCCGGTCCGGCACAATCCACGCGGCGCACACCGACCCCACTGCCCGGGAATGGGTGTGCTTACACGCTGTCGGGCACGTCCGCGCGGTCCGGTACGGAGGTGGCGGTCGACCGCAGGATCCGCTCCAGGCGCCCGGCGACGGCCGGCCACGTGAAGCGCTCCAGCGCCTCCTGCTCGGCCGCGGCGGCGCGCCGCCGGCGCTCCACTCCGTCGTCGACGGCGTGCACGAGGGCGCGGGTGAGCGCGTCGGCGTCGTCGATGTCGAAGAGCCAGCCGGTCCGGCCGTCGTCGATGATGTGCGCCGGTCCCAGCGAGGCTGCGGCCACAGGGGCCACGCCGCACGCCATCGCCTCGACGAGGACCTGACCGAAGCTCTCGCGGGCGGACGGCAGCACGAGCAGGTCCGCCGCTGCGAGCAGCTCGGGCAGCTCGGACTGATCGTGCCAGCCCGCCAGCAGGGCGTCGTCCAGCCCGAGACGCGCGATCGCGTCCGCCGGATGCTCGCCCTCCCACTCGCCGGGGTGACCGCCGACGAGAATGAGCGTCGCGTCGCCGGCCATCCGCGCCTTGGCGGCGGCGAAGCACTCCAGCAGCAACGGCAGGCGCTTGACGCTCGTGAAGCGCCCGACGAAGAGGATGACCGGCCCGCGGGCGATCGTGTCCAGCACCTGCTCGCCGTAGGTGATCGAGCCAGGCTCCTCGCCGGGGGCCCAGCCGCGCGGGGCCTCGACGAGCACCCGGCGCCAGACCGCGCGCCGGTTCACCTCCAGCGGCCGGAAGGCGACCGGGTCAAAGCCGTTGGGCAGGTCGGCGAAGCGCCGGCGTTCCAGACCCAGCAGGCGCATCGCGCGCCGGCGATTGCCGGGCGCGACGATGAGGCGCTCGCTGTCGGACGCCCAGCGGCACAGGCGCCGCCGCCAAGCGGCGGCGTGCGGCGAGGCCAGCTCGCCGGCGGCGATCGCTTCGAGCATGAGCAGCTCGGTCCCGTGCAGGTGGGTCACGACCGGCACGCCGGGGGCGACGCGGGCGGCGGCCTCATGCAGCGGGGTGAGGTGGTGCAGGTGCAGGACGTCCGCGCTGCCTGCGTCCACGGCCTGAAGCTCGCGCGACCACGCGAGGACCTGCTCCTTGTACGCCGCGCCGTCGAGGCCGGCGAAGATCCGGTCCACGGCGCCGCCGCGGTCCTCGTAGGAGGGCTGCAGTGGCGCGGTCCCGGGTTCGGGCGCCGGCGCGCCGACGGGGTCGGCCGTCGCCAGCGCGCGTGTGAAGTCGACCTCGTGCACGTCCAGGCCTGCGTAAAAGGCCCGCGCGTCCGAGAGGTCGCCCCGATCGCGCCGGGAGCCGCTCAGCAACGTCAGATCGACGGTCTCGCGCGCGGCCAGCCCCCGGGCAAGGGCGCGCGCGACATACGCGGAGCCGCCCCTAGGGTAGAAGAGCGTTCCGGAGACGACACGCAGCGAAGGAATCAACAGGTATCCAGTATCGCAGGCCCATCGTGATCCCGGCCCTGGGCGCCCCGTCAGGATTCGTACGACAGGACGAGCGCCGTGGAGATCGGGCGGCCGTCCGGCAGTTCGATGCCGTGCTGCTCGCGGGGGCGGTTCACCAGCGCCCCGTGGCACACCAGGGCGGTCGAGCCGCCACCGTCCAGGTTCATCGCCGAGTGCGCGCCGAGCGCAACAAGCTCGTCGGCCAGCTCGTCGAGGGTCAGGCCGGCCTCGTCCCAGTGGCGCCCGTCGCACGTGACGGCCAGCAGGTGCGTGTCGGTGAGGGCAAGCGCCGAACGCGGGTGGCGCCCGGCGCTGATGTCCGAGTCGAACTGGTCCGCGCCGGCGGTGAAGCCCTCGTCGTCGGTGTGCGTGATCGCCGAGAGCCCGTCGCGCACGAGCAGCGGACCGGCCTGCAGGAGGTCGCCGTCGGGGCTCTCGGGCAGGTCGTGGCGGCGCACGATGCTCATCCGATCCTCGCCGATGTGCACGCAGGCCCGGTTCGCCCCCCACGGAGCGGTGAAGGGGACGTGCTCGACGGCCGTGCCGTCGATCCGCAGCTCGCCGAGCGGGGCGTTGTGGGGCCGCACGAAGAAGCCACCGACGATCGCGTGGGCCACGTCGACCGACCGGCACCAGCGCACCAGCGTCTCGGGCTTGTCCAGACGCCTGGCCTGCACGCGCAGGCCGGTGAGCGGGAAGGCCGCGGCGTACACGGTGGTCTGGGCGCCGTCGGCCAGGTGCGGGCGCATCCTGACCACCGACGGGCAGGCGTCGGGGGCCGGGCGGGTCATCGCGTAGTGGGGGGCGCGCACGAGCGTCACAGACCTCTGGATACCCCTCGGTCGGCGAAGGGTTTCGGGGGACTCTTGCAGGCCAGTCGGCGGGCGACGTGACGATCGTGGTCTTGCGGATCGGGTCAGCGGGCGGTGGCTGGGGGCACCGCACCCACCGCCCGCCGGGCGAAGCACTGCAGCGCAGCGACGATGACGTCCGCGTCCGGCGGTGTGTCGGCCACCGGCGAGGTGGGTCCGACGAGCGCCTCGCCGACGCCGCCGACCAGCGCGGCGGCGGTGAGGTCGGCGTCCTGCTCGGGCAGCTCTCCCACGGCGATGCCTTTGCGCAGCAAGGCCGCCAGGTGCTGCCGGTAGGTCCGGCGGTAGGCCAGACGCTCGGCCTCGACGAGCGGGTCCACCGGCTCGGCGATGAGCGCCCACGCCAACCGGGGATTGCGCAGCGCGCGGGCCGCGAACGTGCCCAGCACGGCCTCGACGCGCTCGACGACGGTCGCCTCCGCGCGCGGCAGACCCGCGGCGGTCAGCGCCTCCAGCTCGCGCGAGCAGACCGTGCGAAAGAGCTCGGCGAAGAGTTCGCCCTTGGAGGACCAGTGGCGGTACAGCGCGCCGTTGGAGACACCCGCCCCGGCGGCGATGGCGGCCACCGAAGCCTGCGCGTAGCCGCCCTCGCGGGTGAGCTCGAGCGCGGCGTGCAGCAGGCGCTCACGGGTGCCCGCGGCGAGGTCCACCATCGCGGGCTCAGCCCTTGAACGTCGAGGGGCCACGGTCGCCGAACGGGTCGTCGCGCTCGACGACCGCCTGCTTGAAGCCGGCCTCGGCGGCCCGTTGCTGAAAGGCGTAGCCCTCCGCGGTGTGGCGCGTGATGCCGTCGAACACCGTGCCGAGCACCTGCGTGGCGTGCAGCCCCTTGGTCATCGTCTCCTGGTTGACGAGGAGCTTCATCATCATCAGCTGGTTGACGGGCATCTGCGCGATGCGGGTGACGAGGATCTCCGTGCGCTCGTCCAGCTCGTCGGCCGGCGGCGCCTCGATCGCCAAGCCCCAGTCCAGCGCTTCTGCGCCCGACAGCGAGTCGCCGGTGAAGAGCAGGCGCTTGGCCCGCTGGGGGCCCAGGCGGTGCGTCCACATGGACGTCGTCGGCGAGCCCCACACACGTGCAGGGGGGTAGCCGATCTTCGCGTCCGCGGCGATGACGAGCAGATCCGAGCAGAGCGCCATGTCCGTCCCACCGGCCACGCAGAACCCGTGGACCTTGCAGACCACCGGCTTGTTGCAGTGGAAGAGCGACATGAACGCCCGGACGTTGCGGCCCATCATCGCGTAGTCGACCATCGGGTCCCACGTGCCGGACGGGTCGTGGTTGGCCGCCATCACCATCGGGTCCAGCGGCGAGCCGGGCGGCGGAGCGACGCGCTCGTCGCCCATCCGGCCTTGGCCTTCGGCGCTCTCGACGAGGTCATAGCCACCACAGAACCCCTTGCCGTTGCCCGACAGCAGGATCACGTGGACGCTGGGGTCCAGGTCGGCGCGCTCGACGCACGCCTCCAGCTCGGCGACGAGGCTGCGCGTGATCCCGTTGCCGCGCTCCGGGCGGTTCAGCGTGATGCGTGCCACGCGATCGCTGGCCGTGTAGGTCATCGTCGCCGGCTCCGAGGTCATGCCGGCAGCACGCGGTCGATGATGGCGCCGGCGTCGACACCGGCGGGCAGCGTGCCGTAGACGCGTCCGCCCCCGCCGAGGCGCGCGGCGCAGAACGCGTCGGCTACCGCGGGCGCACCGTGCCGCACGAGCAGGCTGCCCTGCAGCGCGAGCGCGAGGTCCTCCACCATCCGCCGCGCGCCGAACTGGGCGGACGCCAGGCGCTCCTGCAGATCGCCCGCGCCGCTCGTCAGGCCGCCGACGCCGTCCTTGACGTCGCGCAGGTGGGCGTCCAGGCGGGCATCGCCGCCCAGGGCCAGGTCGCACTCGGCGAGGAACGCGGGGAGCGCCTCGGGCTCCTTGACCATCGCACGCATGACGTCCAGCGCCATGACGTTGCCCGAGCCCTCCCAGATGCCCGACAGCGGTGCGTCCCGGTAGAGCAACGGCAGACCGGAGTCCTCGACGTAGCCGTTGCCGCCGAGGCACTCCAGCGACTCGGCGGCGTGCGCCGCGGCGCGCTTGCAGACCCAGTACTTGGACACCGCGGTGCCAAAGCGCCGGAAGGCGGACTCGTCACCTGAGTCGTAGGCGCGGGCCATGCGCAGGGCCGTCGCGGTGGCCGCCTCCGATTCCACGGCGAGGTCGGCCAGGACGTTGCGCATCGCGGGCTGGTCTGAGAGGCGTACCCCGAACGCGGACCGCGACCGCGCGTGGCTGACGGCCTCCAGCACACCGCGGCGCATGCCGGCGGCGGACCCCAGCAGGCAGTCCAGCCGTGTGTGGTTGACCATGCTGATGATCGCCGGCACGCCGCGGCCCTCCTCGCCGACGAGCCGCCCGCGGATCCCGCGGAACTCGACCTCGGAGGACGGGAGCGACCGGGTGCCGAGCTTGTCCTTCAGGCGCTGGAACTCCATGCCCGGCCCCCGCTGCACGAAGAAGCACGACAGGCCGGCCGGCGCCTGCGCGAGGACGAGGAAGACGTCGCACGGCGGGTAGGAGCAGAACCACTTGTGGCCGTGCAGCTCGTAGGTGCCGTCGCCGAGCGGCGTGGCCTGCGTCGTATTGGCCCGCACGTCCGAACCACCCTGGCGCTCGGTCATCGCCATGCCCGCCAGGGCGCCGGTGGCGTAGTCCGGGCGCGTCAGGCGCTCCTCCCACTCGGCGGCGATCTCCCGCGCGCCCGCGCGCAGCGCCGGGACGACGGCGTACGTCATCGACACCGGGCACATGACGCCGGCGTTGATCTGGCTCATGAGCATGAACAGGCCCGCGCGGACCACGTGGCCGCCGGAGCGCTCCTCGCGCCAGGGCAGCGAATGGACGTCGCGTTCGATGTTCGCGCGCAGAATCCAGTGCCACGACGGGTCCAGCTGCACCTCGTCGACGCGGTGGCCGTAGCGGTCGTAGGCGTCAAGCCGCGGCTCGTTGCGCTCCGCCCGCCGTGAGTGCTCGCGCGCTTGCGGTGACCCCGCCAGCTCCCCGGCGTCGCGCAGGCGGTCCACGCCCCAGCCCCCGCCCTCGCGATCGACCGCCTCCCGCAGCGCGGCCCAGCTCTCGAAGTGGTGGACGGGCTCCAGCGGCGAGGCCTGGTTGAGCACGTCACGGGTCTGCGGGTGCGCGTCGAGCAGGGTCATGCGCCGTCTCCTGAGCGGTCGGTGAATCGGGATTCACAGCATCGTGAATCCCGATTCACCTGTCAAGCGTCGCCCTGTTGGCGCGGCGCGACGAAGGTGGCGACGAGCTCGGTCGCGAAGGTGATGAGGCGCTCGTCGCTGAAGTGCTGGGGATCCGTCAGCGCCAGGCGGATCCCGTGCTCGGCGCCCGCGATGAGGATGCTCGTCGTCAGCTCGGCGTCGAGGTGGCGCAGCCCCATCCGCTCCAGACCCCAGAACACGAGCGGCTCGATCTGCAGCAGGAAGCGCGCGTGGTGGTGCTCGACGTTCGCGCGCGCGGCAGGCGGCATACCGTCGGCGGGCAGCACGAAGATCCGCCACGTCGCCGGCCTGAGGCGGGCCGAGCGCAGCACCTGGAGCAACGCCTGCTGCAACACGCTCGCGGGGTCCTCGTACGGCGGCCGCGGGATCGCGGCGGCCAGGTCGGCCACGGCCCGATCCAGCTCGCGGTCCACGAGCGCACGCAGGAGCTCCTGCGGGTTGTCGAACGAGGCGTACACGACGGTCTTGGCGAGCCCGGCCTCGCGGGCGACAGCCTCGATCGAGAAGGCGCCGAAGCCCTGCGAATCGACGATCTTCAGGGCGGCGTCCAGCAGTTGCTCGCGGCGTTCCTCGCGGGATCGGCGGGGCGAGTACTTGCGCGTCGGGAGCTTGGCCATCGGGTCAAGCTTGACATCCCGTCCGGTGACTACGATGCGGCCATGCGCCGATCCGCCGTGCTGCTCTCCCTGACCGCCGTCCTCGTCGGCAGCACCACCGCGGTCCACGCCGCGCCCGCCCCGGTGGCCAAGGCGCTGCAGCCGACCCTCACGCAGCTGAAGGCCAAGACGACGCTCCCGATCCTGTTGCCGTCGGTCTTTCCCGTCACACCGTTGAAGGGCAAGCCGCTCTACTCCGTCGTCAGCGCCAAGGCCAAGCGGTGGGATGTCGTCCTCGGCTACGTGCCTGCCTGCAACGGCGCCAACGTGTGCGCGGCGGGCAACCTCTCCGTCGAGAAGACGGCGCGCAAGCTCACGTCGGCCGACGGCAGCAAGGTCAAGCTCCGCGACGGCGTGGTGGGCCGCTACCAGCCGCTGTCCTGCGGGGCCAGTTGTTCGGCGCCCTCGATCGCCTTCCGCGCGCACGGCGTCATCGTGACCTACCAGCTGAAGCTGGACCTGAAGAAGGGCGAGACCGACCGTGGCGGCTTCGTCAAGGTGGCGAACTCCGCGCTGGCCGGGGGGCTGCGGTAGCTCGCTCGCGGCGCGCGTCGGGGCCGCGCGGCCCCGGCGGGTCTTTGTGGCGTCGCGACAAGCCGGCGGCGCCACGCTGGCGGCGAAAAACACGCACGCGCCGCGGCCCGCCGACTAGCGTCGGCCCATGAGCTCCCCACATCCTGTCGTGATCTACGGCGCCAGCGGCTACACCGGCCGCCTCATCGCCGAATACCTGCGCGAGTACCACGTGCCGTTCGTGGCCGCGGGGCGTGACGCCGAGAAGCTGCAGGCGATCATGGACAAGGTCCCGGGCATCGAGACGGCGACATACGAGGTCAGGGCCGTCGAGCACACCGTCGAGGCGCTGACCGAGCTCTTCGCCGGGGCGAAGGTCGTCTGCAACACGGTCGGCCCGTTTGCGACCTACGGCATGACGGTCGCCGAGGCGGCCCTGGTCGCCGGGGCGCATTACATCGACACGACCGGCGAGCAGAACTGGATGATCGACGTCCGCGACAAGCTCGGGGAGGCGTACGCCGAGCAGGGGCTGCTGCTGGCGCCCTGCATCGCGCAGATGTACACGAGCGGCGAGATCGCGGCGAACATCGCCCTGGAGGATCCGTCCGTCGACACCCTCGACACGCTCGTGCTGTGGGCCGGCGCGCCGACGATCGCGTCCACCGACTCGATCTTCACGATCCTGATGGCCGACCACTTCTACCTGGAGAACGACGCGCTCGTGCAGTGGCCCGGCGCCGTCACGTTCGAGGCCGCCGTCCCGGGCCAGCACCCGACGAGCCTCGTCCTGCCGTGGGGCGGGACGTCGCACCCGGTGTGGTTCCAGGACGATCCGCGCGTCGTGACGTGCAAGTCCTACGGCGGTGTCTTCAACCGCGAGGTCATGACCGGCGTGGCACAGATCGCGCAGATGGTCGAGGAGCAGATCAAGCCGATGGAGAGCGCCGAGGAGCAGCAGGCGGCGCTCGGGGCGATCATGGCCCAGATGGACACGCAGACCCCGCCGCGCGAGAACCCGCGCGTCAACCGGTCGCTGGACAGTGTCGTCGGCAGCGGCCCGCTCGGGAGCACCCAGGTCGTCATCCGCGGCGCCTGCAACTACCAGCAGACCGGTCTGTTGCAGGCCTACTGCGCCCACGCGCTGCTCCAGCAACCGCCGCGTCGCGCCGGCTTCGCCTCCGGCTGCCAGGCCTTCGGCCATCGCGAGCTCCTCGGCGTGTTGCAGCGGTTCGGGCTCGTTGGTGAGCCGACAGTCACGCGGGTCTGAGCCGGTGAAGGGGGGCGCCGGCATCTTAGGCTGATCTAAAGAAGGTCAGAAATCTGCCGATATCGAGACGTGCACGATGCTCGTCTCCGGCGCCAGCCCTACCACGCAGGCGCCGGATCACCCGAGGACCATCGGGTGGCAGGGCGCGACGGCGCTCGCGATGGGCGGCTCCAACCAGAGCCTGTTCCTCATCGCGGCGCTCGTGCTCGCGCAGGGCACCGCGGCCGTCCCGCTCCTCATCATCGGCCTGCTCGTCAGCTGGGCCGCCCTGCCGGGCTGGATCGAGCTCGTCCTCATGTGGCCCAAGCGCGTGGGCGGCATCTCCGCGACGTGCGCCGAGGCCTTCCGGCCCTACAGCCCGGTCCTGGCGAACCTCGCGGGCGTCGCCTACTGGTGGGGGTGGATCCCGACGTGCGGGCTGACGGCCATCCTGTCGGCCAGCGCGCTGAACCACTGGTACCTCCCCGGGGTGCCCGTCCAGGCACTGGCCACCGGCATCATCGCCGTGTTCCTGCTCGTCAACCTGTGCGGCGTGCGGTGGGTCGCGCGCCTGGCGTTGCCGCTCGCATGCGCGTCGGCGCTGCTGGCGTTCGCGTCGGCGCTCATCCCGGTGTTCGCCGGTGAGGTCGATTGGCACCAGGCGGCGTCGTTTCACCTCCAGACGCCCTTCGACGGTGCCTTCGGCGCGCTGACGAGCGCGATGGCCGGCCTCTACCTCATCGGCTTCGCGGCCCCGGCGTTCGAGGCGGCCGCCTGCCACGTCGGCGAGATGCGCGACCCGGTCCGCTCGCTCCCCCGCGCGATGTACGCCAGCGCGTCGATGGCGTCGCTCTACTTCCTCGCCCTGCCGGTCGTCTGGCTCGGTGTGCTCGGACCCAGCGGACTCGAAGGCGAGCTGATGAGGACGCTCGGCCCGACGTTCGCGCCGATGCTCGGCGCGGGCGCCAAGGCGGCGGCCATCTGGTTCATGGTCTTCAACATGTTCCACGGGACGCTGCAGCCGCTGGCCGGGGCGGCCCGCACGATGTCCCAGCTCTCGGACGACGGCCTCGTGCCGCGCATCCTCGGGCGGCGCAACCGCTTCGACGTGCCGTGGGTCGCCACGACGCTCACGGCCTGCTGCGCGATCGTGTTCCTCCTGTCGGGGTACCCGCTGTGGTTCCTCGCCGCCGCGAATTTCTGCTACCTCATCGGGATCATCCTCCCGAGCGTGGCGGTCTGGCTGCTGCGCCGCGACGCCCCCGACATGGAGCGTCCCTATCGCGCGCCGCGGGGGACGATCGTGCTGGGCGTCGGGGCGGCCGGAGTCTGGGGCGTGTCGACGATCTTCGGCTTCCAGCAGTTCGGGCTGCCGACGGTCATCTCGGGCCTCGTCCTCGCCTACTCCGGGTCGCTGCTCTACGCCTATCGCACCTGGACGGATCGCCGGCGGGCGGGTGAGCGCGGCGTCCCGCGGTCACTGCACCTCAAGCTCACCGGTGCCATGGTGGCCGTCATGGCGCTCGACGGCGCTGGCTACCTGCTCGCCGTGAGCCATGTGCCCGCGGGCCAGTCCGAGCTCATGTCGGTTTTGGCGGACATCTTCGTGGCCGTGGCGATCCTCACGATCACCGTCGGCCTCGTGCTCCCGGGCATGATCTCGCACGCGACGAGCGAGGTCGCGGGCGCTGCTGACCGCCTGGCCCGGGGTCCGCTCACCGACTTCACGCTGGCGATGGAGGCCTTCAGCGAGGGGCGGCTGGACGCGGCGCATGCGAGCATCGCGATCGCGCCGGTCCACGTGCGCTCCCGCGACGAGGTCGGGGCGATGGCCCAGAGCTTCAACCTCATGCAGGAGGAGGTGGCGCGCGCCGCCCGCGCGCTGGACCTCGCGCGTGAGGGGCTACGGGCGACCGAAGATCAGCTCGAGCGCACCATCGCCCAGCAGGCCGCGATCGCGCGCCTCGGCCAGCAGGCGCTCGAGGATGGCGACATCGACGGGCTCATGGACCATCTGGTCACCACCGTGGCGTCGGTGCTCAAGGCGGACGTCGTGGCGGTGCTCGAGCACGTCGTCGACGACGGCATGCGGGTGCGGGCCTCCACCGGCATGGCCTGGCGCCGTCGTCTCGTGCCGGTCGTCGAGGTCGGCGCGTGCGGCGACGCCGAGAGCACGGAGGGCGTGCCGGCGCTGCCGGAGCTGCTGGACGACACCCGTGCGCTGGGGGGCGTCGTCGTGCCGGTCCCCACTCGCGGCACGTCGTTCGGTGTCCTGTGCTGCGAGACGCTGGATCCCCGCGTCTTCTCGGGCGAGGAGACCGACTTCCTGCGCGCGGTCGTCAACGTGCTGGCGGACGTCATCGACCGACGGCGGGCGGAGGAGGGCATCCGCCACCAGGCGCTGCATGACGCGCTCACCGGTCTGCCCAACCGCGCGCTGTTCCTGGACCGCCTGCGCCTGTCGCTGGCCCATGGTGCGCGCCGCGAGTCCGGCGTGGCTGTCGTGTTCCTCGACATCGACCACTTCAAGCTCGTCAACGACTCCCTCGGCCACGGGGTCGGGGACGAGCTGCTCTGCCTGTTCGCCGCGCGGCTGGACGAGCAGATGCGTGCGGGCGATACGGTGGCCCGCTTCGGCGGCGACGAGTTCGTGATGATCTGCGACGACCTGCCCGACGCCGAGGAGGCGCGCCGGATCGCCGACCGCGTCGCGGAGGCGCTGCGGGCGCCGTTCTCCCTCAGCGGGTACGGCGACCTCGTCGTGCGCGCGAGCATCGGCGTGGCGACGTCCCGAATCGGCTCCGACCGTGCCGATGCCGACGATCTCGTCCGCGAGGCCGACGCCGCGATGTACCGCGCGAAGGACCGCGGCCGCGGCCGCGTGGAGGAGTTCGACGAGCGCATGCGCGAGAGCGCGACGTCGCGCCTGCAGGTCGAGGCGGACCTCGCCCGCGCCGTGACCGACGACGAGCTGCGGCTCGTCTACCAGCCGATCGTGGTGCTGGACAGCGGTCAGGTCTGCGGGGTCGAGGCGCTCGTGCGGTGGCAGCATCCGCGTCGTGGCCTCCTGGCCCCGGCCGAGTTCATCCCGATCGCGGAGGAGACCGGCATGATCGTGCCGATCGGCGAATGGGTCCTGCGGGAGGCGTGCCGCCAGGCGGCGGCGTGGGCCCGCACCCGACCTGCGGCGGGCGCGCTGACGATGGCGGTCAACCTCTCCCCGCGGCAGGTCGCCGAGGCCGACCTGCCCGCGGTCGTCGCGCGCGTGCTGCACGAGACGGGTCTGGACCCCGTGAGCCTGCACCTGGAGATCACCGAGACCGTGCTCATGGAGCAGGCCGAGGCGAGCGTCGAAGCGCTCAAGGCGCTGGGCGTGTCCCTCGTCCTGGACGACTTCGGCACCGGCTACTCGTCGCTGGCGTATGTGCAGCGGTTCCCGATCGACGTGCTGAAGATCGACCGCTCGTTCGTCGCCGACCTGCAGCCGCAGAGCGACGACGAGACGATCGTCGCCGCGATCGTGAACATGGCGCGTAGCCTGCGCGTGGACGTCGTCGCCGAGGGCATCGAGACGGCGGAGCAGGCGATGACGCTGTCCGCTCTGGGCTGCCGGCTCGGGCAAGGGTTCTACTACGCCCGGCCGCTGCCGGCCTCCGCGGTCAGCCGGCTGCTGGACGGCGCGTTGCCGGTCGCCCCGGTCGCCGAGAGCTTCGTGTAGACGGCGGGCGACACGGGATTCGTCGCGTCGGCGGCCGGGTATGCGGGTGCGCACGATCCGCCGCAGGGTGGGTGAAAAGCAGACCCTATCGACTCATGCGAAAGGTCAACCGGACCGATACCTACACTGTCACCGTGGTCCTGCTTCCCAACCACATCGAGACGTACCCCGACCGCGACGGCCTGCCGACGGTCGCGATCACGTTCGATCTCACCCCCGTGGAGGTCGACGCGACGCTCCACGCCCTGCGCATCGTGCGTGAGGCGCGCTTCGCCCTGGCGCAGATCTCCACCGACGACGCGCTCGCGCTCCGTGAGCTGACGGCGCTCGTCGACGTGCTCGCCGACCTGTCCGGCGGTGAGGGCGTGGGCCGCATCCAGACCGCGGTGGCCCGGCTCGGCGTCCTGCGCGACGGCCTCGCGGAGTTCGTGGCCGCCGAGCACCTGGAGCGCGAGGGCGATGCCGCGGCCCGCCCGGTCGTGTTCGACGTCCTGGAGTCGATCGAGGACATCCACACCCGCGCCGTGCGCGCCGCGCTCGACAGCGCGCTTTCAGCGGAACGTTGACGCCCCGGCGTCGATGGCCCCGGGGCCGTCGACGTGACCGACAGGGCCTCCTACGGGCCTTTCGGCGGGATCTCCCGCAGCATGATGAGGCTCGTCGCCCCGGGGGTCCCCGTCCGGCGCCCGGCGGTCAGCACGACGCGCCCGTCGACCGGCACGCCGCCGATGTCCCTGGCCGTTTCGAGCGACTGGTCCACGAGCTCCTCGACGGACTCCGCCAGGCTGGCCGTCACCGGGATGACGCCCCACTCGAGGGTCAGCTGCTGCGAGACGATCGGGTCGTGGGTGAGCGCGATGATCGGCTGATCGGGGCGGTACTTCGCGCACGCCCGGGCCCCGCCGCCGGTGGCGGTCGGGATGACGAGGGCATCGGCGTGCAGCGCCTGGGCGAGCTGCACCGCCGCATGGAGGACCGTCGCCGGCGCCGAGCCCGGCGGGTGCACCCCGCGGGCGCGCCCGTGGATGACCGGGTACTCCTCGGCCGCGTGCGCGATCATCGCCATGGCCCGGACCGCCTCGACGGGGTACTCGCCGATCCCCGTCTCCGCCGAGAGCATCACGGCCGAGCTGCCGTCGATGACCGCGTTGGCGACGTCCGCCGCCTCGGCCCGCGTGGGCTCGGCGGCGTGGATCATCGACTCGAGCATCTGGGTCGCGGTGATGACGAGCTTCCCCACCTGCGTGGCGCGGTGGATCGTGTCCTTTTGCATCAGCGGCACACGCTCGACGCCGGCCTCCACGCCGTAGTCCCCGCGGGCGACCATGATCCCGTCCGACGCGTCGAGGATCTCGTCCAGACGCTCGTAGGCCTCGACCTTCTCGATCTTGGCCACCGTCCGCGCCCGTGAGCCCAGCGCGACCAGGCGGGCACTCAGGTCCGCCATGTCGGCGGCCGAGCGGACGAACGACAGCGCGACGAAGTCGGCCTCCACCTCCGCGGCGAGCGCGAGGTCACCCACGTCCTTGTCGGTGATCGCCGGCAGGTTCGGTCGGGCGTAGGTCACGTTGATGCCCTTGCGCGCCGACAGCGGCCCCGCGCTCAGCGCCACGGCCTGGACACGGTCGGCGCAGATGTCCCGCACGGCGAAGCGCGGAAGGCCGTCCCCGATGACGAGCTCCGAGCGCTCGGTCACGAGCGCGACGAAGTCCGGGAAGTCCACGACGACGTCGCCGCGCTCGACCGCCGCCCCGGAGCCGACGAACGTGATGAGGTCGCCGCTGCCGACGAGCCGCAGCTCGGTGTCCGTCGACAGGCGCAGCTTCGGGCCCTGCAGGTCGAAGAGGATCCCGACGGTCCGCCCGGCACGCTCGGCCGCCGCCCGGGCCTCGGCGGTGCGGTGGCGCTGCTCCTCCTGTGTGCCGTGCGAGCAGTTGATGCGGATGCAGTCAACGCCGGCGGCCAGCAGGCGGTCCAGCATCTCGGGGGACTCGGTGGCCGGTCCAAGGGTGGCGACGATCTTCGTGCGGCGCGGGGTGCTCACGTTCACCAGTGTGCCAGCACCGGCCGAGATGGCCAGCCCGCGTTAGACGGCGGTGGGTTTCAGGCGTCCTCGGCCTGCGGGTCGTACGAGAACGGGTCGTACGGCAGGTCCGGATGCTCGCCGGGCCGCGAGAGGTCGTAACTGCGCATCTCACCGCTGTCCTCGTCGAACGCGACCGCGCGCTGCAGCGCGAAGGGCCGGTCGCCGATGCTGTCGCGCAGCTCGCTCAGCTGAGCGGAGACGTACCCCATAGCGCTCATCGTGCGAATCCGCGTCGCGAACAGCTCGCGCCCGACGTGCAGCGCGTTGTCTCGCAGCGCCTCGGCGAGGGACGGCGGAAGGTCGGCGATCTCGCCGATCTCCTGCCTCGCCCATTGCGCCAGCCTGTGGGTCGTCTGGTCCGCGATCGCCACCCGCGCATAGAAGCCGTAGAAGAGCTCATGCAGCGCATCGGGCCGCTCGGCCTCGGGCACGCCGTCGACGAAGGCCCGTACGCTGTCGACGAGTGAGGGTGCCGGGGCGGCCGCGTTGCGGTCGCCGCGATCGGACCGGTCGTCTGGTGTGGACATGCCATCGACGTTCGCACGCGCCGGCACGTCCGGTCAAGAAGTGCGGGTTCCATACGACCTTCTGGGCATCGGACCCGCTCTCCCTCGCCCGCTCGTGCGGTGACGACCGGCACGGCGTCGCGGCGTACCATCGCGGGATGGTGAGCATGAGCGATGGCCGCGCGGTGCTCGTGACCGGGGCGTCACGCGGGATCGGCGCCGCGGTCGCGCACGCGTTCGCCTCGGCCGGGGACCGCGTTGCCGTGCATTACGGCCGGAGCGCGGACCGGGCAGAGGAGGTGGCTGCGTCGCTGCCGGGCGAGGGCCACGTCGTCGTCGGCGCGGACCTCGCTGACGCAGAGGCGGTGCGCCGCATGGTCGACGCGGCGGCCGATGGGCTCGGCGGCCTGGACGTGCTGGTCAACAACGCCGGCGTGTTCGAGGCGCACCCGATCACCGAGACGACCTATGAGGAATGGCAGCGCGCGTGGCAGGACACGCTTTCCGTCAACCTCGTCGGGGCCGCGAACGTGACGTGGTGCGCGGTGCAGCACATGCTGCCCCGCGGCACAGGACGCATCGTCAACGTGTCGTCGCGCGGTGCGTTCCGCGGCGAGCCGACACATCCCGCCTACGGCGCCAGCAAGGCCGCGATCATCGCCTTCGGCCAGTCTCTTGCGCGCGCACTCGGTCCCCACGGCATCGCCGTCACGGCGGTCGCGCCGGGCTTCACCGAGACCGACATGGCCGCCGAGGCGCTCGCGGGCGCGGAGGGGGACAGGCGGCGCGCGGAAAGCCCACTCGGACGGGTCGCCACGCCCGAGGAGGTTGCCGCCGCCGTCCTCTTCCTGGCGTCTGAGGACGCCGCGATGGCCAGCGGCTCCGTGCTGGACATCAACGGCGCGTCGTACCTGCGGATGTAGCGCCGATCGCCGCCGGTAACCGCCGGCCGCGGCGCTACGGGCCTACTTGCGTGATGGACCCCTCGGACACATTCACCTCCGTGAACGGGGAGTTGACGACATTGGTTCCGAGCCCCGGCAACCCGGTGACGATCTGCCCGATGTGAGAGCCGGCGGACGAGACGCCGCCACACGCTTGGGCCGAGGTGCTGCCGTTGTTCCCGCCCACCGCCGGCCGGTTCGTCCCGATGCAGCCCGCGGAGCCGATCTGGTTGCCGCCGACCATGACGGCGCCCAGCCCCGGGACCCCGAAATCGAACGGCGCGATCTGCGCGCTCGCGCCAGAGACCGGAGCGGCGAGGGCCGCTGCGCCCGTCGCGACCACGATCGCCAGAAGCCGTCTGCGGATGGACCTCATGTTGCATGCTCCTTACCTGCCGGTCATGTCCTGGCGGCGCGCCTGAACGGGTCGCGGCCCACATGCTGACGCGGGCGCTGCGCCCGAGCGCCCGTCCGAAGGAACCGTTCGGACCTGATCGTCCGGTCCGATCGACCACAACCGTCGCCTTCACAGCGCGCCGGCCAGACCGGCGACGATCCAGGCGAAAGCCCCCACCCCGAGGAGGCGACGGAACCAGTTGACCCCGTCGATGACCTCCTCCCAGGCCCATACGCCGAGGCCGACGATGAAGACCGCGCGGCCGACGTCGTGTGCGGAGCCACCAGCGACGGCGGCGAGCCCCCACCCCGCGAACGCGAGCAGCAGCGGCGGGTTCGGGAACTGTGCGATGGGGAAGCGGCGCGGCCAGCCCGACCGGCCGAGCCGCCAAAGCTCGGCGATGCTCGCCGCGCGACTACAGCGACGAGGAGGGTCGCGTCGTTGGTGCATTTCGTGCTTTGTCTCCGTATCTCAAATTGGTCACGGCAGGCCCGACCTGCGACCTGAGAGGGATAGGCGGTGCGACCTCATGCCCAGTCGCCGCCCTGAATGTCCATCCTTGCGGCTCATTGTGGGCTGGGCGATCGATCCGCATGATCAGGGCATGATCGAAATCGAGCACATCAGCAAGCGCTACGGAGAGAAGCTCGCCGTCGACGACATCAGCTTCGTCGTGAAGCCCGGGACGGTCACGGGCTTCCTCGGCCCCAATGGGGCGGGCAAGTCGACGACGATGCGCATGATCGTCGGCCTGGACGCGCCGAGCGCCGGAACGATCCGCGTCAACGGCGGCGCGTACCGCGACTTCCGGGCGCCGCTGCACGAGGTCGGCGCGATGCTCGAGGCACGGGCGATCCACACCGGGCGCTCGGCATACAACCACCTGCTGGCGATGGCGCAGACGCACGGCATCGGACGGGCGCGGGTGGAGGAGGTCATCGAGCTCGTGGGACTGAGCAGCGTCGCCCGCAAGCGCGCCGGCGGCTTCTCGCTGGGGATGGGACAGCGCCTCGGCATCGCCTCGGCGCTGCTGGGAGATCCTCAGACGGTGATCCTGGACGAGCCGGCCAACGGCCTGGACCCTGAGGGCATCCTGTGGATCCGGACGCTGCTCAAGCAGCTCGCCTCCGAGGGCAGGACGGTCTTCTTGTCGTCGCACCTGATGAGCGAGATGGCGCAGACCGCCGAGCATCTGGTGATCGTCGGGCGTGGACGCGTGATCGCTGACACGACGGTCGAGGAGGTGGTGTCCCGGGCCTCGGTCGGCGCGACGGTGCACGTGAGAAGTCCTCACGTCCCGGCGCTGCGCGATGCGCTGGCCGGCGACGGCGTCCGGATCCAGAGCCGCGAACGCGAGACGCTCGAGGTTCACGGACTCTCAGCCGAGCGCATCGGCGAGCTCGCGGCGCAGCGACAGTTGACCCTGTACGAGCTGACGCCGCAGCGTGCCTCACTGGAGGACGCGTACATGCGGTTGACCGGCGACGCGGTGGAGTACCGGACGACCACCGTCCCCGTGGTGACCGACGAGATCCTGGAGCAGGCAGCATGAGCACGACGACCCTGACATCCCCCGCCGTCGTTCGCGGCCGCGTCACCCGCGGCCGCGTCACCCAGCGCCACGTCGCGCGATCGGAGTGGACCAAGCTGTGGTCGTTGCGCTCGACGCGCTGGTCGCTGCTGGCAGCCGTCGTGTCGATGATCGGCCTGGGAATCCTCGTCGCCGTCGTCCAGATGAATCGCTGGAGCAGCCTCAGCCCCCACGATCGGTCCGCCTTCGACGCGATCGACGTCGGCGTCAGTGGCTACCACTTCGCGCAGCTGGCGATCGGTGTGCTCGGCGTGCTGGTGATCAGCGGCGAATACTCGACCGGCATGATCCGCTCCAGCCTCATGGCCGTGCCCAAGCGGTTGCCGGTGCTGTGGGCCAAGCTGGGCGCGTTCTCCGCCGTGACCTTCGTGCTGATGCTCGCGGCGGCATCCGTCTCCTTCTTCGCCGTGCAGGCGATCGTGACGTCCCATCAGGTCAATCACAGCCTGGGCGACCCGCATGCCCTGCGCGCGGTCATCGGGACCGCCTTGTTCCTGACCGTTCTCGGGGCCCTCGGCGTGGGCCTCGGTGCGCTTATCCGCAACTCGGCGGGCGCCATCGCCGCCTTCGTCGGACTGCTGTTCGTCCTGCCGGGCGTCACGGCGCTGCTGCCGGCGAGCACCGCCGATGCGATCAGCCCGTACCTGCCGCTGAACGCCGGCAACACCGTGGCGACGAGCACGTTCGACAACCCCCAACACCTCTCGACGTGGACCGGGTTTGCCGTCTTCTGCGGCTACACCGCCGTGGTCGTCGGCGCCGCCGCCGTGCGGTTGGCGCGCCGCGACGCGTGAGCGTACGGTGATGTAGGTGCCTCACGCGATGAGCAACGCGCTCGAGGGCGTGGCGTCGCTTCACCGCCGCCGGCCGGTGGTGGGAGACGCTGCGCTCGTCGCGCTACTGCTCGTACTCGGGTTGGCCTCGCACGCCGGGGACCTCCAGACCACCACGGCCGGCCGGGCCTTCACGGTCGCGCTGGTGCTGCCCCTGCTGTGGCGCCGGCGCTGGCCGGTCGGCGTCTTCGCGGTGATCGCGTTGATCGCCTTCGCGCAGTGGCTGGCGGACGCTCTGGCGTTCGGTGACGCTGCGCTGCTGGTGGCCCTCTACGGCGTCGCGGTCTCCCAGCCCCGCCGCGTCGCGCTGGCCGCCGCCGCAGTCGTCGCGTTCGGCGTCGTGCTGGCCAACCTGCGCTGGGCCCCCGGGAACGGGCTGCGGGGCTTCGTCGGGTTGTCCGGCCTGGCGACCGCCGCCTACGTGCTCGGGACGAACACCCGCACCCGTCGGGCGCTGGTCGCTTCATTGCAGGAGCGCGCCGAGCGATTGGAGCGCGAGCGCGACCAGCAGGGCCAGCTGGCGGCGGCGGCCGAACGGGCGCGGATCGCGCGCGAGCTGCACGACGTCGTCGCCCACAACGTCTCGGTCATGATCGCGCTGTCCGATGGCGCCGGCTACGCCCTCGACGAGGACCCGGCGCGTGCCAAGTCCGCGATGCGGAACGCCTCGCGGACCGGGCGCCAGGCGCTCGCGGAGCTGCGCCGGTTGCTCGGCGTGCTTCGCGACGGCGACGGCGATGCCCAGCTCGCCCCGCAACCGGGTCTGGCGCAGCTCGATGAGCTGCTCCAGGACGTTCGCAGCGCCGGCCTGCCGGTGAGCTATGAGGTGACGGGCCGTCCCTCCACACCGCTGCCGCCGGGCCTCGAACTCGCCGTCTTCCGCATCGTGCAGGAGGCGCTGACCAACACGCTCAAGCACGCCGGCCCCGGGGCAGAAGCCCAGGTGCGGATGCTCCACGGCCACGGCGTGCTCGAGGTCGAGGTGCTCGACACGGGCAATCCGCTTCCCGACTTGCGGGTCGACGGCTCCGCAGGCCTGCGCGGGATGCGCGAGCGAGCGGCCGTCTACGACGGCGAGCTGGACGCCGGCCCCGCGCCGGACGGCGGCTGGCGGGTCCACCTCGTCCTGCCGCTCGAATCAGCGACGCTGTCGGCGTGACCACCCGAATCCTGCTCGTCGACGACCAAGAGCTCCTGCGGATGGGGTTTCGCATGGTGCTCGAGGCACAGGATGGCCTGGAAGTCGTCGGCGAGGCCGGCGACGGCGCCGAAGCGGTGGCGCTGACCCGGCAGCTTGAGCCTGACGTCGTCCTCATGGACGTCCGGATGCCGCGCATGGACGGCGTTCAGGCCACTCGTGCGCTCGTGGACGGTGGCAGCCGCTCGCGGGTCATCATCCTCACCACGTTCGACCTGGACGAGTACGCGCACGCAGCGCTGCGCGCCGGCGCCAGCGGCTTCCTGCTCAAGGATGCGCCGACCGCCGATCTCCTGTCGGCGATCCGCGCCGTCGCCAGCGGCGACGCCGTCGTCGCACCGAGTACCACACGGCGCCTGCTGGCGACGATCGTCCACCAGCTGCCCGTCGCCGAGACGGACGTCGACCATCCGCGGCTGAGCTCGCTCACGCCCCGCGAGCGCGAGGTGCTGATGGCCGTCGCGCGCGGCCTCTCCAACGCGGAGATCGCCGACGAGCTCGTGCTGTCCGAGGCCACCGTCAAGACGCACGTCGGCCGCATCCTGGCCAAGCTTGCGCTGCGCGACCGCGTGCAGATCGTCATCTACGCCTACGACCACGGCCTCGTCGCCCCGGGGAACTGACGTCCGTGGGGCGAGGCGCCTGTGGCGCCGCCCACCCCAGCGCGAGGCGCAGTGGCGCTGACGCGAGCGCACCACGCGAACCTCGATCGCGGCAGCGCCACAGCGCCACAAGCGCCGGCACCCAGATCTCACGATCGAGACCAAAGACCCTGCACGCCGTCGCTGCCGTCCAGGAGGCCGGTCAGGAGGAGCGCGCGTAGACGAAGTCGGCGATCTGCTCGAGGTCTGGGGCGCCGCCGGGCACCGCCCGGGCGAGCGCTGCGCGCGCCCTGCCGTGCGAGTCCGCCGCCATCGCGCGTGCTCTCTGGAGGCCGTACTGGCTGACGTACGTGAGCTTCCCGTGTCGCTCATCGGAGCCGCGCGGCTTTCCCAGCTCGGCATCCGTTCCGGTCACGTCCAGGATGTCGTCGACGATCTGGAAGAGCACGCCCAGCTCGCCGGAGAACGCACGGAACTCGGCGAGCGTGGACGCCGCCACGTCGCTGAGGAGCAGCACGCACTCGATGGCGGCGCCGATCAGGCGGCCGGTCTTGAGCCTGTGCAGGCGGCGCAGCCCGACGCCTTGCTTGCCGGCGAGGTCGCGCACGTCGATGTACTCGCCGCCGACCATCCCGTTGACGCCAGTCGCGTCGGCCAGCTCGGCGACGGCCTCGAGCAGGCGCGCGGGATCGCCGCGCTGCTCGCGCAGGACGAGCCGGAACGCCTCGGCGTAGAGGGCGTCGCCGGCCAGGATCGCCACGTCCTCGCCGAAGCGCTTGTGGGACGTGGGCCGCCCGCGACGCAGGTCGTCGTCGTCGATCGCCGGCAGGTCGTCGTGGATCAGCGAGAAGGTGTGGATCAGCTCGACCGCGGCGGCGAGCGCGAGGACCTCGCGCGGGTCGCGTCCGATCGTGCGCGCCGTTGCGAGCGCGAGCACGGGCCGGATGCGCTTGCCGCCTGCCAGCAGCGAGTAGCGCATTGCCTCCTCCAGGCCGGCGGCGCCCGGCTCGCAAGCGAACCGCAGGTTGATGAGGTAGTCCTCGACGAGGGAGCGCAGGTGCTCGGGATAGCCGACCGCATCCTCGCCGGCCGCCGCGCCGAGGCGCGCGTGCGTGGTAGCCATGATGTCGAGGGAGGCTGTACCACCGGCGGCGCCGTGACCACTGGCCGCGATGCCAGCGTCGCCTCGCCCGCGGGCCCCGGCGGCTCGTCGTCAGCTCAGTGGACGCTGAGCGGCCGCCCGGCCAGCTCGCTGAGCTGGTTCTTGCACCACCACGAGAACTCGTCTGCCGTGTCGGAGAGGGCGGCGAGGACGAAGTCCTGCCAGCGCATCCATCGATACGTGGCCACCTCCGCGCGATTCGGCCGCGGCTCGCCCTCGGCGCGCGCGACGAACACCGGGCAGAACTCGTGCTCGACGATCCCGCGGAACGGCGGTGTGCGGTAGGTGTAGTCCGGGACGACCACCTCGATGCTGCCCGCGGTCATCCCGAGTTCGTAGTCCAGGCGTCGCTCGATGGCCGCGGTGAAGCTCTCGCCGGGCGCCGGGTGACCGCAGACGCTGTTGGTCCACACCCCCGGCCAGACCGCCTTGGTCGCGCTGCGCCGCGTGGCGAGGAAGCGACCGTCGGCGTCGAAGACGTAGCACGAGAAGCCCAGGTGCAGCGGTGTGTCGGCGTGATGAGTACACAGCTTCTCCGCGGTGCCGGTCGGCTCGCCCTTCTCGTTCACGAGCACAATGAGCTCTTCCTCCGCCATGTCCTCAATCATCAGGAGCCTGCGCCGGAATTGACGCCATCCCTTCGGCGGGTGCGGACGCGCCCAAGGGCCAGATGTGCATGCGGTGGGGTCACGTCGATCATCCCCCGAGCCGGTAAAGGTCGGCTTGATCCGTGCCCGTCGCCTCCTTTCACCTGACGCGCTATCCGGCGGTCACCACGCAATTCTCGCGCATGGGGCTGGACCGCCTCCAGCTCCGGGGCGCGGAGGGTCTGCGATTCTGGCGGCTGCTCGGCACGGGCCGCGGGCGCACGATGACCCTCTCGGCCGACCTCCGGCGCTGGGGCATGTTCGCGGTCTGGGACGACGACGCGGCGCTGGACCGGTTCCTGGCGACATCCCCTGTGGCGCGTCGCTGGGCCGTGCTCGCGCAGGAGCGCTACCTGCTGCGGCTGGCACCCGTCCGCTGGCACGGGACGTGGGGCGACCGCGACCCGTTCGCCGGCGCAGTGCCTGTCGATGCCGGCGACGGCCCGGTGGCGATCCTCACGCGTGCCGCCATCCGGACGCGTTCTGCGCCCGCGTTCTACCGCGCGGTCGCGGGGCCCGACGCCGACCTGACGCGCCAGCCGGGAGTCCTGGCCGCGGTGGGCATCGGCGAGCGGCCCGTCCTGCGCCAGGCCAACTTCTCGCTGTGGCGCACGCTCGGCGACGCCACGCGCTACGCCTACGCGCGGCCCGCCCACTCGGAGGTGGTCCGCCGCGCCCGCGCCGAGGGCTGGTTCACGGAGGAGCTGTTCGCGCGCTTCGTCCCGTACGGATCCGAGGGGACCTGGGCCGGCAGCGACCCGCTACGCGACTGACTCACGCCGGCCCGATCGCGCGCGCCACGGAGCGGCCGCCGAGCACCACCAGCGGCAGCCCGCCGCCGGGATGCACGGTGCCGCCGGCGAGCCACAGGCCGCTCAC
>JAOPZJ010000318.1 GCA_025964155.1 Solirubrobacterales bacterium
GTGCCGGCCACGCCGCGCCCGGTCGCGATCGGGACGGGCGCGCGACTGCGCCCGGGGCCTGGCGCCGTCCCCCAGCCGCGGTTCCCGTGCCGTTCGGACGCCGGCGCGCTCCGTGGCGGCCGACACGACGCCGTGCACCTGGAGCTGTTCGCCGCCGGCCGGGTGGTGCTCGTGCCCGCCGGCATCGGCGTGGGACTGCCGCATCGGCGCGCGGGCGCGTACGTGCGCGGCGGACGGTGCACGATGACGGTGCGCACGAGCGAGCCGACAGGCGTCGTCGAGCTCGCCCCCGGGACGCTCGCCACGCTCGGCGACCTCTTCGCGATCTGGGGCAGGCCGCTGGCCGACCGCCGCCTGCTCGCGTTCCGCTCCCCGGTGCGGGCCTGGGTGGACGGCGTGCGCTGGACGGATCCCGTACGGTCGATCCCCTTGCGCCATCACAGCCAGATCGTGCTCGTCACCGGGCCTACCGTCCCCGTCCACGCGACGTACGCCTTCCCGCCCGGCGGCGTCACCCACCTGCGGCCGTGACCCGCGCTGTGCCCCGTGCCCGCCGCCTGCTGACCGTGCTCCTGGCGCTGACGTCGCTGGCCGCGGGCGTCCCGGCGGCTGCCGTCGCCGACGGGGACCCGGCCAGCGACATCCTCATCTCCCAGGACGTCTTCTACCCGTACGCGCCGAACACGGTGGCCAAGAACCTGCAGACTGCGCTCGACGGACAGCTCAAGGCCGCCAAGGCCGCGGGCTTCGAGCTGAAGATCGCGCTGATCGCCGCGACCGCCGACCTGGGCAGCGTGCCGCAGCTGCTGACCGATCCGCAGAAGTACGCCGACCTGCTGACGTCGGAGCTCTCCTTCAACACGAAGCCGCGCGTACTCGTCGTGCTTCCGTCCGGCCTGGGGGGCAACAACCTCGGGGACGGTGCCGGGCCGGCGCTCAGCGGTGTGCAGCTCGATCCGGAGGCGGGCGCCGACGGCCTGGCCCGGGCGGCGATGGAGGCCGTTGGCGCGCTCACCGCCGCCAACGGCACGCCGGTGGCCGTCCCGCAGGTCGCCGCGGAGTCCGGCCGGTCCGCCGGTGCCCACAGTGGGGGCGGCACGTCGCCGCTGCTCGTCTTCGGCCTGCCGGTCGCGCTCGTCGCCCTCGTCGCGGGCGTCGCCGCGCTCCGGGGCCGCAAACCCGGGGACCTGGACCTGCCCGCAGAGGACGAGGAGCTCCCCGCCGTGGACGAGGACCTGTCCGCCGAGGACGCCGCGCGGGCGGAGTAGCATCGAGAGTGATGTCGCAAGAGCTCAAGCAGCCGGAATGGGCCGACCACGCCTCCGAGCGTCTGGCGGACGCCGGCTACCGCCGCGGTGGCGCGCGGTCGGCCGTCATCGACCTCCTGGCCCGCCAGGACTGCGCGCTGTCGGCGTTCGAGATCGAGGAGGCGCTGCGCGCCGACGGCGGGCGGCCGGTGGCCCGCGCGAGCGTCTACCGCGTCATCGACGAGCTCGAGCAGCTCAAGCTCATCTCGCGCATCGAGGTCGGCCACGGGATCTCCCGCTACGAGGCGGTCCACCCCGGCGGCCATCACCACCATCACCACCTCGTGTGCGACGCCTGCGAGAAGGTCATCCCGTTCGAGGACGACGAGCTGGAACGCACGATCCACCGGGTCGCCGACCGCGTCGCCTTCGACGTCGCCGAGCACGAGATCGTGCTGCACGGCTCGTGTGGGGACTGCGGGCCGCGCGCGAGCCGGCGGTCTGCCTGACTTAGGGAGCCCGTCTCGGTCACCGGACCGCGCTGCGAGCACGGTGCCACGCATCGGCGAGGTTGTGCCCACACACTATGATCGCCACGACGATCGCCACGAGGGCGCCGTCTCGAGGCAGGGGGAGTCAGTGCGCAATCGTTTGGAGGGCCCGGCCCGGACCGTGGCCGCCGTGGGCGCCGTCATCGTCTTGCTGCTGGCGCTGACGATCGGTGTGGCGCTGTGGCGCTTCGGTGCTTCCCAGGCGAAATGGGAGCGCGTGGCCAAACAGGGCGAGACACAGCGCATCCTGAGCGAGATCCAGGGGGCCATGCTGGATCGCGAGCAGATCGCCCTGAGCGCGTTGCGGACAGGACGCGTGGCCGCGTTGGCGACGGTGCGACAGCTGGGGACGAAGATCGACGCGCTCGTCGCCGAGAACGACCGTGTCGGGCACCCGGTCGCGGGCGAGAAGCAGCTCATCGCCGCCAACGATGCCGTCGGCCAGGCCGCCCTCCGAGCGTTCGAGCAGCGACGGACCGACCAGGCCGGCGCCGCGCTGCGCACCTTCGACCGGCAGGTCAGCCAGCTCGAGACCAGCCTGGGCCACATCAGCAAGCAGGAAGGCGCGCAAGCCCCCCGGTTCGCCGCCGCCGCCCGCCACGCCGCCTCGGTGGCCCGCCTCGTCACGGTGCTGGCCGGCATCCTGGGCGCGCTCGTCGTCATCGGCCTCATCGCGTACGTCACCGGGCTGCTGCGCAGGATCTTCAGGGAGATCCACGACACCGGCCGCTTGCTCAGCGAGACGACGCTCGACATGCGCTCCACGGCGCAGGAGTCGGCCGCCGCCACCGCCGAGCAGTCGGTCGCCATCGCGCAGGTCGCGGCCACCGTCGACGAGCTCAGCGCGTCGGCGTCGTCGATCGCCGCGTCGGCGCAGTCCTCGGCCGGCGCCGTCCGCCAGACCTCGGCGACCACGGACGAGATGCGCGAGCAGGTGGCGACGATCGCCGAGCGCTCGCTCGAGCTCGGGCGGGCCTCGCAGGAGATCGGCGAGATCCTCACGCTCCTCAACGAGATCGCCGAACGGACCGACCTGCTGGCGCTCAATGCCGCGATCGAGGCCGCGCGGGCCGGTGAGGCCGGCCGCGGATTCGCAGTCGTCGCCGGTGAGGTGCGCAAGCTCGCCGAGCGCTCCGCCCGCTCGACGGAGTCCATCCGCGAGATCGTCGCCCGCGTGCAGGACGGAACGAACGCGACGATCCTGGCCACCGAGCGAGGGTCCAAGCAGGCCGACGAGATCGCCGACCTGATGGCGTCCTCCAGCGACGAGCTGCAGGACAGCCTGCGCGCCACCGAGCAGCAGCAGCAGGCGGCCATGCAGGTCGCGGCCGCGCTCGGCGAGATCCGCGGGGCAGCCGAGCAGCTGGCGGCCGAGCAGGACGCACGGCTGGAGACGACGCGCGCCGTCGAGGAGCTCGCCAAGCGGCTCGAGGAGCTCCTTGCGCGCTACGGGGTCACGACGAAGCCAGCCGCCGGCGTGGCCGCGCGCTACGGCATCACGACGGAGGCGGCCGCCACCGCACGATCGTGAGCGGCGGGCACCTCCAGGTCGTCATCGGCGCCGAGCACTACGCGCTCGACGTGACGCTCGTGCGAGAGGTCGCCGAGCTGGGCGACGTCACCCCCGTCCCCGGCGCGGGGCCGCACGTCGCCGGCGTGCAGAGCCTCCGTGGCGAACTCCTGCCCGTCATCCGCCCCCAGGGGCTGCTCGGGGTCGCCGCCGGTCAGCCTCGGCGACTGGTCGTCATCGACCACGCCGGTCGTCGTGCCGGCCTTGCCGTCGACGGAGCCCATGACGTGTCCGAGCTCGAGCAGACCGACGAGGCGGCGGGCCCGCTGACGGAGGGCGCGGTGCTGCATGAAGGCAAGCTCATCGGCGTCCTCGACATCCCGGCGCTCCTCGATGCGGTGACCGGGGGCGGCGCCTAGCCCATGGACGACCGACTGCTCGAGATCTTCCGCGCAGAGTCCGAGGAACGGGTCGCGCGGATGTGCGCGGTGCTCCTTGCCGCCGAAGCCGATAGTGGCGGCACCGCGGACGACATCGACTCGCTCTTCCGGGACGTGCATTCGATCAAGGGCTCCGCGGGGATGTTCGGCTTTGACGCCATCGGCGTCCTGGCCGGCTCGATGGAGGTGTCCCTCGCCGACGCCCGGCAGACGGGTAGCCTTCCGGGCTCGCTCGTTCCGCGCCTGCTGCAGGCCACGGACGCGATCCGTGCCGCGCTTCAGGGCGACACCACCACGCTCCAGACGGCACAGGGTGGGCTGCGCGAGCCCGACTCGGTGCGCACAGGCGCGCCGTCCACCGGGGACCCTGCGGCCCCTGGGACTCCCCGCACCGAACCGGCCCGCCGCACCCTGCGCGTCGGCGCCGAGAAGGTCGACCGGCTGCTCGCCACCGTCGGCGAGGCGGCGCTGCACCAGCGCCGGCTCGATCACCTCGTCGGCGGCGAGTCCGGCACCGACGCGGCACGCCAGGAGCTCGAGCGCGGCGAGTCGCTCATCACCGACCTCCAGGACGCCGTGCTGGGCCTGCGCACGCTGCCGCTGGAGACGATCGTCGGCACCCTGCCCCGGGCACTGCGCGACGTCGCCGCCGAGAGCGGCCGCGACGTGCGCCTCGAGCTCGACGGCACCGACACGCCGCTGGACCGCAGCGTCCTCGACGGCATCGCCGAGGTCCTCGTCCATCTCCTGCGCAACGCCGTCTCCCATGGCGTCGAGCCGCCCGACGAGCGCCGCGCCGCCGGCAAGCCGGTGCAGGGCGTCGTGCGCATCACGGCCGGTCACCGGGGCGGGCTCGTGGCGATCACCTGCGCCGACGACGGCCGTGGCGTGAGCGCCGAGCTCATCGCGCAGTCCGCGCAGCGCGGCGGCTCGCTCGCAGGCGTGCTGGCCGAAGCCGGCTTCTCCACCGCGCAGGAGGTCAGCGAGCTCTCGGGCCGTGGCGTGGGCCTGGATGCCGTCAAGCGCCACGTCGAAGGTCTTGGCGGGGCGCTGGAGGTCGACAGCACGCCCGGGAAGGGCACCGCGGTCACGCTGCTGCTGCCCCTGACGCTGGCGATCCTCCCGGTCTTCATCGTCGAGCGCGGCGGTCACCGCTTCGGCCTGCCCCTGGCCAGCGTCCACGAAGCGCTGCGCGGCGCGCCCGTGCACGAGCTGCACGGCAAGCGGTCGCTCCAGGTCGCCGGTGACGTCGTCCCGCTGGCCGACCTGGCCGACGTGCTGGGCACCGACGCGCCCGCGTTGCCGGACGATCCTCCGGTCGTCCTCTTGGGTGCCGGCGGTCGTCGGGCCGCTTTGGCTTGCGACCGCCTGCACGGCGATCAGGAGGCGGTGGTCAAACCGCTGGGTGCCGTGCTCGGCACGGTGCCGGGCTACCTCGGCGGAGCGGTGCTCGGCGACGGCCGGATCGCTCTGCTGCTCGACCCGGCCCGTCTCGTCCGGACGGTGGCGGACGCGACCGCCTCGAAACGCGCCCCGACCAAGACCGCCCACCGGACGCCGAAGGTCTTGGTCGTCGACGACCAGTTCACCGTGCGCGAGCTCGAGCGGACGATCCTCGAGGCTGCGGGCTACCGCGTCGCCACCGCCGGGGACGGGCGCGCCGCGCTGGAGCTGCTCAACAACGACGGCGACGTCGACGTGGTCGTCAGCGACATCGAGATGCCGGGCATGGACGGTCTCGCGATGCTCGAGGCGATCCGCGGCCAGCCGCGGTTCTCATCGTTGCCCGTCGTCATCGTCTCGTCGCAGAACGACGACGCGTCCCGCCAGCGTGGTGCGGCGGCGGGCGCCGACGCCTGGGTCGTCAAGAGCCAGTTCGATCAGCAGACGCTCCTGGAGACGGTGTCAGGGCTGGTCGACCTGCGATGAGCGTCCGTGTCGCCATCTGCGAGGACTCCCGCTCGTACGCGCAGGCGCTCAAGACGTTCCTGGAGACCGACGGGGACCTCGAGGTCGTCGGCATCGCGGCGCGAGGCGAGGACCTGCTGGGCGCCCTGACCCGGCTGCGCCCCGACCTCGTGACGATGGACCTCGAGCTGCCGGGCATCGATGGCGTCGAGACGATCCGGCGCATCATGGCCGTGCGACCGACGCCGGCGATCGTCATCTCCGGCCACGTGGGCAGCGACGCGCGGACCGTCGCCGCAGCGCTCGACGCCGGCGCGCTGGAGGCGATCCGCAAGAGCGACCTGCGCCTGGACGAGCGGGGGACGCCGCAGGCGGGGGCGGTACGCCGGCGCCTGGCGCGCTTGGCGACGTCGGCGGTCGGCTCCCGGCGCACGTCCCAGCGACGTGATGCCGGCGTGCCGGTGATCCCGCGCACGGCGACGATCATCGGCATCGGGGCCTCCACCGGAGGCCCCCGCGCGCTGCGCACGGTGCTCGGGGCGCTGCCCGGCGACTTCCCGCTGCCAGTCCTCGTCGTCCAGCACATGGCTCCCGGCTTCACCGCGGGGCTGGCGACGTGGCTCGACGAGGTCGTCGACCTGCCGGTCCGGCTGGCCAGTGAGGCGGAGCCCTTAGGGCCCGGCGTCCTCATCGCCCCCGACGAGGCCCACCTGCTCGTCACCGCGCAGGGCCGCATCCGGCTCGACACGCGCACGCCTGGCAACCCGCACCGGCCGTCGGTCGACATGCTGCTGCGCTCGCTGGCCGAGGCGTCCGGGCGCCAGGCGATCGGCGTGGTCCTCACCGGGATGGGCGCCGATGGCGCCGCCGGCGTCGCGGCGCTCCTCGAGGCCGGTGGGACCGCGGTCGCCGAGCGGGCCGGCGACGCGACGTTGTGGGCGATGCCCGCCGCGGCGGCCGACGCGGGCGCCGGGGTGCTGGACCTGGATGCGATCGGCCCTGCGCTGGCCGCGGCCTCGGGGCGGCGATGAAGCGTGAGGACCTCATCCGCCTCGCCGAGCTCGTGAGCCGCGCGAGCGGCATCGAGCTCGGCGGCGCGCAGCTCGGGTCACTCGGCGGCGCGCTGCGCAGGGTGGACGCCGCGCTCGAGCCCGCTGACCTCTTGGAGTGCGCCGACCCGATCCGCCGCGCCGCCCTCGTGGACCGGCTCGTCGACGAGGTCAGCGTCAACGAGACGTACTTCATGCGGCACGCGGACGAGTTGCTGTCCATCGACTGGCCGGCCCTGGCGGCCAACGCGCTGGCCGCCAGACGACCGCTGCGGATCTGGAGCGCCGCCTGTTCGTCGGGCGAGGAGCCGTACACGCTGGCGATCATGGCCGCCGAGGCGCTGGGCGGGGCCCGCGCGCCGGTCGATGTGCTGGGTACGGACATCTCCCCTACCGCGCTGGCTCGAGCCGAGCGCGGGGTGTACGGCGCGCGCTCGATGCGCCTCGTCTCCGCCGACCAGCGGCAGCGGTGGTTCGAGCCGGCCGACCGCAACGATCTTCGCGTCGGCGACCAGCTGCGCGCCCTCGTGCGCTTCCAGCGCCACAACCTCGTCCCCGATGCGTCGCTGCCCGCCGGGGAGACGCCCTTCGACCTCGTCATCTGTCGCAACGTCCTCATCTACTTCCACCGCGACACGGTCACCAGCACCCTGCGGGGCCTGCGCGCGGCGGTCGCCTCCCACGGCGAGCTCGTCCTCGGCGCGGCCGACCGGCTCGGCACCCAGGACGTCCGGCCGGCGCTCGCCGCGCCGGCGGCGCCG
>JAOPZJ010000348.1 GCA_025964155.1 Solirubrobacterales bacterium
GTCCCGTCGGACTCGTAACGGCACATGTTCGCGATATCGACCGAAAGCAGGCGTCCGACCTCGTTCGTGACCGCCGCGAACACGTCCTCCGGCCGCGTCCGGCGCGCTACCAGCGTCGCGACCCGCCGCAACGCCGCCTGCTCATCGGCCAACCGGGCGAGAGCGGCGCGGCTTTCGGCATTCCCGACCGCGGTCGCCAAGAGCTCCGTGAACTGGGTGAGGCGTGCTTCGGTGTCCGCCGGCATGGGTTCCTCGCGGCTCGAGCCTGCGGCCATCACGCCCCACAGGCGGCCATCGACGATGATCGGCGTCCCAACGCCCGAGCGAACGCCCCCCTCGCGGACGGCGACGTCGATCGGGCCGAAGGCATCGGCGTAGCTATCGATCCGCGCCGGACGACCGGTCTGAACGACGATCGAGCAGAGGTTCTTGCCCTCCGGAACCCACCGGCTGCCAACCGGGAATACGGGGGCGGTACTGCCCCAGGCGGCGACGAAGGTCACCGCGCCGTCCGGCTCGCAGCGGCTCATGTCTGCGAAATCGACCGGAAGCAGTCGCCCGACCTCCTCGGTGATCGTCGCGAACACCTCCTTCGGCGCCGCCCCGCGCGCCACCATCGTCGCGACCCGCCGCAACGCCGCCTGCTCCGCGGCCAGCGCACTGAAATCCTCACCGCTCAACTGCGCCCACGCTGCGAGGTATCGCTACCTCGTCCTGCGACGCAACGGGCCTCCCCCCTGCCTCAGGGAAGATCTTGACGAGCGCGTAATACAGAGCACCGCCCACCACCGCCGCGCTCGTGAAGCTCAGATCGATCCCGCGCACGTGGCGGGTGAGCGGCCCGGTGATGATGCTCGTCGAGGTGAACAGCGTGCCGACCGCGACCGCGGCACCCCAGGCTACGAATGCTCTGATGTTGAAGCCGCGGGTGAACCAGTAGACGCCGGTCTTCGCGCGGTCCGCAAACGCCTGCAGATCCATGGGCTCGTACCACCCGCGTCGCATCAGGTGACCGATGGTCATGATCACCATCCACGGGGTGACCGTGACGAGCATCAGCGTCGCGAACGCCTCGATCGACTTGATCGCGTCGAATGCGATCAGCGCGATGTACGCAGCGGCGAGCCCGATCGCGCTGATCACGAACGTGAGCTGCGCGCGCGTCACACGCCAGAACGCGGCGTGAAGGTCGAGCGCGCCGTTGTAGACACACATCGCGGCGCTCTCGATGTTGGCCAGCCCGCCAGGAGCAATCATCAGGAGGATCGCGAACCAGAGCGGCGACGCGGCCGTGAAGCCGGTCGCGAAGTCGGTTGTCGGATCCTTGAACGTCGTGGTCGCGAAGGCGGCGATGATCTCGGCCAGCCAGCAGCCCGCGAAGATGCCGAGCCCTGCGGCAAGTGCGCACGTGCTCGCTTTCGCCTTAGAGGGGATGTAGCGGCCGTAGTCGCCGATGAACGGCCCCCAGGTGATCGGCAGCAGAGCGGCCAGCACCATCGTCAGCACCCACGTCGGCCAGTACCCGCCGAGCAGGAAGCTCCCGCCGGGCACGGCGCGGAACTTGCCGGCCAGGACGATCAGCGCCAGGAGCGAGACCCCCGCGCTCACGATCGCGACGAAGCGGAAGCTTGCCACCAGCGTCGCGTGCCCATAGATCGCGAGGACGAACGAGATCAGCGACACGACCAGCATCGCGATCGACAGGGCGACGTTCCCGGTGCCGCTGCCGAAGATCCGGTGGAAGACGTTGATGATCGTCTGACCTGCGGTCCAGACGAGAATCGCGAAGAACGCCAGCCCGATGAGGAGGCTGATCAACGAGCCGAGGTAGCGCCCCGTCACGCCGAAGAAGGCGCCGCTCGAGACGGCGTTGTTCGTCCCGGTCTTGGGCGACTGAATCGCCACTCCGGCGAAGATCAGCGAGCCGAGCGCGACGCCGACTGTGACCGCCGTGAAGGTGCTCCACCAGCTCAGCCCGAACACGATGCCGAACGACCCGAACACCATGTTGCCGAAGCCGAACTGCGGCCCGAACATGGCCCACGCGAGGTCGCGCGGATGCGAGTGCCGATCGCTTTCCGGAATGTAGTGGATCCCACGTGCCTCGACCCGGCCAATCTCGTCGGCTGACTCTTGTCCGCCTGGCACCGGTCCATGTACTGCCGCCGGGTTGTCCACTCTGTACTCCTTTGTCAAGGAGGCGTTTGCGCGGCGCGTCTATCCAAACTATGCCCTAGGTCAAGGACCCGCCGCCTGCGATCCGCGGGCCTGCCGTGGATGAGCGACCGCGGCCCTCCCTGCCCGACGGGCCAGCCCGAGACGATCGCCCGTCCAGCTTGCAGTCCCGCCGGGAGCAGAGACCGTATGCGACCCACACAAGGAGAATCCCTCATGAGATTGGACAAGCGCCTCACGGCCGTAGCGGCCGTCCTCGGCACACTCGCGATCGCGGCGCCGGTCTCCGGCGCGAGCGCCGCAGACACGAGTCCCGCGCCGACCGCACCCTCCCCCGACGTCTGCGACGGCGTGGCACAGGCCGGCGCGATGGCCGTCCTCGGGCCGTACGGGCCGCTCGGTGCATACGGCCCTACGGGAGACCAGCACGGGCAGCCCAATCCCGCCACGAACTGTGGCGGCGCGACCAGCTTCGCCCTGCCGGGCTTCACCGTCGGCTCGTTCGTCAACGCGAACCTCTCGATCGGGCAGCGGCCAGGGTAGTCGTTTGCGAACGGGCGGCAGCGGATCCCAAGCGGACTGACGCCTCATGCGCTCGACCAGCACGTGTTCGGCCTCCTGCCTGAAGACCTCGAGACCGCCCGAGCCTTCCGGACCTTCACAGGCTGTTCCCAGGGTCATCACGCAGAGGATTGAGGCGCTCGTCGCATAGTGGGATCAAGCACCGACCCACAATGCAAGGGATGAACCACCATGACCCTCAAGCACAGGATGTTGAGCAGGCGCAAGCTGACCGCGTCCATCGCTGCCGGCACCGCGGCACTCGCGGTCGCGATCGGCGGCTACTCGATCGCCGACACGGGTTCGAGCAGTGCCGCGAGCGCGGCGACGGCGGCGAAAGTCATCCCGACGGCGGGGAAGGTCATCCCGTTCCAGCAGGGTCAACCGAGCCCGGCCACGCCGGTCGGTCAGGTCCCGGCGAACTTCACTGACGGGTCGGGCAAGCTCGTCACCGGAACAGCGGCGGATAAGGCGAAGGCCGCCGCGACGGCCGCCTACCCGGGAGGCACCGTCAACCGTGTCGCGCTCCTGAGCAACGGCGAGTACAACGTCCACATGATCGGCGTCAACTGGCCGCACCACATCTTCGTCGACCAGAACTTCAACGTCGTCGGCGCCGAGTAGACGCCAGGAGCAGGTTCGTGTATCTCGATGACTGGCGTCCAGAGATTGCCGAGCGTTCACGTGGAAGCGCCGACGGCCCTCGACGTGAGGCGTTGGCGCGTCGCCAGCAGGAGCAGCTTCGGCCGCGCTCGCGGACCCGCGCTCACGAGCCGTTGCGACGGATCGCGAGCAGCTCGGCGTCGGGGCTCGGCAACGGCAGCGTCCCGATTCGCGCGCCGGTGCTGTCGCGGACAGCGATCGTTCCGTCGCGATCGATGGCGTAGGCGCGGGCATCGTCCGGGCTCGATGCCGCGACGCTCGGCAGCGGCGTGCCCGGCGGCACCGGCGTCACCTCACCGCTTGTGGGATCGATGACGTAGTGCGTGCCAAGGTCGCGGTTCAGCGCGTGCAACTCGCCCCGGTGGGGGTCGAGCGCGAGCCGCCAGTTGGGGCCGGCGCGTTTGGAGTCGGGTAGGAAGATGCACAGCGCGGTGCCGCGCTGGGTGTTGAGCGAGTGCACGAAGGCGCCGGCAGGGCCACCGCGATAGAGCGTGTAGACCGGCGAGCCGCTGGGATCGACGGCGCGCGTCACGGGTGCGCCCTGCATGAGCAGCCCGACTGCCGTCTTGTCCACGACGACCTGCGGCTGAAGCGCACCGCTCTTGACGTCGTACGCTCGCACGCGGTAGCGGCCGTCGTCGCGGATCTCGCTCAGGTACAGCGCCGAGCCGTCCGGCGCCATCGCGTCAAAGTCGTAGCGGCCGCGCAGGGCGAAGCGCTGTGGCCGTGACGTCAGGTCGGTCCGGAGCAGCGCGAAGCGGCTCAGGCGTTCGCTGCGCGGGCCGGCGAGGGCGAGCACGTTCCCGTCGCCCGACATTGCGCCGTCGGGAGTGGAGCCGGCCGCCACGGGGATGCCCCAGCGCCCGGGGACCTTGATCGAGCGCAGGCGCCGGCCGCTGACCGGGTCGGTCGCGATGACCGTCGTCGTGCCGACTTCGGCGTCGTTCCTTGCCGTGTAGACGGCATCGAGCGACGCGTCGTGCGCGCCGAGCGACACCCGCTGCAGCGTGCGTCCGGTGTGTGCGTCCACGGCGACGAGCGAGGTACCCACGCGCGCAAGCAGCGTGTCGCGCGCAGCCGACGTATGGGAGGCGTTCGACGCGGGCTCCGCGCCACAGGCGACGAGCGCCGGAGCGAGCATCAGGACGGCCATGACGGTGCGGTACACGTGGCGCTCCTCTCTTCGGTTGCGCTTCTAGTACGTCGCGTCGGGGCGAGTGGTTCCGGGTCAGGGCCCGGGCGTACGCCG
The DNA here is from genome assembly GCA_025964155.1 of Solirubrobacterales bacterium. Taxonomy (GTDB): domain Bacteria; phylum Actinomycetota; class Thermoleophilia; order Solirubrobacterales; family Solirubrobacteraceae; genus Paraconexibacter. The sequence continues at coordinate 4,649 of JAOPZJ010000348.1, forward strand.
CCAGTTCGGGTGTCGGACAGGGGCCGAGGCCGACGGGTGCATTAGGCTCGCGGCTTCCGTGCTCCGACTTCATGCTGCCGCCGCACTGCTGCTCGTCATGCTTGCCCTGCCCACGACGGCGCAGGCCGCCGCCAAGCCCGGCGTGTTCGCCGGCACGCTCGGGGTGACGGTCCCCAAGGGGGGCCACGCCACGGTCCGCGCGGTCGAGGCGGCGGGCGGCACCGTCGTGGCCGCGAAGGACGTCGGGCGGTCGGGCGCGTTCAGCCTGAGCCTGGCGCCGGGCCCGTACGTCGTTCGCGGGGTCGTCGTGCCGCGCCGCGGCGCGATCGTCACCAAGGCGATCGCCGTCAGCCTGAAGCCCGGACAGCGTCGTACGCACACCAAGCTCACCACCCGCAAGCCCCTGCGGCCCAAGAAGAAGACCACGCGCGCGCAGGCGGCGTTCGTCACCGAGCGCGGCAACGTCCAGCTCGGGACGGTCGCGGTCGGGATCTACCCGTTCGCGGGCCCGTCCGGCGGCGAGCTCGGCGCGTTCGCAAGCGGCTTCCACGACCTGCTGATCACCGACGTCCTGCAGCAGGCGGCCACGCGCTGCAAGGGTCACGTGGCCCTTCGGGAGGTCGCGCGCATCGCCGATGTCCTCAGGGAGTTCGAGCTCGGCAACTCGGCGTATGCGGACAAGTCGACGTTCCCCAAACGCAACCTGATCATCGTGGACGTCGCCGTCCGCGGCACCATCACGCAGCTTCCCGACGGGACGGCCAGGGCGGTGGTCACGATCACCGACGACCGCACCGGCGCCAAGGTCGGCGAGCTCGACGCGCCACTTGGCGAGGACGTCTTCGCGGGCGAGGAGAAGCTCGCCGGCCGGCTGGTCGACAAGCTCTGCAACCTGTCGGAGACCTTCAAGGTCACCCTCGACGTCAACGGCGAGGGCCGCTTTGCCACCCACCACGCCACCGGCACGATGCACGCCGTGCTGCTCGCGCGCCGTGCCGGCGACGAGTGGACCGCGAGCGGGCCGCTGCAATGGGGGAACGTCGGCTTCACGTCGAAGGTCGACTGCCCGTATGTCGACATCGTCGTGCCCGTGACGACCTGGTCGGTGAAGATCACCGACCAGGGCGACGGGCTGTCGCTGACGTGGAGCCGCGACGGCAACGACAGCACGTCGGCGTCGATCGACTGCCCGCCCGGCGGGCCCGACGACCCGGACCCGCCACCGATCCCCGGGCAGGCGGGGACCGCGCTGCTGACCACCGGCCCGCAGTCCTTCCCGCTTCCCTACGCCGGCGCGACCACGCCGATCAGCGGAGTTATCCAGGACGGCGGTGACGGCTTCTTCAACACCGGAACGATCACGGTCAGGCCGGCCGGGGTCACCGCGCCGAGCTGACCGGCTCGCACTCAGGCGCTGCAAGCACTGCCCGATCTGGCTCTGCAGCCGATCGTGAGTGGTCGATACCAAGACCGCTTCGAGCGTCGCGACGACGGTGGCACTTCGTGGAGAGGCGCGTCCAAACCGATCTCGTTGGCGACGTGCGCCGCCACCTGCGTCGCGGCGCGAGCGCTCGACGTCTCCGGACACGATGAAGTGCGTGAGCACAATCCCTTCCTTGGGTGCGTGGAACTCGGCCATCGGACGCCTCCTCGAGATCGGGTCGCTGCGACGTGGTTGCAGCGTACGACGCTCGGTCAGAGCCGAAGGACCGGTGTTAAACTCGACGATGCCCGAGGCTTACGTGCGACATTCCCTGACCGATCTGGCTGGCCTGAAGGTCAGTGCCGAGGATTTCCTCTCCGCGGTGCTGGCGGCGGCTGCGCAGCCGATCTGGGTCGTTGATCCCGAGGACCGGATCCGGTTCGCCAACCCAGCCGCGATCGCGGCGCTCGGGTACGACAGCGCTGGCGAGCTGGTCGGGCGCCACGGCCACGAGACGATCCACTACCGGCACCCGGACGGGACGCCGTACCCCGCTGCGGAGTGCCCGATGCTGCTGCCACGGGCGACGGGCGAGACGGTCGCGCGCGATGTGGACTGGTTCGTTCGGCGCGACGGCTCGATGTTCCCCGTCTCCTACGTCTCGGTGCCGATCGAGATGCCGGCGGGTCGCGGTGCCGTTGTGGCCTTCACCGACGCCGAGGAGCGTGTACGCCTGGAGCAGTTGCGGCACGAGCACGAGGCGATCCTGGCGGCGCAACGGCAGGTCGCGGCCCTCGTGGCCGGCGGGGCGCCATCGGCGGACGTGTTCGCCGCGATCGCCAGGGAGGTCGGCCACGTGATGGGCCTGCCGCTGGTCGCGGTGTGGCGCTACGAGCGCGACGGCGCGGCGACCGTGATGGGGGCCTGGGGCGAGCGTCCGCATGGGCTCCAGGTCGGTACCCGCTGGCCGCTCGACGGACCGACGATCGCCGCACTGGTCCTCAAGACCGGCCGCCCGGCGAAGATCGACGACTTCGCCGACGTCCCCGGCACGATTGCCGACGCCGCCCGCGAAGCCGGGATCTGCTCGGTCGCCGGCGCCCCGATCATCGTCGACGGCGACGTCTGGGGCGTGATGGCGACCGGGTCGGCCGATCGTGAGCCGCTGCCCGACCATATCGAGGATCGGCTCGC
>JAOPZJ010000388.1 GCA_025964155.1 Solirubrobacterales bacterium
GAGACGCTGACCGTGGTCTTTCACGGCCGGCGGGATCTCGGGACGATCCAGACGTACGTCGCCAACGGCGGCCGCGGAGCGGGTGACGCCGTCGGCAAGGACGAGCTGATGCGGGTGCCGCTGGACCTCGATCTGGCCGCGGCGGAGGATCGCGCCGAAGCCGAGCACCTATTCGCCGAACAGGCGGGCGCCCTGCGTGACGCGCTCGTCGGCGCCGACACGGTGCTCGACATCTGGCGCGAGCCCTTCGAGGACGTCGTGCACGACCACATCCGGGTCGACCGCCGGATCCGCCTGGACCTGCGCCTGCCCGCGCACCGGCTGATGCCGACCGCGCTCGTCTCGCCGGAGAAGCAGATCGTCGTCACCGCGGTCTGCAGCGCCCGCGGACTGGCCGAGGGCCGCCCGCCGATGGGCATCGCGTGCGCCCAGCAGGACGTCGCCCACGTCTACGCGCTGCCTGATGACCCGGAGCGCTGCCTGGAGGATTTCGAGCGCCGGACCACCGAGCACGCCCACGCCCTGGCCCAGCAGATCGAACAGCAGGAGGCCAGCGTCGCCAGGTTCCTCGAGCTGAATGGCGACGTGGCGTAGCTCCGCAGTCCGCGGTGATGGCGCGTCGGTGGCGGGCTGCGGGATAGCCTGCCGGGCTTGCCCCGCCGCCTCTGGCTCGTGCCCATCGTCCTGCTGTTCCTCGCAATCTCGTTTGAGCTCGCGCGGTATCTCAGTGCCTCGGGGAATGAGCGTGGCGCCGTGGTCACGCTCCTGAAGGCGCAGGCCCAGGGCGACGTGCCCGCGATGCTCGGCCACCTGGACGGGTGCGCGCAGGACCCGGCGTGCGTGGCGCAGGTACGCCGCAACGCCGCCACGCTCAACGCCAAGGGTCAACCGAAGATCCTGCTCCTGGAGAGCGGCTCGGCCTACACGCTGACGAGCTCGACCGGTCTCACGCGCGTCGTGTGGGCCGACCTGCAGGACAAGGGACAGACGTACGTGCAGTGCGTCACGGTCCGCAAGCACTGGAGCCTCGTCGACGGTGCCACGGTCAGCCTCCGGCGCATCGGGCCGCGCATCGGCAACGAGGCGTCGTGCTGATCTGGCGCGTGCACGGGCAGGACGCCGCCGCAACCCGCCGAAGCTCTGCGTGTTGTGATCCCCCGCATCCCATGACCAGATCCTTATTGCCCGTGATGACCACCCCCGCGACCGCCCGCGTCCGCTGCCGCCTGGCGGCCCTCGTGGTGGGACTGCTCAGCGTGCTCGTGGTGAACGCCGCCGCGGCGCAGGCGCAGTCAGCCTCGGTGCCGAGCGCCAAGACCCTCTACTACGCGGGCCCTTCCGGCCGGTATCTGATGGATGGCCAGTGGCTCTTCCGACTGGATCCGAAGGACAGGGGCATCAGCGAAGGCTTCAAGGATCAGGTCGCCACCGCCGGCTGGTCGCCGATCACCGTTCCGAACGCGTGGAACGCGACGGACGAGAGCCTGGAGTCCTTCCAGGGTTCGGTCGGCTGGTACCGCAAGGACTTCCGGCTGCCCAGCGCCGCGAAGGACCTCTCGTGGGTCGTCCGCCTGGAGTCGGTCAACTACCGCTCGCGCGTGTGGCTCAACGGCAAGCCGCTGGGCAGCAACCGCGGGGCCTATCTGCCGTTCGAGCTGCGGCTGCCGTCCTCGGCACTCAAGCGCGGCGCCACGAACCGGCTCGTCGTGCGCGTCGAGAACAAGCGCTTTGCCTACGACTTCCCGCCGTCGGGGCTGTCGGTTGCCGGAGCCCCGACAGGCGGCTGGTGGAACTACGGCGGTCTCCTGCGTGAGGTCTACCTGCGCAAGGTCGACAAGCTGGACTTCTCGCGCGTGCTCGTGCGGCCGGAGCTGCCCTGCTCGACCTGCGCGGCCACCGTGCTCGTCCAGACGGTGCTGCGCAACGCCGGTCCCGGCACCGTCCGCACGCGGGTGACCGGGCGCTTCGGCAGCCAGCGGCTCGACCTCGGCACCGCCGTCATCTCGCCCGGGGCGTTCAAGTCCCTCAGCCGGACGATCACGGTCAGCAAGCCGAAGCTGTGGACGCCCGCGACCCCGAACCTCTACGACGTCTCACTCAAGGCCACCGACGCCAAGGGGAAGAAGCAGCCGGTGCTGCAGTCCTACCGGCTGCGCAGCGGCATCCGGTCGATCAAGGTCGTCAACGGCAAGCTGCTGCTCAACGGGCGTCCGCTGAACTTCCGCGGCCTCGGGATGCACGAGGACGATCCGAAGCTCGGCTTCGCGATCACCAACCAGATCCGGGACCGCGAGATCGCCGAAGCCAAGGAGCTCGGGGCGACGATGCTCCGCAGCCACTATCCCCTGCACCCGTACACGATGGAGCGCGCGGACCAGGAGGGGGTCATGATCTGGTCGGAGATCCCCGTGTACTCCATCCGGACCGCCGAGCTGAAGAAGAAGATCGTGCGGGACCTGGCGGCCAAGGAGCTGGCGGAGAACATCGCGGCCAACGGCAACCACCCGTCTGTCATGGTCTGGTCGGTCGGCAACGAGCTCAGCGCGCGACCCGGGGCCGTCCAGGGCGCGTACCTGGCGAAGGCGGCCAAGACCGCGAAGCAGCTGGACCCCACCCGCCCTGTCGGCTACGCCGTGGCGGGCTACCCGGCCGCCGGGTGCCAGCCCGAATACGCGCCACTGGACATCCTCGGGATCAACGAGTACTTCGGGTGGTACCCGGGCCCGAACGGGCAGGTCGCCGATCGGACGCTGCTGTCGGCCTACCTGGACTCGGTGCACGCGTGCTACCCGAACAAGGCGCTCGTCATCAGCGAGACGGGTGCGGAGGCCAACCGCGACGGCCCGGTCGAGGAGAAGGGCACCTACGCCTTCCAGCAGGATTACGTGAACTTCCACTTCGGCGTCTATGCGACGAAGCCGTGGCTGGCGGGGGCGATGTACTGGGCCATGGAGGAGTTCCGGGTCCGGCCGGGCTGGCAGGGCGGCAACCCGCGGCCCGATCCCCCGATCCACCAGAAGGGCCTGATCAGCTTCGCCGGCGTCAAGAAGCCCGCGTGGTTCGACGTGCAGCGGATGTTCAAGGGGACGACCCAGATCCGGGCCACCGCGCTGCCCGGGCGCTGAGGACCGCGCGACGCCTGGAGGGGATGCTCCGGTAGCATGGCCGGTCGCTCATGGCCCAGACGAACACCTCCACGAACCTCAAGATCTCCAGCCGCGACACCGGTTCCTCGCGCGCCACGCGTCGGCTGCGCCGCGAAGGGCAGGTGCCCGGCGTGCTCTACGGCCGTGGGCTCGATCCGCTCTCGTTCGCCGTGGACGCCCGCGAGCTGCGGCACGCCCTTGCCGGCAGCGGCGCGGTGCTCGAGCTGTCGCTCGACGGCCAGAACACGTCCGCGGTGCTCAAGGACACGCAGCGCCATCCGGTGCGCGGCGAGATCATCCACGTCGACCTGCTCCGCGTCGATCTCAACAAGGCGATCTCCGCGATCGTCGCCGTCGAGGTCATCAACGGCGACGAGTCGCAGGGTGCGAAGAACGGCGGCATCGTCGAGCAGATCACCCGTGAGGTGCACATCGAGGCGCTGCCGAGCGCCATTCCGGAGTCGATCCAGTACGACGCCATCGGCGTCGAGGTGGGCGACACCGTCGGCCTCGATGCGCTGCAGATCCCCGACGGCGTCACGCTGCTCGATGAGGTGGAGGACGCGGTGCTGCTGACCGTGACGCTCCCGACGATCGACGCGGAGGCCGAGGCCGACGAGGAGATCGAGACCGAGACCGAGCGCGTCGGCGACGGCGAGTCCGGCGACGCAGCTGCCGCCGAGGGCGACACCGACGCCGGCGGCGACAACGCTTCCGAGTAGTCCGGTGCCGGCGTCCGCGCCGGCGCACCGCTCCGCCCCCGGGCGCTGACCATGGCCTTCGGCCGCTCATCGCCGCCGGTCGACTGGCTCGTCGTGGGTCTCGGAAATCCCGGGGCTCAGTACGACGGCACGCCCCACAACGTCGGGTTTCAGGTGCTGGCCGAGCTCGCCCGGCGTTGGGACCTGCCCAAGGCCAAGGACAAGTACGCCGGGCGCTTCGCGGAGGGCCGCAGCACGCCTCCCGGTGTGGTCCCGGGCGGCCCGCGCGTGGCGGTCCTCGCCCCGCAGACGTTCATGAACGATTCCGGGCGCTCCGTCGGCCCGGCACGCGGCGCGCTGAAGCTCGACCTCGACCGCGTCCTCGTCATCCACGACGAGATCGACCTGCCCTTCGGTGAGGTCCGGGTCCGTCTCGGGGGCGGCCTGGCCGGGCACAACGGCCTGAAGTCGCTCAAGGCGCACCTGGGCTCCCCGGACTTCGCCCGCGTGCGCATCGGCGTCGGGCGCCCGGACTCCACCGACCCCGAGCTCGTCGCCGCCCACGTGCTGGGCAAGTGGCGCCAGGGGCGCGACGAGGTCGATGCGCTCGTGGGCGCGGCCGCCGACGCCGCCGAGCGGCTCGTGCGCGGGGACACGGAGCTGTAGGGCTCCGCGCTCGGTTAGCAGGACGCGATGGCCGTGACCCCCGCAGGTACGCTCTAGCACGTGTCCCCCGGCCGCATCGCCGTCATCTCGCTCGCCGCCGTCGCGGTCATCGTCGCGCTCGTCGTCGGGGGTGGTGGGAACTCGTCCGGCAACGGTGCCGCGACGTCCACGGCGGGTGGCCCTCCCGACGCACCTCCGTCCGGGGCGCTCGTCGTCGACTTCGTCTACTCCCCGGAGAAGGAGCCGCTGGTCGCCGACCAGATCAAGGCGTTCAACGCGCAAGGGACGAAGGCCGGCGGGCAGACGGTGTTCGTCAAGGGCCAGATCGTCGCCTCGGGCGACGCACAGCGCCGCATCGCCAAGGGGACGCTGAAGCCCGCGATCTGGTCGCCGGCCTCCTCGCTCTGGGGCCGCCTGCTGAACTACGAGGCCGACAAGCCGTACGTGCCGGACGAGAATCCCTCGATCGCGCGTACGCCGCTCGTCATCGCGATGTGGGAGCCCCTGGCGCGGGCCCTGGGCTACCCGAAGCAGCCGATCGGCTTCAAGAAGGTGCTCGAGCTGGCCCAGGACCCGCAGGGCCTGGCCAAGCTCGGGCGTCCGGAGTACGGCACCTTCCGCCTGGGCCACACCAACCCGGACTTCTCCACCTCGGGCCTCAGCGCGGTCGCGGCGGAGTACTACTCGGCGATCGGCAAGCGCGAGGGCCTGACCGTCGAGGACGTGAACGCCGCGAAGGTCCGTGACGAGATCCGAGCGATCGAGCGCTCGATCGTCCACTACGGCGACACGACGCTCTTCTTCAGCGACCAGCTCAAGCGCTACGGGCCTGCCTACGCCAGCGCGGTCGCGATGGAGGAGGCGACGCTCGTGGACTTCAACCGCACGCGCGGCAAGGCCACGAAGCTCGTCGGGATCTACCCCTCGGAAGGGACCTTCTTCTCCGACAACCCCCTGATCGTGCCGAACGCGCCGTGGGTCACGCCGCAGCTCAAGCACGCTGCCGATGCATTCGTCACGTTCCTCACCGAGCGCGTGACGCCCGCGGTCGCCGCGCAGGCGGGCTTCCGGCCCGGCGATCCCGACGTCAAGGCGCTGGCCCCCGTCGACGCGAGCAACGGGGCGAACCCGGCGCTGCCAACCCGCGTGCTGTCGCTGCCCCGGCCCGAGGTGCTGGCCCGCGTCAAGGCCGCGTGGCGCGAGGACCGCAAGCCGGCCAACGTCATGCTCGCCGTCGACGTGTCGGGCTCGATGAGCGAGGAGGGCAAGCTCGAGCAGGCGAAGGAGGGGCTCAAGGGCTTCTTCCGCCAGCTCTCGCCCCGCGATCGCGTGGGCCTCGTCTTCTTCAACGACAAGGTCTTCCCTGGTCTCCCGGTACAGACCTTCGCGTCCGGCAAGGCCAAGCTCATGAGCACGGTCCGCGACCTGCTCCCGGGCGGGGAGACGGCGTGGCTGGACGCGACCGACGCGGCCGTCAAGAAGATCCAGGCGCTGAAGGACTCCACGCGCATCAACGCGGTGGTCCTGCTGACCGACGGCGCCGACACCGCCTCCCGCGTGGCGCCCGAGACGCTGCGCCGCGTGCTGGACGGGCAGGCCCGGAGCGAGGGCTCGACCGTTCGCGTCTACACGATCGCCTACGGGCGCGACGCGAACAAGTCCGCTCTGGAGGCCGTGGCCAAGGCGTCCGGCGGCAAGGCCTTCACCGGTGACCCCAAGCAGATCGAGAGCGTCTACCTCTCGATCTCCTCGTTCTTCTAGCGCGACCGCCGGCCGTGGCCCGCCCGCACAAGAGCATCCCCGCCCGCCGCCCGCCGACGCGGGCCGAGTTGCAGCGGGCACTGGCCGTCAACGCGCTCACCAAGCCGGTCACGGTCACCGTCGGTGCCGCGGTGGCGGTCGCGGCGATCGTCCTCGGGGCGACGTGGCTGCTCGTCATCGCGCTCGTCACCTACGCGGCGCTGGCGACGATGACGTTCTTCGACGAGGCCGAGGCCGAGCGCGTGGGGGACCGCGCCTACGGCAAGGCACACGGGCTCCTGGCCAGCTCCGGCGTCGACCCCGCCACGTTCGCGCCCGAGATCCGTGCGCAGCTGGATGCCGCCCGCAACGAGCAGGATCTCATCATCAGGACGATCACCGATTCCGAGCTCTCGTTCGCCGACGTCCGTCAGGAGGTGGAGCAGCTCGTGCAGGGGCTGGAGGGCGCCGCGGGCCGCGCCCAGCAGCTGTACGCCTATCTCGTCACGCAGGACCGCTCGGGTGTCCAGCGACGCATCCAGGAACTGGACAGCGCGGGCGACCGGCAGACCGCCGACGCCCTGCGCATGCACGCCACCGAGCTCGGCCGCCTGGAGGGCATGCTGCGCGCGGCGTACGGCGAGATGGAGCAGGTCAACGCCTCGCTGCGGACCGTGCACGCGCGGCTCGTCGGCCTCGCCGTCGCGAGCAAGGCCTCGGGCGAGGCCGAGCTCGTGGGGGACGTTCGCGAGCTGCGTGACCGCGTCCAGACGCTGACGACGGGCCTCGAGCTCTGACGGTCAGTCGGCCGGAGTACCGGGGATGACACCGCCCCACGGACAACGCCGCTGCCACCTTGACACCCCGTCAAGCGCGTGGCTACTGTCGGAGTACCCCGCTGTCCCCCGATTTCGCTAGGAGCTGTCTCGTGAGCGCCACTGTCCCGGTGCAGGTGACCGTCAACGGTCAGGCACGGAAGGTCGACGTGGAGCCCCGCACGCTCCTCGTGCACCTCCTCCGAGATCAACTCGGTCTGACCGGCACCCACGTCGGCTGTGACACGAGCAACTGCGGTGCGTGCACGGTGCATGTGGACGGCGAGTCGTGCAAGAGCTGCACGGTGCTCGCGGTCCAGGTGGACGGCTCCGAGGTCCTGACCATCGAGGGCCTGGGGCAGGAGGGCAACCTGCACCCACTGCAACAGTCCTTCCAGAACCAGCACGGCCTGCAGTGCGGCTACTGCACCCCCGGCATGATCATGGCCGCCGCCGACCTGCTGCAGCGCAACCCCGATCCGTCCGAAGCGGAGATCCGTCACGGCCTGGAGGGCAACCTCTGCCGCTGCACCGGCTACCACAACATCGTCAAGGCGGTCACGGAGGCCGCCGGCACCCTCTCGACCACGCAGGTGAACGCATGACCGCCATCGATCACCGTCCGGCCAACCACGTCGGCCGTTCGCAGCTCCGCAAGGAGGACCCGCGCCTGATCACCGGCCGGGCCACCTACGTCGACGACATCACCATCACCGGCGTCCTGCACGCCGCGATCGTCCGCTCACCCGAGGCCCACGCGAAGATCGTCTCGATCGACGCATCCGCCGCCCTCGAGCGCGACGACGTCGTCGCGGTCTTCACCGGCGAGGACATGGCCGATCTGCTCGGCCCGCTCCCGATGGCCTGGGTGCCGCCTGGCATCGAGGTCAACAACCCTCCGCACTGGCCGCTGGCGCGCGGCACCGTCAAGCATGTCGGCGACCCGGTCGCCATCGTCCTCAGCCACGACAAGTACGCCGTCATCGACGCCGCCGAGGAGGTCTTGGTCGAGTACGAGCCGCTCCCCGTCTGCACGGACATCGAGACGGCGCTGGACGACGGCGCGACGCTGACGCACCCGGACTTCGGCACGAACAAGTGCCATGAGTGGTCGCTCGGCGGCGGCGACATCGAGGCCGGCTTCGCGGCGGCCGACGTCATCATCGAGCGCCGCGTCGTCAACCACCGCACCTCGGGCGCGCCGATCGAGCCCCGGGGCGTGCTGGCCGACTACCGCGCCGGCGCCCTGACCCTCCACAGCTCCACGCAGGTGCCGCATTTCGTGCGCCTGTTCCTGGCCCTGCTGCTCGGCCTCCACGAGGAGAAGATCCGCGTCATCGCCCCCGAGGTCGGCGGCGGCTTCGGCGCCAAGCTGCAGGTCACCGGCGAGGAGGTCCTCTGCTCCTGGGCGTCCCGCAGGACCGGTCGCCCGGTCAAGTGGATCGAGACGCGCTCGGAGCACATGGCCGTCTGCCACCACGGTCGTGACCAGGTGGCGACGGTGAAGCTCGGCGCCACGCGCGACGGCAGGCTGACCGCCATCCATTCGAAGATCCTCGCGGACATGGGCGCCTACCTCATGCTGCTGACGCCGTCGATCCCGTCGCTCGGCGCGTTCGTCATGAGCGGCGTGTACGACATCCCCGCCGTGCAGACGGACATCACGGGGATCTTCACGAACAAGTGCCCGACCGACGCCATCCGCGGGGCCGGGCGTCCTGAGGCCACGCACATGATCGAGGTCTGCATGGACCAGCTCGCCGACGAGCTCGGCATGGACCGCCTCGAGCTGCGGCGCAAGAACTTCATCCCCAAGGAGTCCTTCCCGCATACGACGGCGCTCGGCATCGTCTACGACTCGGGGGACTACCACGGCTCGCTGGACCTGCTCATGGAGAAGCTGGACCTGAACGCCTTCGAGGCCGAGCGCGCGGAGGCCGCCACGCGCGGCATCCGACGCGGCATCGGGTTCTCGACGTACACCGAGATCTGCGGCCTGGCGCCGTCCCGCATCACCGGTCCGGCGGGCTTCGGCCTGCAGACGGGCCTGTGGGAGTCGGCGATCGTGCGCGTGACGGTCACCGGCAGCGTCGCGGTCTACACCGGCACCTCGCCGCACGGCCAGGGCCACGAGACGACGATGGCGCAGGTCGTCGCCGACAAGCTCGGCGTCGAGCCCGACCAGGTCGAGATCATGCACGGCGACACCGGGACCGGCGCGATGGGTCTGGGCACCTACGGCTCGCGCACCACCGCCGTCGGCACCGAAGCCGTCGCCCGCGCCGCCGACAAGGTCGTCACGAAGGCCCGGACGATCGTCTCGCACATGCTGGAGGCCGCCCCCGAGGACATCGTCCTTCAGGACGGGCGCTTCGTCGTCAAGGGCTCGCCCGACAAGGGCATGGCGTTGGCGGAGATCTCCGGCGTCGCCCACGTGCAGCCCGAGCTCATGCCCGAAGGCACCGAGCCCGGCCTCGAGGAGACGTCGTTCTACGACCCGGCGAACTTCGTGTTCCCGTTCGGCGCGCACGCCTGCATCGTCGACGTGGAGGAAGACACCGGGAAGGTCAAGGTCGTCCGCTACGTCGCGGTCGACGACTGCGGCCCGGCGATCAACCCGATGATCATCGACGGGCAGGTGCACGGCGGCATCGCCCATGCGATCGGCCAGGCGCTCTACGAGCACGTGATGTACGACGAGGACGGCCAGCTCGTGACCGGCACCTTCGTCGACTACGCGCTCCCGACCGCGGCCGAGCTGCCGTCGTTCGAGACCGACCGCACGGAGACCCCGTCGCCCGTCAACTCCCTCGGCGTCAAGGGCGTCGGGGAGGCGGGCACGATCGCCGCGACGCCGGCGGTCATGAACGCCGTCATCGATGCGCTGCGGCCGCTCGGCGTCACCTACCTCAACATGCCGCTGAACTCCGAGAGTGTGTGGACCGCGATCCAGGAGGCACGGGCATGATCCCGGCCGAGTTCGACTACACCGCCCCGGCGACCCTCGACGAGGCGATCGCCGCGCTGCGTGACGGCGGGGAGGACGCCAAGCTCCTGGCGGGCGGGCATTCGCTCCTGCCGCTCATGAAGCTGCGCCTTGCCGCGCCGTCGCTGCTCGTCGACCTGCGTCACGTGCCGGGACTGCGCGGCGTGCAGCGTCAGGACGGCCACTGGCGCATCGGCGCGATGACCCGCCACGCCGAGCTGCAGGACCGGCACGACGATCTGGGCCTCACCTCGCACGCGGCGGCCGGCATCGCCGATCAGCAGGTCCGCAACCGGGGCACGATCGGCGGCTCGCTCGCGCACGGCGACTCGGCCAGCGACCTGCCCACCGTCCTGCTCACGCTGGAGGGATCGGTCACCGCGATGGGCCCGGACGGGGCCCGTGAGATCGCCGGCGAGGACCTCTTCCTGGACTACCTCACCACGGCACTGGACCCGCTGGAGATCATCACCGAGGTGCACCTGCCCACCCTCGAGGGCTACGGCCACGGGTACCAGAAGTTCACCCGCCGGGCCGAGGACTGGGCGATGGTCGGCGTCGCC
>JAOPZJ010000421.1 GCA_025964155.1 Solirubrobacterales bacterium
CGCGCCCGGGGTGGCCGCCGCGCTCGGCGTGGTCGCCGCCGCGGGCGGCGTGCGTCTGGGCTGGCCGGCGCTGACGTTGCCGGCCCTCACGACCGGCATCGTCGCGGGCATGGCGGGCGCGGCGCTCGCGCTCCGGCTGACGGCGCCGCAGGTGTGGGGCGACCTCGGGAGCCTCGTCGGGAGCGTCGTCGGGCGCCTACGCGGTGCCCGGCGCCGGACCGCGACCGTCACGACCTGACCGTCCCTCGCCCCGGGCCGCGAGCGCGGCGAGCGCCAGCGTCAGCCCGATGAGGAGGAAGAGCAGGCGCTGCTGACTGCCGTGCAGGAAAAGGCTCCCGCACCCGTAGGTGAGCAGCGCCAGCACCGTCGAGCGGCCCAGCGCCGTCGCCGTCAGGCCGCTGCGCCGGACGAATCCCCCGAGCAGACCGAGCACGAGCGACCAGCCGACGACACCGGCCACGCCCTGCTCGGCGAGGATCTCGAGCGGCAGGGAATGCGGCTCGCGCCCGGGCCGCGGGTCATCACCGATGCGTCGGGCGTAGTCGCGATACAGGACCGGATACACCTGCGGGCCCACGCCGCTGAGCGGATGATCGGCCCACATCTGTACGGCGATCAGGTTCTCGGTCGCACGGCCGCTGGTCACCCGTGTCTGTGCGCCCTGCACCTGGCGCCCGAACAAGGGCAGCAGCCCGACGATGCACAGGACGCCGACGATGGCCACACGGCGTGACCGCGCGCCGGACGACGTCCGCGCCGCCCCCGCCCACACCGCGTGTCCCACGAGCGCGGCGCCGATCGCGATGAGGCCGCCACGTGACCCGCTGGCCAGCACGCCCGCCACGAGCGCCGCCACACCGAGCAGGCCGAGCGGCCGCCAGAGGCCGCCGCGTCCGGCCAGGTGCAGCGCGAAGGGCACGAGCACCGCCAGCGACAGCGCGTAGAAGTTGCTCTCGCCGAAGGGACCGGCGGCCCTGTCGGCCTGGATGTTCTTGGCCGCGTCGGCGCCGTCCAGCGGGAACAGCGCCGTCGGGTGCACGAGCACGGAGTAGGCGCCGCCGACCCCCAGCACGATCCCGGCGAGCACGAGCGCGACGACGACCCGCTCGCCGTCACGCCAGGAGCGGACCATCAGTGCCACGGCGGCCAACAGCACGAGGTCGCCGAGCGTCGTCTTTGGGATCGACGCGTGCTCGGGAGACAACAGCGCCGCCGCGACCGCGGGCAGCGCGATTGCGGCGGCGATCTGGAGGCCGAGCAGCAACGGCGGCGCGGGGCGACCGCGGTCCACGAGCACCAGGGCCAGGCCGAAGGCGACGAACACCATGCCCCCGACCTGCACGGGCGACGGCAGACCGCCGTAGAAGTGCTGGCCGATCGACATCCAGGTCAGGCCGACCCAGGCCGGCACGACCCAGCCCGGCCGGCGGGTGGCGAGGAAGGCGCCGCCCAGAGCCAGCAAGAGGACCGAGGTGGTGGCCCCCGGCTGACCCATCGCCCGCAGGACCGCGACGACGAACCCTACGCTGAGGACCGAGGCGCCCGCCGCCAGGAGGACCGTGGCCATGCGCGCGCGCCACGGCGCGAGCACCGCCCCGCTCCAGGCGCTCATCGGCGCTGCACGAGCCGCGGCTCCTCATGGTCGCCGAAGGCGGGGACCGGCACGGGGTGCTGTTCGTCCTCAGCGGCGATGGCCGGCGGTGGCGGAGCCTTGCGTGGCAGCGCGCGCAAGGCGGTGAACGTCGCCAGCGCCGCCAGGACAGAGAGGAAGCCGCCCGCGAGCACCAGCATGAGGTCCGACGGCCCTGCCGGCGCGTCGGCGCTCGGCTGACGCAGCGTCCTGGCCTCCCAGTCGTCGAGGATCGACTGCTGCCCGGCCAGCGCGGTCGTGAGCATCTGGGACAACTGCTGTCGCGCCCCGCTCGGGCGCTCGTAGCGCAGGTCGATGACGCGGGAGTCCGGGACCGCGCGAGCGGTCAGGTCACCGCCGCCGACCGTCGAGCCGACCGCACTGAGGTACTCGACGAACGTCCCGGCGACTCCCGAGTTGCTGAACGTCTGCAGGCGTTGCAGTCGGGCGTCGGCGTTGGTCCCCGCCGGCACGAGGACGAGCTGTGCGGTGCTCTGAACGGACGTCTGCCGCTGGGCGACGTACGACGCCGTCGCCAGGAGGCACAGCACCCCGACGGTCGCGGCGGCAGCGATCCACAGGCGCGGGAGCGAACCGGGCGTCTTGATCATGGCGACAGTGTCGTCGGCCCCTTCTGGAGCGGCAGGGCAGGAGTCCTTCACCCACAGGGTGAAGCGCTGCCCCCGCGCGCCGAGTCCGAGGCCCTCACGAGCGCGTCCTCGGTCGGGCCCGCGACGTGCACCGTCCCGGGACCCTGCCGCTTGGCGACGTACAACGCGGTGTCCGCCTGGCGAAGCGCGGTGCTCGACGCCGCGTCCCCGGTGGACAGCCGTGCGATCCCGATCGATGCCGACAGCGGGCCGGCCAGGGTCATGGGCAGCTCCCCGGACTCGCCGGCCACGCGGACGGCGTCGAGGATCTCCTGCGCCACGCGGGTGGCCACCTCCTCCGTGGCGTCGGTGAGCAGGACGGCGAACTCATCGCCCCCGAGACGAGCGACGAGATCGGTCTGGCGCAGCCGGTGGCGGATCGTCTGCGCGACGAGCCGCAGCACGGCGTCGCCCACCTCGTGTCCGTGCTCGTCGTTCACCGCCTTGAACCCGTCCAAGTCGACGATGAGCACGGTGGCCGCTTCGCCGGAGCGGCGCAGCCGGGCCGACACCATCTGCAACTCGGTGTCCAGGCGACGGCGATTGGCCAGCCCGGTGAGCGGGTCGGTCTCCGCCAGCTCCTGCAGGCGCAGCTCCAGGTCCCGCCTGGCGGTGACGTCCAGCAGCTGGACGATGAGATGTCCCGGTCGCGAGCCCGAGGCGCCGACCATCGTCAGCGAGAACACGACGCGGATCGCCGTGCCATCCGGGCCCAGGCAGCGCTTCTCGACCTCGTAAGCCGGCAGCTCACCGGCGAGCATCCGCTGCAGCTGATCGCCGTCCAGGCCGCGATCCTCCGGCATG
The DNA here is from genome assembly GCA_025964155.1 of Solirubrobacterales bacterium. Classification (GTDB taxonomy): domain Bacteria; phylum Actinomycetota; class Thermoleophilia; order Solirubrobacterales; family Solirubrobacteraceae; genus Paraconexibacter. The sequence goes on from JAOPZJ010000421.1 coordinate 3,085, forward strand.
ACGACCTCGTCCACCGGCCGTCCGAGCAGCTGGCCCGGACGCCGGCCGAACAGCGAGCAGACCGCCGCGTTGACGCGTGTCCACCGCAGTTCCAGGTCAGCCAGGCCCAGCCCGATCGGCGCGTGGTCGAACGTCAGGCGCAGCTCCAACTCCGCCTCCAGCAGCGCGCGTTCCCGCGACCGTTCCAGCGTGATGTCCTGCATGCTGCCGAGGATCGTCAGCTCGCCGTCGCGGCGCTCCGAGCGCCAGCGAGCGCGCAGCGTGCGCGGCTCGCCGGAGGAGGAGTGTGCCAGGAAGCTCGCGTCATACTCCCCCAGGACCTGCTTCGAGAGTTCGAACTGCGCCCGGACGCGCTCACGGTCCTGGGGGTCGACCATCTCGAGGAACTCGTCCACCGTCTGCCAGCCGCTGCCACCCACCACGTCCAGCACGTGACCGAAGTCGGTCGTCGCCCACACCGCGTCGGTGCTCTCCTGCCACTCCCAGCTGGCGAGCCGGGCGATCCGCTGTGCCTCCTCCAGCAGCGTGCGCTGGTGGGCGTGCTCGCGTTCCAGGCGCCGGCGCTCGGTGATGTCGGTCGAGACCACCCCGACGCCCGTGAGGATGCCGTCGGCGTCCCGGACGGGGAAGCGCACCGACAGCCAGCAGTGCAGCGTGCCGTCCGGGTGCGGGAAGTGGAGCTCGTCCTGACGCGCGTCGCCGGTCTCCAGCACCGCGCGGTCCAGGTCGCGCACGAGCGCTCCGTACTCTTCACCGAGCAGCTCCGTGCTGGTGCCGCCGATGATCGCGTCTGCCGGCCGGCCGTAGAGACTCGCGCACGCGGGATTGGCGAGAATGAAGCGGTCATTGGGCGTCTTGAGGGAGACCGCCGACGCGCTGGCCCCGAGGATGCTCTCCAGCTGCGCACGGCTCTTGGTGAGCTCGCGCTCGGTGTCGTACCGCAGCGTCTCGTCCTCGAGGGCCCCGACCCATCCACCCGAGGGGTGCGATCCGCTCAGCCCGGTGGCCACGACGATCACCCGGACGACGGATCCGTCCGGGCGTATGAATCGTACGCTGAGTGAGAACTCGTCCTGGCAGGCCGTGGCCTTGCGCCACAGCCCGAGCGCGTGCCGTCGATCACCGGGGTGCAATGACTGCAACCAGCCGTGGCCGAGCGCCTGCTCGGTGGAGAGTCCCGTGACCTTCCCGTACCGGGCGTTCGTCCACGTGTACTGGCCGGAGGCGTCGGCGCGGAACAGGCCCACGGGGGCGCAGGCCGCGATCGTGCGCCACTCCGCCGCCTCGTTCGCCTCCCCGACGCGGGCGTCGCGCCACCGGCGCACTGCC
>JAOPZJ010000159.1 GCA_025964155.1 Solirubrobacterales bacterium
CGGCGGCCGTCGTGCCACGCCGGGACCGCGGTGTCCGCAAACAGCACGGCCGTGTACGTCGCCACCACCGGGCCCAATGCGCCGGCCGCCACGGTCGCGGCCGCACCCGCCCGCGGTGCCCGGCCCGTGACGTCGCTGGCGGCGGCAGCGCCGGCCATCGGCGCGTACGCGCTCAGCAGCCAGGTGCCGATGTTCATCGGCGAGCTCGGCTTGAAGACCCGCAGCATGTTCACGAAGCGCGCGGGGCGCCCGAGGTCGTGGATCAGCAGCACGAACGACACGCTGATGGCGCCCAGCGCGCCGATCTTCGAGGTGCGCGCCGCCGCCGGGCGGCCGGTCGCGTGCGCGCCCGCGGCGAGAACGGACGACGCGCCGGCCAGACCCCCCAAGAAGAGATAGCCCGCGATGTCGCGGGCCGCCCAGACCGGCGGGGTGATGACCGGCCGCCCGTAGTAGGACGCCGGGTCGGACTCGCCGTGCGCCACGCTCATGCGCGCGAGCCCAGGAAGGCCGCCGCCGTCGCGGCGACCAGACCGACCGCAGCAGCGCCCGCGTGGCGCCACATCGCCGCCAGGTCTCGCGTCGTGACGACCGGGTCCGGCGGCAGCCCGTAGACCTCCGGGTCGTCCAGCAGCAGGAAGAAGGCGCCGTCGCCGCCGACCCCGTCCCGCGGGTCCTCGCCGTACAGGCGGGCGTCGGTGACGCCTGCCGCGTGCAGCTGCTCCACGCGTTCCCCCGCGCGGGCGCGCAGCTCGTCCAGCTCCCCGAACTGGATCGAGTCCGTCGGGCATGCCTTCGCGCACGCGGGCTCCAGGCCGCCTTGAAGCCGGTCGTAACACATGGTGCATTTGAAGGCGCGACCGTCCCCCTCACGCACGTCGATGACGCCGTAGGGACACGCCGGGACGCAGTAGCCGCAGCCGTTGCAGACGTCCTCCTGCACGACGACGGTGCCGAACTCGGTGCGGAAGAGCGCCCCGGTCGGGCAGACGTCCAGGCAGGCGGCGTGGGTGCAGTGCTTGCACACATCCGAGGCCATGAGCCAGCGAAAGTCGCCGTTCTCGCCGGCCTGTGTCGCCGGGATGGCGCCCGTGCGCGCCCCTTCCGGGGCGGCGGGCGCAAGAGCATCGGTGAAGCGCATCGGCTTGCGCTGCTCGATGAACGCGACGTGGCGCCAGCTGTTGGCGTCGAGCGTCTGCGTGTTGTCGAACGACATACCCGTGAGGTCCAGGCCGTCCTCGGGCACGGAGTTCCACTCCTTGCACGCCACCTCACAGGCCTTGCAGCCGATGCACAGCGACGTGTCGGTGAAGAAGCCCATGCGCGCGGGCGGGTCGGCGTAGCCGGACTCCCGGGCGGGGTTGTACGCCTCGATGTTCAGCAGGTCGAACGAGCTCATGGCGCGACCCCCGTCCGCTCGTCGATGCCGGCCCTCCGCCGGTACTCGGCGACCAGCTCGGGCAGCGCGACCCCGCGCGGCCGGCGCCCTGCCCGGATGTCCGCGGTGAGCGCCTTGACCTCCTCGATCTGGGCGTTCGGGTCCAGCGAGATCGAGGTCAGCTCGTTCATCGCGTCTCCGGTCGTGTAGCCGTTGGGGCCCCAGTGCCAGGGCATGCCGATCTGGTGCAGCGTGCGGCCCTGGATCCGGAGCGGCACCATGCGGTCGGTGACGAGCACGCGGGCCTCGACGGCGCCGCGCGCGGTGACGACGGTGGCCCAGCCGTTGTGCTCGAGGTTGCGCTCGGCGGCGAGCTCACGGGAGACCTCGCAGAAGAACGCGGGCTGCAGCTCGGCGAGGTACGGCGTCCAGCGCGACATGCCGCCCGAAGTGAAGTGCTCGGTCAGGCGGTAGGTCGTGACGACGTAGGGGAAGACGTCTGCGCCGGGTTCGTCGCCGCTGGGGTGGTAGCGGTTGCCCTCGCGCGGATAGGTCTTGCGGACCGGGTTGCGACCCTGGGCGTAGAGCGGGTTGCGGACGGGGGAGTCCTGCGGCTCGTAGTGCGTCGGCAGCGGGCCATCGGCCAGCCCGGCCGGCGCGAAGAGCCATCCGCGCCCGTCGGCCTGCATGATGAACGGGTCGCTGCCGGACAGCCCCTCGGGGCCGGTGGCGCCCTCCGGTGCGGTGTAGTCCGGCGCCTTGTCGGGCGGGAAGTCGGGCACGTCGGGGCCGGCCCAGGAGCCGGCCTCGGCGTCCCACCACATCAGCTTCTTGCGCTCGCTCCACGGGCGCCCGGCGGGGTCGGCCGAGGCGCGGTTGTAGAGGATGCGGCGGTTGGCCGGCCACGCCCACGCCCACTCTGCGGCGATCCAGTCCTGCTCCTGCTGGGGCTTGCGGCGCGCCGCCTGGTTGACGCCGTCGGCGTAGATGCCGCAGTAGATCCAGCAGCCGCAGGAGGTCGACCCGTCATCCTTGAGCTGCGTGTAGGCCGACAGTGGGGCACCGTCCGGGCCGGTGCCGTTGATCTCACGCAGGACGGCGTCAGCGCTCGGCTCGTCATGCGGCCCTGAGGTGGGGTAGTCCCAGGTGAGGTCGAGGATCGGGCGGTCCATCGCGTCGGTGGACCCCGCGACCTTCTCGCGGACGCGGCGCCCGAGGTGGAACATGAACCACAGGTCGCTGCGGCAGTCGCCGGCGGGCTCGACGGCCTGGTGGTGCCACTGCACCATCCGCTGGGTGTTGGTGAAGGTGCCGTCCTTCTCGGTGTGGGCCGCGGCCGGGAAGAAGAAGACCTCGGTGCCGATGTCCTCGGTCCGCATCTCGCCGGTCTGCACGTCCGGGCCGTCCTTCCACCACGTCGCGCTCTCGATGAGCGAGAAGTCGCGCACGACGAGCCAGTCGAGGTTCGCCATGCCCTTGCGCTGCAGCCCCGTGTTGGCCGAGCCGACGGCGGGGTTCTCCCCCAGGAGGAAATAGCCCTTGCACGTGCCGTCGAGCTGGTTCATGACCGTGTCGTACGTCGCGTGGCTGCCGGTGATCTTCGGCAGGTAGTCGAAGCAGAAGTCGTTCTCCGGGGTGGCCGCGTCGCCCCAGTACGCCTTCAGCAGGCTCGTGTAGTAGTTGCCCATGTGCGCCCAGTAGCCCTTCTCGGCGGCGTCGGCCACGATGAGGTCCTGGAGGCCCTGGTGCTCGTGCGCGTGCGGCATCGGCAGGTAGCCGGGAAGGAGGTTGAAGAGCGTCGGGATGTCGCTGGAACCCTGGATGGAGGCGTGCCCGCGCATCGCCATGATGCCGCCGCCCGGCCTGCCGATGTTGCCTAGCAGCAGCTGCAGCACCGATGCGGCGCGGATGTACTGCGTGCCGACCGTGTGCTGGGTCCAGCCGACGGCGTAGACGAAGGCGCTGGTGCGGTCGCGGCCGGAGTTCGCGGTCAGTAGGTCGCAGACGCGGCGCAGCTGCTCGGGCGGCACGCCACACAGCTCCTGCACGACCTCGGGCGTGTAGCGCGAGTAGTGGCGCTTGAGGATTTGCATGACACAGCGCGGGTGCTGCATCGTGGGGTCACGCGGCGGCTCGCCCTCGATGCCGGTCGGCGCGCCGCCGGAGCCGTGCGACTCGGCGTGGGCGGATTCCCGCACGGCCTCGGTCGAGCCGTGCTCGTCCACGTGGTCGCCCTCGTCGAGGTCATGGCCCTGGTCCATGTCCCCGGATGCGGCGCGGACGCTCGCCCCCTCGTACTGCCAGCTCTCGAAGCTGTAGGTCGCCGCCTTGCGGTCGAGCCCGGAGAACACGCCGTCGAGGTCCTCGGTGTCGCGGAAGTCCTCGCGCACGATCGTGGACGCGTTCGTGTACTCGCGCACGTACTCCTCGAAGTAGAGGTCGTGCTGCAGGACGTGGTTGATGATCGCCCCGAGGAACGCGATGTCGGTGCCGGCGCGCAGCGGGACGTACTCGTCGGCGAAGGCGCTCGTGCGGCTGAAACGCGGGTCGACGTGTACGACCGGCACGCCGCGCTCCTTGGCCTCCATGACCCACTGGAAGGCGACCGGGTGAGCCTCGGCCATGTTCGAGCCCTGGATGACGATGCAGTCGGCGTGCTGCAGGTCGCGCGGGAACGTCGTCGCGCCGCCGCGGCCGAAGGAGGTCCCGAGGCCGGCGACCGTCGAGCTGTGGCAGAGCCGCGCCTGGTTCTCGACCTGGATGACGCCGAGTGCCGTCCACAGCTTCTTGATGAGGTAGTTCTCCTCGTTGTCGAGCGTCGCGCCGCCGAGGTGGGCGATGCCCATCGAGCGCCGCACGTCCACGCCCTCATGCTCCCATTCCCACGTGTCGCGGCGGGTGGCGATGACGCGGTCGGCGACCATGTCCATCGCCGTCTCGAGGTCCAGCGGCTCCCAGTCCGTGCCGTGCGGCCGGCGGTACAGGACCTGCTGCTCGCGGGCGCTCCCGGTCGTCAGCTGCAGCGTCGCCGACCCCTTGGGGCACAGCCGTCCGCGGCTGGTGGGCGAATCGGGGTCACCCTCGATCTGGATGACCTTTTCGTCCTTGACGAACACGTTCTGGCCGCAGCCGACGGCGCAATAGGGACAGACCGACTTGACGACCCGGTCCGCCTGCGCGGTGCGCGCATGCAGATGCGCCGAGCCGCTCGATCGTGCCGCGAGGCCTCGGCCGAACCGGTCCGGCCCCTCGAGCTGGCGGACGACG
>JAOPZJ010000444.1 GCA_025964155.1 Solirubrobacterales bacterium
GAGACCGTGCCGTCCTCGCTGGAGGCCTACTACCAGGAGGCCGGCCGCGCCGGTCGCGACGGCGCCCCGGCCCGGGCGCTGCTCTTCGCCGCCGGCAAGGACAAGGGCCTGCACGTGTTCTTCATCCAGCGCAGCGAGGTCGACGACCCGCTGCTGCAGCGCGTCGCCAAGCGCATCCAGTCCGCGGCCGTCGACAACCGCTACGACGTCGCGGTCGCCGACCTCGGCAGCGGCCGCGACGACGAGGACCGCATCAAGGGCATCATCGGCGCCCTGGCGCGGGCCGGCGTCGTGCAGCCCGCGCCCGCCCCGGTGGACCGGGTGCGCGGACGCCTGCTGGGCCCCTTCGACGCTCGCGCGCTCAGCGCCTGCCGGACGCTGACCGCCGAGGCGCTGAGCGCCCGCTGGCGCCAGTACCGCTCGGTGTGGGCGTTCGCCGAGGGCGGCGGCTGCCGCCGCCAGAGCATCCTCAGCCACTTCGGGGACAAGCGCCCGCCCTCCCCCGAGGTCGCCTGCTGTGACGTCTGCGATCCGGGCGTCATCCCGGCGGCCGTGCACCAGGCGACGAAGGCATCGGGCTCCACCCGGGCCCGCGTCAAGGCCAAGGGCGGTGCCGATCATGCCGGGGTCACCGAGGACGGCCCGGAGCTGGACGACGCGATCGTGGAGGTCGTGCAGGTCGCCAACCCGGCCGTGGGTCGCACCCGGGTCGTGGAGATCCTGCGCGGCGGCCGCTCGAAGGTCATCGAGAAGTACAGCTACGACGGCCTGGCGGGCTACGGGACCTTCGATCACCTCACCGCCGCGGACGTCCTGGGACGGGTGGACACGCTCATCGAGGCGGGCCGACTGGAGTCCACCGGCGGGATGTACCCCAAGCTGCGCCTCGTCGCGCAGCAGGGCCGATTGGTGGCGTGATGGCCGACGTGGGTGCGGAAGGCGGTCGTTCGCCCCTGCGAGTGGCCGTCCTGGCGTCGGGTGAGGGCACGAACCTGCAGGCGCTGCTGGACGGGGTGCACGGCGCGGAGGCCGAGGTGGTGGCCGTCGGCGCCGACAATCCGCAGGCACCGGCGCTCGAGCGTGCCCGCCGGGCCGGCATCGGTACCGCCGTCTTCCCGAAGGACGCGTATCCCGACCGGACCGCCCGCGACGCCGCGATCTCCGCCTGGCTGCAGGAGCAGCGCGTGCAGCTCGTCGTGCTGGCGGGGTACATGGCGCTGCTGAGCGCGGACTTCACGAGGACCTGGAGCGGGCGCCTCATCAACGTGCACCCCTCGCTGCTGCCCGCCTTCCCGGGGATCCGGGCGATCCAGCAGGCGCTCGACTACGGCGTCAGGGTCTTCGGCGTCACCGTGCACCTCGTCGACGCCGGCGTCGACACCGGCCAGATCCTCGCCCAGTGCGCCGTGGACCTGCCGTCCGCCCGGCACGAGAGCGAGGTCCACGCGGTGCTGCAGCCGCTCGAGCACGCGCTGCTGTGCGACACGGTGCGCCGCTATGCCCGCGGACAGGTCCGCTCCGATCCGGAGCACCCACGCCGGATGCTCGTCGACTAGATCGGAGCCTTCTAGGCCGCCACGGCCTCCGCGTCCCAGAGGGCGTCGACGGCACGCTCTGCCGCCGCGAGGCTCTCCGCGGCCAGCGGCTTGAGCGCGGCCATCGCCGGGGTCACGTCGGCGAGCGTCAGCTCTGCGGTGATGAACCGCGGAACCAGCCCCGTCAGGGCGATGCCGTGGGGCAGCCACTGCTCGGCATGGTCCCACCCCTCGCGCGGGGTGCCGGGCGCGTAGCCACCGCCGCGGGAGGCGAGCACGACGAGATCGCGCCCGCCGAGGAGCCCTTCGTTGGTCGCCGGATCCAGTGAGAGGCCCCGAGCGATGAGGTGATCGACCCACGCCTTGACCGTGCTGGGCGCGCCGAAGTTGTAGACGGGGAGCCCGAGCAGGATCGTGTCGGCCGCCCTGATCTCGTCGACGAGCTCCTCGCTCAGCGCCCATGAGGCAGCCTGCGCGGGCGTGTGCTCCGCCGGCGCGACCATCCGCGCGAGGCCACCGTCGGCATCGAGATGGGGCAGCGGGTGGGCACCCAGGTCGCGGTACGTGACGGTCCCGCCGGGGTGGGCGGCAAGCCAGCCGCTCGCGGCGCGGGCGGTGAGCCGGCGGCTGATCGAGCGCTCACCCTGGATGCTCGAGTCGATATGGAGGAGCTGAGGGGCCATGTCGTTTGTCCTGACGCATTGGTTTGTGTAGGGCAAACGATTGATAGCACGGAAATGATCTGGGCGCGCCTTACACTGTGCGTATCGCCTCGCTTCCCGTCATCCAGCCTGAGACGACGCACCGGTCCGCCGCGCTGCTCGCCCATCTGGTGAGCCGCATGCGGCTGCGCGTCGAGTCGGTGCTCGCCCCGTTCGGACTACGCCAGCGCCATCTCGTGGCACTCACCGTGCTCCGCGACGGCGGCGGCAGCACGCAGCAGGCGCTCTCCACGACGCTGCAGATCGACAGCACCAACCTCGTCGGGCTCCTCAACGAGCTCGAGGCCGAGAAGCTGATCGAGCGCCGGCGCTCGGACGAGGATCGCCGCCGGCACATCGTCGAGCTCACCACGGCCGGGGCGAAGCGACTCGCACAGGCAGAGCTTGCGCTCGCCACCGTCGAGGACGACGTGCTCGGCGCCCTCGACGATGAGCAGCGCGACACGCTCTATCGCCTGCTCCAGCAGGCGACGAGCGGCGACGTCGTCGAGTGCTCCCCGGCGGTCGACGCCTAGGCCTGCTGCTCTCCGTCGCCCTCGGTCTGCAGCCCCTCGAGCAGCGACAGCGCCGTGATCTGCGCGGGCGTGCCGGCCACCTGGCCGTCGCCGATGTCCTCGAGCTGCGGCGTGAACGAGGCGTGGATCGCGATCTCCTCGCCGCCGCCGTCCTCGAAGACCAGGACGGCGCGGTTGGGCTGGGGCTGACCGCCGAACAGCGCGTGATGCGCCGCCGCCAGGACGTCGCCGGCGAGGTTGCGCCAGGTCTCGAGCGCCTGCTCGCGCTCCTCCTCGTCCATCGCCGCGAAGTGGTGCTGGTTGCGCTGGGCGAGCGCGCCGATCGCGGCCTCGATCACGGTCGGGCCGAGCAGCGCGGTGCTGTCGACGGGCGGCTGCTGGGGGGCGTCTCCTGCCATATGGCCATCGTGGCAGTTCCGCGGTTGCGATGATGGAGCCGTGACGATCGCGGAGGCTCGTGCGCTGTGGGAGCCCGCAGGCGTCTACTGCAACACCGCGAGCTACGGACTGCCGCCGCGGCCGGCGTGGGACGCGCTGCAGTCCGCGCTGGCCGAGTGGCACGGCGGGCGCACGAGCTGGGAGCACTGGGGGCAGACGACCGACCGCGCCCGCGCAGCGTTCGCACGGCTGGTCGGCGTCGACGTCGAGCGAGTCGCGGTCGGCTCGACCGTCTCCGAGCTGGTCGGCTCGCTCGTCACCGCGCTGCCCGAGGGGGCGCG
>JAOPZJ010000005.1 GCA_025964155.1 Solirubrobacterales bacterium
GCGGGCCTGCGAGGCGCGGCGCACGAGCACCTCACGATGCTCACCGCGCTGTGCGAGGGCGCGCTCGGCGGACTCGCGCCGGGCCGCGTCGAGGCCGAGCTCGGCCTGCGCCGTCTCCCGGGCCTCCCGCGCCGTGACGGCGGTCGCCTCGGCGGTGGCGAGGTCGGCACGGCGGGCACGGACGGTGTCTCGCACGAGCTCCCAGCGGGCCTCGGTGGTTTGGCGCTCCAGGCGCTCGTGCAGCTCGGCGGCCTCGGCCTGGCGCTTGTGCGGGGGCAGCCGGGAGCGTGCCTCGCGCTCGACATCCAGCGAGCGGTCCAGGTTGTCCTGCGTGCGCTCGAGCTTCAGCTGCGCGCGCCGGCGACGCTTGCGGTGCTTGCCGAGGCCCGCGGCCTCCTCGATGAGCAGACGCCGGTCCTTCGGCTTGGAGGTGACGATGCCCTCGACACGGCCCTGCGAGACCACGGAGTGCATCTCCTTGCCCAGACCGGTGTCCGAGAGGATCTCCAGGACGTCGACGAGACGGCACTTGGCGCCGTTGAGGCGGTACTCGCCGTCCCCGTTGCGGTCCAGCCGGCGGAGGATCGAGATCTCCCCGAGCGGGATGTCGAGCGTCGCATCGGAGTTGTCCAGGACGATCTCGACCTCGGCGCGGTTGCGCGCCTGGACGCCGCGGCCACCGCCGAAGATGATGTCCTGCATCGTCTGGCCGCGTACGGCGACCGGCGACTGCTCGCCCATCGCCCAAAGCACGGCATCGGTGACGTTCGATTTGCCCGATCCGTTGGGCCCCACGACGACCGAGACACCGGCGCCGAAGTCCAGCCGGGTGCGGTCCGGGAACGACTTGAAGCCCTTGAGCGTGATCGACTTCAGGTGCACGTCAGACCCCGTCCTCGACGACGTCGGCATCGACGTCCAGGAGCGTCAGGGCGGCGCGGGCGGCCGCCTGCTCGGCGGCCTTCTTCGAGCGGCCGCGCCCCGTCCCGACCGGGCGCTCGCCGACCGCGGCGGCGACCTCGAAGATGCGCTCGTGCGGCGGGCCCTCCTCGGCGGTGACCGCGTACGAGATGACCTCCCCGCGCTGGGCGAGGCGCTCCTGCAGCGTGGACTTGAAGTCGATCGGATGGTCGAGCGCCTCGGTGATCTCCGGCCCGAACGCCTCGACGACGGCGGCAGCGGTCCGCTCGTACCCGTTGTGCAGGTAGCAGGCGCCGATCACGGCCTCCATGATCGAGGCCAGGACGCGCTCGGTGTCCTTCAGCCCGTCGGCGGTCATGCCCGCGGGTGCGGCGGCGGCCAGGCGTGCCGGAACCTCGAGGCGCTCGGCGACGCCCCGGCAGGCCACCCCGGAGACGGTCTGGGCGCGGATCTTCGTCAGGCGGCCGGCGCCGTAGCGCTCGGCCTCCAGGCGCGGGTACAGGTGCGACGTGATCGCCAGGCCCAGGACGCTGTCTCCCAGGAACGCGAGGCGGGCGTAGGAGTCCGCGCGCTTGTCGGTCCACGAGGCGTGCGTGAAGACCTGCCGGTACAGGTCTTCCGGCAGGGCGTCCAGGAGTGTGACGAGCTGGCGCAGCGGCTCAGGACGCCGACGGCGCGTGCTCGAGGACGAAGTCGATCGCCTGGGCGACGGTGAGGATCCGCGAGGCCTGCTCGTCGCTCATCTTCACGCCGTAGGAATCCTCGAGCTCCTGGACGAGCGTGTACAGGTCGAGCGAGTCGGCCTCGAGGTCCTCCTTGAAGCGCGTGCTCTCGTCGATGGCAGCGGGATCGGCGTCCAGCTCGTCGGCGAGATGGGCCTGGATCAGCGCGAAGACGGACTCACGGGTCATGACGAGGACACGCTAGAGGCCCCGTCGGACGACGGTCGCGGTGCCTGCTTGAGCGCCCCGGCCGCCTCCAGCGCCGCATGTGTCGTGCCCACGACGTCCCCGGTCACGCCGCGCGCGGCCAGCAGGATCGCCTGCGAGAAGCCGTAGCGCGTGAAGCGCCCGTGCGGGACGACGCCGAGGCGCCGCAGACCCAGCAGGTACGCGCCGCCCGGGGTTTCCGGATCCAGGTCGTCGCGCAGGGCGCCGAGCGCGGGCTTCAGCAGCAGGCCGCCGGCCTTCGCGCGTGCCGAGGACAGCGCGGCGTCCTTGACGGCCCCGAGCAGGACCTGGGACACGCCTTCCATGAGCTTCAGCGCGACATTGCCGGTGAAGCCGTCGGTCACGATGACGTCGGCGGCGCCGCTGGTGACGTCGCTGCCCTCGACGTTGCCGACGAACTCGAGGTCGCCGACGGCGGCGCGCCGCGTGAGGGCGGCGTGGGCCTCGAGGACCGCCGGGGTGCCGCGGGTCGCCTCGGTGCCGTTGGAGAGCAGCCCGACGCGGGGCCGCTCGACGCCGAGCACGGTGGTGGCCAGCGCCGCCCCCATGAACGCGAACTGCACGAGGTGCTCAGGGCGGGCCTCGGCGCTGGCGCCGACGTCCAGCAGCGTCACCGGGTGGCCGGGGATCGGGACCGGGATCGCCAGGGCCGGTCGGTAGATCCCGCGCCCGCGCTTGATGTTGAACAGCCCGGCCGCGAGGGCCGCGCCGGTGGAGCCGCCGCTGACGAGGGCGTCCGCCTCACCGGCCGCCACGGCCTGCGCCGCCAGCACGATCGACGCGTCGGGGGTCGAGCGAGCCGCCCGTGCGGGGTCGGGGTCCTTCGCGATCGAAACCGGAGCGTTGACAACACGCACGCCGTCCGGGACCGCGCCAATGGCGTCGGCCGGTCCGAAGAGGATGATCCGGACGCCCTGGGCGGCCGCGATGGCAGCGCCGGCCGCGACTTCCGCAGGGCCGAGGTCGGCCCCGTTGGTGTCAACCGCGATCGTAACGTCAGGCATGCTGGGCTCGCCCGTTCCGCTCACCCCGGGACGACGCCCGGCGTGGCGCGCGCCGACTACTCGGCGTCGGTGGCCATGACGGTCTTGCCGCCATAGGTGCCGCACGTCGGGCAGACCCGATGCGGACGACGAGGGGTGTGGCACTGGGGGCACGCGTTGTACGTCGGCGCAGTCAGCTTGTGCTGCGAGCGACGCTTCGTGGTGCGCGAGTGCGACTGCTTCTGCTTCGGGACGGCCATGGCGGTACTGAGGGTAGAGGATCGCGGTCGTGCTTGACTTGCGCCCATGACCGACGATGTGATCATCCGCCCGCTGCTGCCCGCCGATGTCGACGTCGCCGATGCCGTGGCGTGGGCCGCGCTGGCGCCGTTGTGGCCGGAGGAGTTCCGCCCCGTCAACGACGAACGACGCCTGGCGCGGGGGCGCGCCCGCGTCGCCCACCTGCAGCGGACGGACCCCGGCGGCTGTTGGGTCGCCGAGCTGGACGGCACGATCGTGGGCACGGCCTTGTCGCTCATCCGCGAGGACGTGTGGGGCTTCAGCCTCTTCGGGGTCGCCCCCGACCACCACGGCAAGGGCGTCGGCAGCAAGGTCTTCGCCCCCGCCCTGGCCTACGGGGACGGCACACGCGGCGGCATCATCCTGTCCAGCGAGCATCCCGCCGCGATGCGCCGCTACGCGCTGGCGGGCTTCCGGCTGCTGCCCTGCGTCTCCGCCGCCGGGGTCCTGGACCGGCGTGCGCTGCCCGCCGGCCCGCAGGCCCGCCCCGGCGACCTGCAGGACGAGGAGGACGTTGCGACGTGTGACCGGGCCTCGCGCTTCGTCCGCGGCGCGTCGCACGCGGGCGACCTCGAGCGCTACCTCGAGTTCGGCGGCGAGCTGCTCGTCGTTCCGGGGCGCGGGTTCGTCGTCCACTTCGAAGGAGCTCCCGCGCTGCTGGCCGCCACCGACGACGAGGCGGCGACCGACCTGCTGTGGTCGGCCTTCGGCGCCGCGCCGCCCGGCGGCAGCGTCCACGTGGACTTCATCACCGCCGGCAACGACTGGGTGATCGCGGCGTGCCTGCGGGCGCGGCTGGCGCTCAGCACAGACGGTCCGGTCTTCGTCCGGGGGCACATCGGCCCGCTGGCGCCGTACCTCCCGAGCGGGGCTTATCTGTAGCCAGCTGGGGACCGGCGTCCATTTCTCCCCGCCAGGACGGGGACGAACGGACGTCGGTGGCGGGGGACAAACGGCGCGGTGGCAGCTGTGGGGACATCGGCTGGCTGGCGCCCCATCGCGTCAGCGCTCACGGCCCACAGCCGCGGCCCACGCGCTCGGCTACCGCTCCGCCGCCAGCCGCAAGCCGAACGCCACGAGCACCGTGCCCGTGACGCGGTCCAGTGCGGCGCGGACGGCGGGGCGGTCGACGACCGCACGGGCGCGGGTGAGCAGCCAGGCGTAGGACGACAGCCACAGGAGCCCGAGGAGGGCGTGGATGCCGGCGAAGACCATGGTCCACAGCAGGACGGACGCGTCCTTTGGGATGAACGTCGGCAGGACCGTCGAATAGAAGACGACGATCTTCGGGTTCGCGAGGTTGGAGGCAAGGCCCAGCAGGTAGGCCGACCGCCGCCGGGACCGCGGTCGGGCCGGCGCGTCGACGGCGACGGCGGCGTGGGTCCGCGCCCGGCGCCACGTGCTGCACCCGAGCCACACGAGATAGACCGCACCGGCCAGGCGCAGCGCGTCGTAGGCGGTGGCCGACGCGGCGAGCACCGCGGCGACGCCGAGTGCGCTGGCGGTTCCCCACACCATCGTGCCCGTCGCGATTCCGGCCGCCGCACCCACCGCGGCACGGCGCCCGTCCGCGAGCGCGCTGCGCGCCACCAGCGCCATGTCCACACCCGGCGTGATCGTCAGCAGGGCGATGAGGCCCGTGTACGCGACGACCGCGGACCAGGTCATTCGAAGGTGATCTCGCGCAGCTTGTTCCAGCGGGGGTCCGGGCCCTTCTCGTGGGCATGCTCCGGATGCTCGTTGAGGTTCTCGCCGCATTCGGCGCACAGGCCGGCGCAGTCGGGACGGCAGATCACGAGCGGGGGCAGCGCCAGCGCGAACGCGTCGCGGACCCAGCTGTGCATGTCGATGACGTCGTCCTCGACGTACGGGCTGGTCAGCTCCTCGCCGCCGCCCACGGCGTCCACCTCACGCGTGTCGACCGACGTCGTGGGCGAGGCGGGCTCCAGGCAGCGCATGCACGGACCGACCAGTGAGGCGGAGAAGCGCAGGCGCAGGGCCCAGCCGCCGCCGGTCATCCGCGAGAGGTCGAGGACCACGGGGATCTGCGGAGGCTCGGCCCGGTAGGTGTCCTCACCGAACGTCAGGTCGCCGAGGCCCACCTCGAGCTCGAGCCGCCGACCGTCCCCGGGAAGGAGCTTCAGCGGCGCCAGGTCGAGCGTGTCGGTACGTGGAGCCATGCACCGAGGGTAGAACAACGGCCCTGGCGAGCCAGGGGCTGCCTTTAGAGCTCTTTCAGCTCCCGCTTGAGGACCTTGCCGGTGGCGTTGCGCGGCAGCTCGTCCATGAACGCGATCTCACGCGGCACCTTGTAGGAGGCCAGGTGGGCCTTGATGTGGGCCTTGAGGTCGGCCTCGGTCACCTCGTGACCGGACCGCACGACGACGAAGCCCTTCAGCCGCTGGCCGAACTCCGCGTCGTCGACGCCGAGCACCGAGGCCTCCTCCACCGCCTCGTGGTCGGCGAGCAGGTCCTCGATCTCGCGCGGGAAGACGTTCTCGCCACCGGAGACGATCATCTCGTCGTCGCGGCCGTCGACGAAGAGGCGGCCGGCCGCGTCGAAGTGCCCGACGTCTCCGGTCGACATGAGGCCCTGGATGAGCTCCTTGTTGCCGCCACCGGTGTACCCGTCGAACATCATCTCGTTGCCGACGAAGATCCGCCCGGTCTTGCCGCGCGGCACCTCCTTGCCCTGATCGTCGTAGAGCTTGACGACCGTGCCGCGGGGCGGTGAGCCGGCGGTGCCCGGCGCCGCGCGCATATCGGAGGGCTCCGCGATCGTGGCCCAGGCGACCTCGGTGGAGCCGTAGAGGTTGTAGAGCACGTCGCCGAAGAGGTCCATGACCCGTGTCGCGAGCTCGCCGGGCAGCGCCGAACCGCTGGCGGCGATGACCCGCAGGCTGCTGACGTCGTACTTGGCGAGGACGGCGTCGTCGAGCTCCATCGTGCGCTGCAGCATCACGGGGACGACGCACAGTGCCGTGCACTCGTGCTCGGCCACGGCCTGCAACATGTCCTCGGGGGTGAACCTGCGCCGCAGCACGAGCGTCGAGCTGAGACCCATGCCGAGCGTGAAGTGCGCAAAGCCCCACGAGTGGAACATCGGAGCGGCGATATGCGTGTGCTCCAGCGCCTTCAGCGGAATCTTGCTGAAGAGCGCGGCCGCCGGCTCCAGCGACTCGGGTTGCTTGCGGTTGGCGCCTTTCGGCGTGCCGGTCGTGCCGGAGGTCAGGATCACGACACGGCCCTTCTCCGACGGCGGCGAGATGTTGCGCGTGTCGCCGCGGGCGATGAGGTCCTCGATGAGCGGATCGCTGTGCTCGACGTCGCCGTCGGCCCAGGCGACGAAGCCCTTGCGGCCCTTCAGCGCGTCCTGCACGAGGTCGCGGAACTCTTCGTCGTAGATGATCGCCGCGGGTTGCTCGCGGTCGCAGACGTCGGTGATCTGGGGGCCGGCGAACATCGTGTTGAGGAACAGCGCGTGGCAGCCGAGCTTGGAGCACGCGACCACCGCATCGATGAAGCCGCGGTGGTTGCGGGCGAGGATGGCGATCGCGTCGCCCTCCTTGACGCCACGGCTTGCGAGCTGGCTCGCGAGCGCGTTCGTGCGCTCGTGAACCTGCTGGAAGGTCAGGGTGCCCAGCTCGTCGATGATCGCCGTGGCGTTCGGGTAGCGGATCGCCGAGGCGGTGTAGCCGGCCGCCGGCGTCGGTCCCCATGTGGTGAGCGCCAGGAGGGTGCGCACGAGCTTGTCCGGGCGCGTCGGGCGCACGATCCCGGTCTCCGCCAGGGTCTTCACGAGGTGGACCTTGTTGCTCAGCTGTCCGATGACGTTCACATCAGGGGATCCTATGTGAACGGCTCTCGTCCGCGCCGGGCCGCGCGGACGCCGGTCAGACTTTTGGCAACACGAGTCCAGCGGGCGTCTCGCCCCGCTGGGTGAGGGCGTGGATGTCAGCCGCTCGCCTCGGATCCAGGAAGACGTGTCGCTGACCGACGCTCGGCTTCTCCACGAGCAGGCCCGCGTCCAGCAGGGCCTCGCCGACCGCGGCCGCGAGCGCGCGATCGCTCGGGGCGAAGCCGCGCGCCAGGTGCGCGAACTCCGTGTGGTAGCCACCCCATTTCCCCATCCCCGCCAGGCGCTGCAAGATGCGACGCGCCACGCGGCGGGCGGGATCGGGATCGTCGTGGGGACGCGTGCTGGCGGAGTCCGGACCGCTCGCAAGCAGCGCCAGCACCGTCTCCTCCAGGGCCTGCACGGACTCGGGATCTGCGGGTCGTCCCCCCTGCCGGGCCACCTCACGGGCCACGAGCAGCGGATGGCCGGCACCGATCGGCTGTCGCAGGTCGTCGATGTCCTCCAGCACGTGGGCGGGGACGGCCAGCGCCCGCGCCCGCAGGCGGTCGACGCTCACCGCCTGCTCTTCGAACGCCAGGGCGGCGAGCTCGGCGTCGCAGTCGCCGGCCAGGGCGAGCGCGAGGTGCGCACCGGAGCGCCCGGCGGTGAGCTCGCGACGGGCCCCGGCCTCCACCAGCGCACCCACGGTCGCAGCGGTCAGCAGCCAGGGGCGCTCGGCGATGGCGTGCGGATCGGCCCGCAGGGCCGGATCGACCGGCAGCACCGCGCGCAGGCCGCGCCCGTCGGGTGCCGCGGCGATCGCGACGCAGACGGGCTGCTCGTACCCCGAGCGGGCCTGCTGGAGGTCGGTGGCGCCACGCTGCAGCTCCGCGCCGAGGAGCCGCCGCAGCTGCGCACCGCGCTCCCGCGGCGCACGCACGCCACCGGCGTCCATGAGCGCGGTGGCGAGCTCGTCCATGGATCGAACCTAGCGCGGTCCTCCCCGGCCGCGACCCGGCCGCGACCATCGTCAAGGGGAACAGTCGGCGCCCCGTGGAGGCCATTTGGGCGGACCGTGCGGCATTTTCGCCGGGCCATGGGTTCCGAACCCGGCCCGACCTGGTTACGGTGGCGGTCGTGTCGCACTGGTTCGAGACCTACGGCTTCCGGCCGGTAAGCCACGGCCTCGTCACCGGCGCGTATCCGCTGGACGCCGGTGACGTGGAGCGGCTGGCGGCCGAGGCGGGCGTGACGTGCGTGCTCAACCTGTGCCACGACGAGGAGTACGGCGACGGCGAGCGCATGGAGGTCGAGGCCGCGTACGCCGAGCACGGCGTGCACGAGCACCGGCTCCAGGTCGCCGACTACAGCGAGGTCATGCCGGGCCTGCTGGAGCAGGGCGCGAGCATCGCGGTGCCGTGGCTGCAATCCGGCGAGACGGTCTACATCCACTGCCGGGCCGGGTGGCAGCGATCGGCGACCGTCGCGGCCGGCGTCCTGGCGCTCCACGTGGGCGTGGAGCCCGACGAGGCGCTCGGGCGCATCCAGCGCCGCAAGCCCAGCGCCCAGCCACTGCACCACCAGCTCGAGGGCCTGCGGCGGTGGTGGCGCGGTCGCCAGGCCGGTGCCGCCGGCCGCAGGCCGTAAGGCGCCCTAGGCGGCCTGCTCCACGCGGGAGCCGTCGCGCTCCTTGACGACGTGCAGTTGCGCGGTGATGCGCTGACGCAGCTCGGCGACGTGTGAGACGACACCGACCGCGCGGCCACCGTCGCGCAGGCGGTCCAGGACGTCGAGCACCTCGTCCAGCGCGCGCTCGTCCAGGGACCCGAAGCCCTCGTCGACGAAGAGCGTCTCAAGACGGGCTCCACCCGCCTCGGCGGCGACGACATCCGCCAGGCCCAGGGCGAGGGCGAGGCTGGCGAGGAAGGTCTCACCGCCCGAGAGCGATGACGGGTGGCGATCACGACCGGTCCAGCCGTCGACGACCCGCAGCCCCAGGCCACTGCGGGTCGTGCGCGACGCGCGCTCGTCGTCGTGAGCCAGCGCGTAGCGGCCGGCCGTCATGATCTTCAGGCGGACGGAGGCGGCGGCGGCGATCTCCTCCAGGCGCGCCGCCAGCACGTAGGCCCGCAGGCGCATGCGCTTGCGGTTCTGGGAGGAGGTGCCATCGACGAGCGTCGCGAGCGCGCGCACCATCGCGGCCTCGGTGGCGACCGGGCCGTGCGCCGCAAGGCGGCGCTCGAGCTCGCGTCGCAGGGCTCGCAGCGACTCCGCGCGCCCGCGGATGCGTTCAAGGGACCGCCCGGCCTCCGCGTCGGAGGCGGCCGCTTCACGGGCCAAGGTCATCGCCGCGGCCTCATCGGGCTCGCCCGACGCGACGGCCGCCAGCAGCTCGGGGTCGTGCACGAGCCGCCGGCGCTCGGCCAACCCCTCGTCGTGCCGGCGGATCGACGCCTCGCGCTCCCCCATCTGCGCGGGGCCAAGCACCGCGGAGGACGCATCGTCGACGCTCTGAAAGCCCGCCGCACCCGACGCGTCCTCGGCCCGCGCGGCGGACTGCGCCGCTGCGGCGGTAGCCTGCTCGGCCCGCTCCACGGCGGCTGCCGCATCGTCGTGTGCCGTCCCGAGGGCCTGAAGCGCGC
>JAOPZJ010000031.1 GCA_025964155.1 Solirubrobacterales bacterium
GCCCCGACTACGTCGGCAAGAACCTCCCGACCTCCCGCGAGGAGCGCGTCAACGTCGCGGTCCAGGAGCTCGACGGGGAAGACGGCGTCACCATCACGACCCCGGAGGCAGCAAAGCCATAAAGCACCTCCTCTCCATCGAGGACCTCGACCGCGTCGCCATCGAGCGCATCTGCGAGCGCGCCGCCTCGTTCGCGAGCGCGTCCGACCGCGAGATCAAGAAGGTCCCGGCGCTGCGCGGCCACACGGTCCTGAACCTCTTCTACGAGGCCTCGACCCGGACGCGGTCGAGCTTCGAGCTCGCCGCCAAGCGGCTCAGCGCGGACGTCGTCAACTTCGTGTCCTCCGGCAGCAGCGTCGAGAAGGGCGAGTCGCTCAAGGACACCGTCCTGACGCTGAGCGCCCACCGCCCCGACGCGATCGTCATCCGCACGCCGTGGGCCGGGTCCGCCGAGCTCGTCGCCGGCTGGACGGACGCGGCGATCGTCAACGCGGGGGACGGCAAGCACGAGCACCCGACCCAGGCGCTGCTGGACGTCTACACCCTGCGTCAGCGCCTGGGGGACATCAACGGCGCAAAGATCTGGATCGTCGGCGACGTGCTGCATTCGCGTGTGGCCCGGTCGAACATCCTGGCCTTCCAGAAGATGGGTGCCCTGGTGACCGTCTGCGGGCCGCCGACGCTCATCCCACGCGGGATCGAGGCCATGGGCTGCGACATCCGGTACTCGCTGACCGATCTGCCGGACGCCGACGTGATCTACGCGCTGCGGATGCAGCACGAGCGCATGGACCAGGCGTGGATCCCGTCGCTGCGTGAGTACGCCTCCGTCTACCAGATCAACGGACGCCGGTTGCTGCCCCGCCAGGTCCTGATGCACCCCGGACCCGTCAACCGCGGCGTCGAGCTGTCAGGCGAGGTCGTCGACTCGCCGCAGGCTGCGATCCTCGCCCAGGTCCAGGCGGGCGTCGTCGTCCGCATGGCCGTTCTCTACGAGGTGCTCGCCGGCGCCCGTGCGCCCCAGCCCGCCCCCGAACCCCAACTGGCCTGAGCGACACACCATGAACCTCATCGATCCCCTCGTCCGCGCGCCCGCACCCGCCGCGGAGATCCTCATCCGCCATGCCCACGTCCTGGACCCACGCGAGGGCCTCGACGGCCCGCACGACGTCCTGGTCCGCGGCGGTGTCATCGCCCGGATCGCAGAGCCCGGCACCCTCGAGCCGCCCGATGGCACCGAGACCGTGCACGCCAGCGGCCGTCGCCTGTTCCCGGCGTTCGTGGACCCGCACGTGCACCTGCGCACCCCGGGTCAGGAGCACAAGGAGGACCTCGAATCCGGCACGCGCGCGGCGGCCGCCGGTGGGTTCTGCGCGGTCGTGGCGATGCCGAACACGAGCCCCGTCACCGACTCCACACCGATCCTGCGGTCGCTGCGCGACGCCGCGGCGCGCGACGCCCGCATCCCGGTCGGCTTCATGCCGGCGATCACCGTGGGCATGAACGGCACGGAGCTCACCGAGATGGCCGAACTGCGCGCCCAGGGCGCGCTCGGCTTCACCGACGACGGCAAGCCGGTCGTATCCGCGGGGATGCTCCGCAAAGCGCTGCAGTACCAGCGCCTGTGCGGTGGGGTGCTCGCCCTGCACGAGGAGGATCCGACGCTCAGCAGCGCCGGCGCGATGCACGAGGGCGCCATCAGCGCGCTGCTCGGCATCGCGGGGATCCCCTCGATCAGCGAATCCACGCTCGTGGCGCGCGACTGCGCCATCGCGGGCTACGAGGGCGGGCGCGTGCACATGCAGCACCTCTCGGCCATCGAGTCGGTGCAGGCGGTCGCCGCCGCCAAGGCCGCGGGCATCCAGGTCACCTGCGAGGCGTCACCGCACCACCTCACGCTCACCCACGAGGCGGTGCGGACGATGGACACGCGGATGAAGATGAACCCGCCGCTGCGCACGGAAGAGGACCGTCAGGCCCTCATCGCCGGTCTCAAGGACGGCACGATCGACTGCATCGCCACCGATCACGCCCCGCACGCGCGGGATGAGAAGGAGGTGCCCTTCGAGCAGGCACCGATGGGCACCACGGGCCTGGAGACTGCGTTCGCCTCCGTGTTCACCGATCTCGTGCTGCCCGGCGTGCTGAGCCTGGAGCTCGTCGTCGAGAAGCTCACGGTCGGCGGCAGCCTGCTCGACCTGCCGCTCCCGCGGATCGCCGTGGGCGAGCCGGCCAACCTCACGCTCGTCGACACCGACCAGGTGTGGCAGGTCGGTGAGCACGGCTACGAGTCGCGCTCGGCCAACTGCTCCTTCGCCGGCCGCCGCCTGCGCGGCCGTGTCCTCATGACGCTCGCCGCCGGCAGCGTCGCCTACCGCGAGCGCGCGTTCAGCGTCACCGCCGTCCCCACCCCGGAGCGCACCGCATGACGAAGCCATCTGCACCCACCGCCTACGTGCTCCTGGAGGACGGCACGCGCTTTGACGGCGACGCCTGTGGCGCCGACACCCATGTCGTCGGCGAGGTCGTCTTCACGACCGGCATGTCCGGCTACCAGGAGTCGGTGACCGATCCGTCCTTCGCGGGTCAGCTCATCACCTTCACCTACCCGCACATCGGCAACTACGGCGTGAGCGAGCGCGCCATGGAGTCCGAACGGATCTGGGCGCGGGCGGTCATCATGCGCGCCGCCGTCAACCGCGAGGACGCCCCTGAGGCCGAGCGCGGCTGGCTGGACTGGCTGCTGGACTGCGGCGTCCCGGCGATCAGCGGCGTGGACACGCGCGAGCTCGTCCGGCACATCCGCGTGGCCGGCGCGATGCGCGGCGGCGTCTTCCCGGCCCGCGTCAGCGAGGCCGAGGCCCGCGAGCTCATCGCCGCCGAGCCGTCGATGGTCGGACGCGACCTGGCGCGCGAGGTCACACCGGCGCAGGCGCACACCGTCGGCTACGGCGGGGACGTGCGCATCGCCGCAATCGACACCGGCATCAAGGGCTCGATCGTGCGCCACCTGACCGCGCGCGGCGCCGAGGTCACGCTCTACCCGTGCAGCGTCAGCGCGCAGGAGCTGCTGGCCACCGACGCACACGCCTTCTTCCTCGCCAACGGCCCCGGCGATCCGGCCGCCCTGGACCACATCGTCGACACCGTCCGCGAGCTCATCGGCAAGCGCCCGGTGTGGGGGATCTGCCTGGGGCATCAGCTGCTGTGCCGCGCCGTGGGTCTGCAGACGACGAAGCTGCCCTTCGGCCACCGCGGCGGCAACCACCCGGTCAAGTACCTGCAGACCGGCAAGATCGAGATCACCTCGCAGAACCACGGCTTCGCGGTGCAGGCACCGGACGGTGGCCTGCGGATCGAGGCGGACGAGCCGGTCCGCTGGAGCACCGACTTCGGCGAGGCGGCGCTGACGCACGTCAACCTCTACGACCGCACGGTGGAGGGGCTGCAGCTCATGGACGTCGCCGCCGCGACCGTCCAGTACCACCCGGAGGCGGGGCCCGGCCCGAACGACGCGCTGTACCAGTTCGACCGGTTCCTGAACGCCGTCCGCGGCGACAAGACGACGACCCAAGGACACGCCTAGTGCCCCGCCGCGACGACATCAAGAAGATCCTGATCCTCGGGTCGGGCCCGATCGTCATCGGGCAGGCGGCGGAGTTCGACTACTCCGGCGTGCAGGCATGCAAGGTGCTGCGCGAGGAGGGCTACGAGATCGTCCTCGTCAACTCCAACCCGGCGACGATCATGACGGACCCGGAGTTCGCGGACGCGACCTACGTCGAGCCGCTGCTGCCCGGTCCCGTCCGCCAGGTCATCGCCCGGGAGCGCCCGGACGCGCTGTTGCCGACGCTCGGCGGTCAGACGGCACTGAACCTCGCCAAGGCGCTGCACGAGGACGGCACGCTGGAGGAGTTCGGCGTCGAGCTCATCGGGGCCAACTACGACGCGATCTGCTGCGCCGAGGACCGCGATCTCTTCGGCGCGGCGATGGCCAAGGCCGGGTTGAAGATGCCCAAGTCCGCCATCGCGACCACGGCGGCGAAGGCCGAGGCGGTCCTGGAGTCGCTTGGGCTGCCGGTCATCGTGCGTCCCGCGTTCACGCTCGGCGGGCGCGGTGGCGGCATCGCGTACACGCACGAGGAGTTCACGCGGATCGTGGCGCAGGGGCTGGCGGCCTCGCCGATCACGCAGGTCCTGCTGGACCAGTCGGTCATCGGCTGGGGCGAGTTCGAGCTGGAGGTCATGCGCGACCACAACGACAACGTCGTGATCGTCTGCTCGATCGAGAACATCGATCCGATGGGCGTCCACACCGGCGACAGCGTCACGGTCGCCCCCCAGCAGACGCTCACCGACCACCTCTACCAGCAACTGCGCGACCAGGCCATCGCCGTCATCCGCGCCGTGGGGGTGGAGACGGGGGGCTCGAACGTGCAGTTCGCCGTCAACCCCGAGACGGAGGAGATCCTCATCATCGAGATGAATCCCCGTGTCTCGCGCTCCAGCGCCCTGGCCTCCAAGGCGACGGGTTTCCCGATCGCGAAGATCGCCGCGCGACTGGCCGTCGGCTACGCGCTGGACGAGATCGACAACGACATCACGAAGCTCACGCCGGCCTCGTTCGAGCCGACGATCGACTATGTCGTCGTCAAGTGGCCGCGCTTCGCCTTCGAGAAGTTCTCCGGCGCGAATTCGGTCCTCTCGACGCACATGAAGAGCGTGGGCGAGGCCATGGCGATGGGACGGACCTTCGGCCAGGCCTTCGCCAAGGCGATGCGCTCGCGTGAGCTGGACACCGTGCCGCACGTGGCGTCGATGGCCACCGACGTACTTCTCGAGTCGCTCCTGCGCCCGTCCAGCGACCGCTACGACATCCTGCTGGAGGCGCTGCGCCGCGGCGTCACGCTTGAGGCGGTGCAGGAGGCGACGAACATCGACCCGTGGTTCCTGCGCGAGCTGCAGGACCTGGCCCTGCACCCCGACGAGACCTTCGCGGGCGAGCGCTGCTTCAAGGCCGTCGACACCTGCGCGGCGGAGTTCGCGGCGACCACGCCGTACTTCTACTCCGGCTGGGAGCGCAAGGCCGCGCACGAGGTGCAGCGCGGCGACAACGCCTCCGTCGTGATCCTCGGATCAGGACCCAACCGCATCGGCCAGGGCATCGAGTTCGACTACTGCTGCGTCCACGCGGCGATGACGGTGCGCGCGTCCGGCCGCGACGCGGTGATGATCAACTGCAACCCCGAGACCGTCTCGACGGACTACGACACCTCCGACCGGCTCTACTTCGAACCGCTGACGCTGGACGACGTGCTCGGCGTCCTGGAGGTCGAGAAGCCCGAGGGGGTCATCGTCCAGTTCGGTGGCCAGACGCCGCTGAAGCTCGCCGCCGGGCTCATGGAGGCCGGCGTGCCGATCCTCGGCACCAGCGTCGATGCGATCGACCTGGCCGAGGACCGCGGGCGCTTCGGCGACCTCCTGGACCGCCTCAGCTTCAAGGCCCCGCCGTACGCCACCGCCCACTCGGTGGCGGCCGCGCTGGACGCCGCCGACACCGTCGGCTTCCCGCTGCTCGTGCGTCCGTCGTACGTCCTCGGGGGTCGCGCGATGGAGATCGTCTACTCCCGCGACGGCCTGGCGGACTACCTGGAGCGCCACGCGCCGGCGCCCGGCGTCCAGCGCGCGGAGATCTTCCTCGACCGCTTCCTGGAGAACGCGATCGAGGTCGACGTCGACGCGCTCTGCGACGGCAGCGAGGTCTGGGTCGGCGGGATCATGCAGCACGTCGAGGAGGCCGGGATCCACTCCGGCGACAGCGCCTGCGTCCTGCCGCCGCACTCGCTGGGCGAGGCGATGCTCGACCGCATCCGCGAGCACACCGCGGGCATCGCCCTCGGCCTGGGCGTGGTCGGGCTCATGAACGCGCAGTACGCCATCCACGACGGCGAGCTGTACGTCATCGAGGCCAACCCCCGGGCCTCGCGCACCGTCCCGTTCGTCTCCAAGGCGATCGGCATCCCGCTGGCCAAGATGGCCTGCCGGATCATGCTGGGCGAGAAGATCGCCGACCTCGAGCTTCCCGCCGACCCGATGAACGGCGGCCACGTCTCGGTCAAGGAGGCGGTGCTGCCGTTCGACCGCTTTGACGGCTCGGACGCGCTGCTGGGCCCGGAGATGCGCTCGACCGGTGAGGTCATGGGGGTGGCCCGCGACTTCCCGACCGCGTTCGCCAAGGCGCAGGCCGCGGCGGGGTCGCCGCTGCCCTCCGAGGGCACGGTCTTCATCACGGTCACCGACGCCGACAAGGCCTCGGCCGTCGCCATCGCGCAGACGCTGCACGACCAGGGCTTCAAGGTCGTGGCGACCGCCGGCACGGCCGCCGCGATCGAGCGCATGGGGATCCCGTGCGCCCGCCTGAACAAGATCGCCGAAGGCTCACCTCACGTCGTCGACTGGATCGAGCGCGGCGACGTGGACCTCGTCGTCAACACGCCCACCGGCTCGGGTGCGCGGACCGACGGCTGGGAGATCCGGCGGGCCGCCGTCGCCCGCGGCATCCCGTGCCTCACGACGCTCTCGGGCGGTATGGCCGCCGCCCGCGCGATCGCCGCGGCACGCGGCCGCGAGCCGGACGTCATCGCCCTGCAAGACCTGCACCGCGCGAAGAGCTCGCCTGACGGCGCGCTTTCCGTCGGGGGTTCCTCGCCTGCGGTTCGGAACGCCCCGGTGGAGGCATGACACAGGCGCCGTTCGGCCGCCGTCGGGCGGTGCTGTCCTCGATCCGCAAGGTCGGGGCCTACCACCTGCTCGAGGTCGTGGACCGGCACGGCCCAGACCCCGAGCCGGGCCAGTTCTACATGCTCGCCGCGGTCACGGGCTGGGGTGCCGGCGCCGACGAGCGGCCGTTCCTGCCGCGCGCCTTCAGCGCCATGGGCGTGAGTTCGGGCCCACCCACCCGCCTCTGGTTCATGCTCGAGGACATCGGCCCGGGCACGCACCGCCTGGCGCGCCTGCAGAAGGGCGAGCCGCTCTGGGTGACCGGACCCCTGGGCCACGGCTTCCGCGCCCCGCACGAAGACCGCAGGCCCCTTCTGTGCGGCGGTGGGGTGGGGGTCCCGCCCCTCGTCATGTGGTCGCAGGCCCTCGTCGCCGAGGGCATCGCCCCGACGCTGCAGTTCGGCTTCCGCGACGCCGCGCACGCACAGGTCGCGGCTGCCTTCGACACCGTGCAGGTCGCCACCGACGACGGTAGCGTCGGCCACCATGGCCTCGTTACGGAGCTGCTGAGCGCGGAACTGGACTCAGGCGACCATGCGGTCGTCTACGCCTGCGGCCCGCCCGGCATGCTCGAGGCGATCCGCCGGCTGTGCGTCGCGCGCGACGTGCCCGCGCAGCTCGCCCTGGAATCGGGGATGGCGTGCGGCTTCGGCGCCTGCTTCGGCTGCGTCGTCCCGCTGACAGCGGGCGGCTATGCGCGCGTCTGCGTGGACGGCCCCGTCATGGACGCCACCGCGATCGCGCAAGTGCCGGCCCACTGATGTCCACCGCATCCGCCTCCACCAGCTTCTGCGGCCTCGAGCTCGCCCACCGGATCATCAACGGCTCGGGGACCTTCGACGCGATCGCCGCCCACGACGTCTTCGGGGACGCGCTCATCGACGACTTCCCGTTCGCGGCGTTCGTCTCCAAGACGATCACGGTCGCTCCTCGAGTCGGCAACCCGCCGCCGCGACTGTGGGAGACGCCGGCCGGGATGGTCAACTCGATCGGCCTGCCGAACAAGGGGCTGGCGCAGTACCTGGCGACCGACCTCCCGCGCCTGGCCGCCCTCCCGGTGCCTTTGATCACCAACGTCATGGGCTCGACTGCCGACGAGCTGTGCGAGCTCGTGGCCGCCTGTCACGAGCAGGAGGCGATCGCGGCCATCGAGCTGAACGTCTCCTGCCCGAACGTCAAGACCGGCCTGGACATCGGCGCGGACCCCGCGTCGCTGGCGGAGGTCATGCGCGCGGTGCGCCCTCGCACGGACAAGCCGCTCATCGTCAAGCTCACCCCGAATACCGCCGACGTGGCGCTCGTGGCCCAGGCCGCCGAGGCCGAGGGCGCAGACGCCGTCTCGCTCGTCAACACCCTCAAGGCCACGGCCCAGCGGCCCGACGGCAGCGGCGCGCCGTGGCTGGGCGGGATCACCGGGGGGCTGTCGGGACCGGCGATCCGGGCGGTCGCCCTGGCGCAGGTCACGGCGGTTGCCGCTCGCGTCCGCATCCCCGTGATCGGCATGGGCGGGGTGCAGCGCGGCGAGCACGCCGCGCAGATGCTGCGAGCCGGCGCCACGCTCGTGGCGGTCGGGACCGAATCGTTCCGCGATCCCGCCGCCGGCAACCGGATCGCCCGCGAACTCGACGGGATTCTGGGGCGCTGAGAACGACCCCGAACGCTCCCGCACGCCGAGCCGTGGTCGTACGCGTTGAAATCGCTGCAAATACGCGAAAAACGCTCAAGTACGGTCGAGAAGCATCAAGCTCGACTCGAGGTCGAGGTGGATTTCGCCGATCGCGCTCCGCGGCGGCGCCGCAGGTTGTATCTTCACCGCCGATGCCGTTGGCCGCCGATTCCCCGTCGAAGCACATCGCGACGCCAGAGCGTTCGCTGAACCAGCGTATGGATGCGCTGGCGCGTGCGAACGCCATCAGGACGCAGCGCGCACAGCTCAAACGGGATCTGAAGGCCGGCCGCGTCTCGATCCATCAGCTGCTGGACTCGCCGCCGGATTACCTGGAGACCGCCAAGGTCTTCGAGATGCTGCTGGCGGTCCCGAAGTACGGCCGGGTCAAGGCCAACAAGGTGCTCGTCGCCTGCCGCATCTCGCCGTCGAAGACCATCGGCGGGCTCTCGGAGCGTCAGCGCACCGAGCTCGTCCTGCTGCTCAAGCGCTAGGGAAACGCTCGGCCCTGCGGCCTCGTTTTCCCTTGCGGGAACTCGCCCAGGGGCTCGCTCCCGCGCCGGGAAGACCGCACGAGCCGGACCTCCGTCGGGGGCCGCGACTAGGCTCCTCGCCCTCGTGGCCAACGTCTTCGTCATCACCGGACCCAGCGGGGTGGGCAAGGGCACGCTCATCCAGCACCTGCGTGAGCGCCTGCCCGAGCTGGAGCTCAGCGTCTCGGCCACGACGCGGGATCCGCGGCCGGGCGAGCGCCCCGGCGTCGACTACCACTTCCTCGACGATGAGACGTTCGCGGCGAAGGTGCGGGCCGGGGCATTCGTCGAGCACGCGGAGTACTCCGGTCGCAGCTACGGCACGCTGCGCGCGGAGCTCGAGCGGCGGACGGCCGCAGGGCACCCGGTGGTGCTCGAGATCGAGGTGCAGGGCGCACGCCAGGTCCGGACGGCGATGCCCGAAGCGGTCCAGATCTTCATCGCCCCGCCGTCCACCGACACGCTGCGCCAGCGCCTCATCGGCCGTGGCACCGACGACGACGAGCAGGTCAGCGCGCGCCTCGAGGTCGCCGTCTCGGAGCTCGCGGCGCAGGATGAGTTCGAGCACAAGGTCGTGAACGACGATCTCGAGGTCGCGCTCGACCAACTCGCCGCCATCGTGCAAGCCGCACGCTGACGCCGCCGCGCGCTCACGCCGGGGGCCGGTTGCCGGAAGCGACGGGGCCCGCCGGTAGGCCGGGACGCTACACTCACCGGGTGATCCAGCCCCGCATTGACGACCTCCTCGAGCACGTTGACTCGAACTACGCCTCCGTGCTCGTGGCCGCCAAGCGCGCTCGGCAGATCAATTCGTACTACCACAACCTCGGTGAGGGGACGTTCGACGAGTTCCCGCCGCCGATGGTGGAGAGCGGGTCGAAGAACTACCTGACGATCGCCCTAGAGGAAGTCGCGCAGGGCAAGATCAAGTACCAGTACCGCTAGGAGCGCCACTTCCGATGGCGCGCATCCTTCTCGGTGTCACCGGTGGGATCGCCGCCTACAAGGCGCTGGAGACCGCGCGCCTCGCGGTCAAGGCCGGGCACGCCGTCCGCGTGATCCAGACGCCGGCCTCCCAGCACTTCGTCGGGGCGGCGTCGTTCGCCGCCATCACCGGTGCACCGGTCCTGACATCCGAGACCGAACGCGACCCTGCCCGGGGCGCGTTCCCTGGCCAGGTCGCGCCGTTGCACGACCCCGCGAGCCACCTCGAGCTCGTCCACAACGCGGACGTCTATCTCGTGGCCCCCGCGACGGCGAACACGATCGCCAAGCTCGCGCACGGGTTGGCCGACAACCTCCTGACCTCCGCGGCGCTCGCCGCCCGCTGCCCCGTCGTGCTGGCGCCGGCGATGAACGACGCGATGTGGGAGCACCCGGCCACCGCGGCCAATGTCGCCACGCTCGTCGCCCGCGGCGTCACCGTCCTGGATCCGGGGACGGGCCCCCTCGGCACCCTCGGGGAGTGGGGCGTGGGACGCCTGGCCGAGCCGCCGCAGTTGCTGGCCGCCGCCGAGCTCGCCATCGCTCCCGGAAGCGGCCCATGGGACG
The DNA here is from genome assembly GCA_025964155.1 of Solirubrobacterales bacterium. Lineage (GTDB taxonomy): Bacteria > Actinomycetota > Thermoleophilia > Solirubrobacterales > Solirubrobacteraceae > Paraconexibacter. Next base: position 10,531 of record JAOPZJ010000031.1, read on the forward strand.
GGCGCCGCGTGCTCGTCACCGCCGGCGGCACCCGCGAGCCGATCGACGCCGTGCGCTTCGTCGGCAACCGCTCCAGCGGACGCATGGGGTTCGCCCTGGCCGCCGCGGCAGCCGCGCTCGGCGCCGACGTCACGGTGATCGCCGCGAACGTCGCGCTCCCGCGGGATCCGACGATCCGGTACATCGACGTCTGCACCGCCGCCGAGCTACTGGAGGCGTGCACCGCCGAGTTCCCCGCCTGCCACGTCCTGCTCATGACCGCGGCCGTCGCGGACTTCCGCCCGGTGCAGGCGGCCACGGTGAAGCTGAAGAAGGCCGGCCGCGACGCGCTCACGATCACGATGGAGCCCACGCCCGACGTGCTCACCGGTCTGGCTCAGACGCGGTCGCCCGGGCAGACGCTCGTCGGGTTCGCCGCCGAGACCGGGGACGGCGCTGTCGCCTACGGTCGCGACAAGCTCACCCGCAAGGGGCTGGACGCCGTCGTCGTCAACGATGTGGCGCGGCCCGGGATCGGCTTCGACGCCCCCGACAACGAGGTGACGATCGTCACCGCCGCGGGGGAGGAGCAGGTCTCCCGCGCCGCCAAGGATGCGATCGCCGCGGCGATCCTCCGGACCGTGGACACGCTCCGCACGCACAGCGCCGACCCGGCCGTCGCCTAGCCGTGCCGGTGCGGCCGGAACACCGCGCAGGTCGCCGAGAGGCCCGCAGATGACCGACGTCAGCCCCAACGGGCGCGTCAACGGCGACGAGATCGTCGCCGCCGCCGACCTCGTCGCGCGCCTCAAGCAGGCCGTGGGCGCGGCGGCCGAGGTTCGCGACAGCCTGCTGGACCACCTGCTCGTCTGCGTCGTCGCCGAGGGCCACGTGTTGCTCGAAGACCTGCCCGGCGTCGGCAAGACCACCCTCGCCCGTGCCCTGGCCCACGCCCTGGGCCTGCAGTTCGCGCGCGTGCAGTGCACCGCCGACCTGCTGCCCGCCGACGTCGTCGGCACGAACATCTACAACCGCCGCGAAGAACGCTTCGAGTTTCGTCCCGGGCCGATCTTCGCGAACGTCGTCCTCGTCGACGAGATCAACCGTGCCTCCCCGAAGACCCAGTCCGGGCTGCTGGAGTGCATGCAGGAGCGGCGCGTCACGGTCGACGTGCACTCCCATGAGCTCGCCCGGCCGTTCGTCGTCATCGCCACGCAGAACCCGGTCGAGTTCGAGGGGACCTACCCGCTGCCCGAGGCACAGGTCGATCGCTTCATGGCCCGCATCTCGCTGGGCTATCCGGCCCCGGCCTCCGAGGCGGACATGCTGCACGCCCACGAGATGGGCGACCGCGTCGCCGAGGTGCCGGCCGCTGCAGGGCCGGGCGAGCTGCTGGCCGCGCAGGACGCCGCGCGCCGGGTGGTCTCCAGCGATGCCCTTCGCGCCTACGTCGTGGCCCTGCTCACCCGCACCCGCCAGGACGGCCGCGTGCAGCTCGGCGCCAGCCCGCGCGCGGGCCTCATGCTCTTGCGTGCCGCCAAGGCCCGGGCACTGCTGCTCGGTCGCGACCACGCGTTGCCCGATGACGTGCAGGCTTTGGCGCAGGTCGTCCTCGCGCACCGTCTCGTGCTCGCGCCCGAGGCGCTGGACGCCACCGCCGGGCAGATCGTCAGCGACGCCGTGGAGGCGATCCCCGCGCTGTGAGCCGGCCGACCGGTCAGCAAGGGCGATGACCTCACCGGCGCACTCGCGCCGGGCCTGGACGCTCGCCGTGCTCGGGGGGCTGCTGATCGTGACCGCCGCCATGTTCGACGCCGAGCCGCTGTACGTCCCCGGGCTCACGTTCGTGCTCCTGGCGGGAGCGGCCGTCGCGTGGGTATGGCTCGCGGCACGCGGGATCGTGGTGGAGCGCACGATCGTCGCGCCGACCATCGAAGAGGAGCAGCCGCTCGCCGTGCACATCATCGTGCGCGCCGGCCATACCGTGCTGCCCTCCGGGGTCATCGACGAACCGCTGCTGGAGCGTGGAGCACCGCTTGCCGCCGGCCACCGCCAGACGTCGATCCGGATCGCCGCACGCTTCGCCCGGCGCGGGCGCCGCGTGCTGAGCGCCCCGACCGTGACGGTACGTGACGTCTTCGGCATCGCCGCGCGCTCGGTCGGTGGCGGCCACGACCACGACGTCCTCGTCCTGCCGGCCATCACCAAGGTCCGGCTGCTTGCGGGCGGCGCGGGCTCCACCGCGCTCGGTGACCGGCCGGCGCCGGCCGGCTTCGCGGCGGAGGTCGACCTCGACGGCCTGCGCCCGCATCGCCCCGGGGCCTCGGCCTCGCGCATCGCGTGGGCGGCGTACGCTCGCAGCGGCGAGCTCATGGAGCGGCATCTGCACCCGGAGGGCGACAGCCGCCCGATCGTCGTCCTGGACCCGCGGACCGCGCCGGGCTCCGGTTCGGAGGAGCTGGACGCCGCCGTCCGAGCAACGGCCTCGCTGTGCGTGTACCTAGCGCGCCGCGGCGGATGCTCGCTCCTGCTGCCGGGCGACCGCCGGCCCGTGACCATCGATCCGTCACTCGCCGCGTGGCCGCGCCTGCACGTCCGCCTGGCGGTGCTCACCACCGGTCCGGCTCCTGCGCTCGCCGCACTCAGCGGGCGCCGCGGCACGGTCGTCTACATCGCCGCCCGGACGCTTGCCCGTCCACCGCGTGCGCTGCAGCAGGCCCGCGGGGCCAGGCGTGTGCTCGTCGTTCCGGGCGTCCTGGAGGGTCGGGGGGCGGGGGCCTTTGCGGTCGCGGGCTGCACCGGCTATGACCTGACTCCCACCGCGGCCAGGTCGATGGTGAGCTGATGGCCGTCGCGGCACCACCCCGTGACCACCGGGATACGGTCGTCGATGCGCGGCCGCACGCCGGCGCCGGGGATCGCAGCTCCACGCCTGACCCGTGGCTCATCCCGCTGCAGCTCGTGGGTTTCACCGCCCTCGCGCTGTTCGCCGCGCGGCGGTGGACCGCCCAGCTGGACCCCGCCCCGGTCGCGCGGCTGGACGCATGTGCGGTGATCGCCGTCGCGGTGGCTGTCGCGATCACCGTCGGCGAGGGGCTGCGCCTGCGCCCATGGGTCGCCCGCCTGCTGAGCGCCGCCGGCGGGGTGCTCGTCATCGGCGCGCTGCTGCTCCTCAGCGGCGTGGGCCCGGACCTGCTGTGGGTCCGGCACTGGGACGAGCTGGCGGCAGGCATGCGGGACGGAATCGTCGGCCTGCCCGACCTCCGCGTGCCCTACCGCGGGGAGGACGAGTGGGTGCGGATCGTCCTGAACCTCGGCGGTGCCCTGCTGCTCCTCGCCGCCGGCGTCCTGGTCGGTCGTCGCGGCGGTCGGCCGCTGGCGGCGACAACGGTCCTCGGCGTGCTGTACGCCGTTCCGGTCGTCTTGACCAAACAGGATCACCCGTTCGTCGATGGGGCGCTCTTCGCGTCCCTGGCCGCGTTCCTTGCGGTGGGCGCCCGTGTTCCGCGCGTCCAGGCGCGGGCCGCCACGGTGGCCGTGGCCCTGGCGCTCGCGACGGCGCTCCTCATCGCTCCGCAGCTCGACGGCGCGCGACCGCTGGTCGACTACCAGCACCTCGGGGCGCAACTGAGGCCGCAGCCCACGACGCTGTTCCAGTGGAATCACAGCTACGAGCCGCTGAAGTGGCCGCGCACCGGGCGCGAGCTGCTGCGGGTGCGGGCGAACAATCCGGCCTACTGGAAGGGCGTCTCCCTGGACCGATTCGACGGCGTGCGCTGGCTGCAGTCCGGACTCGTCACCCCGGCGACGCCCGACACCGAGCTCGCCCGCAGCGGTCGTCTTGACTGGCTGTCACGCGTGTCGGTGACGGTCCGCGACCTGCGGTCACGCCAGCTGTACGCGCCGGGGGAGATCCTGAAGATCGTGCGCTCGAGCACCGCGTGGCAGCCCGGCAGCGCCGGCTCGGTCGTCACCGAGCACCGCCTCATGACCCGCGGCGACTCCTACGTCGCCAACGTCTACACGCCCAAGCCGTCGCGGCGCGAGCTGCAGAACGCCGGCACGGCCTACCCGACGTTCACGAGCAGCGCGCTGCGGATCGAGCTGCCCGCGTCCGTCGGTGGGCCGCGATCCATCAACCCGCGCACCGGTCACCTTGATCCCGGTAGCGCCGTCGCGGTGTCGATGCCCGCGTGGGGCACCGCGGGGGCGCAAGGACCACTGCGCCTCAGCACCACCGGCCAGGTCTACGCCGACGGCGCCCAGGTCCTCGCGCGGTCCGACTACGCTCGCACGTGGGCGCTGGCCCAACGCCTGCGGGCGGCATCCACCTCGCCCTACGACCTGGCCCTGCGCATTCAGCAGCGTGTGCGCCAGGGCGCGACGTACGACGAGCGCCCGCCGCACGCACGGGTCCCGCTGGAGTCCTTCCTCTTCGACACCCGGCGCGGCTACTGCCAGCAATTCTCCGGGGCGATGGCGCTGTTGCTGCGCATGGGTGGCGTCCCGGCGCGCGTCGCGGCGGGCTTCGCCCCAGGCCGCCGCGATCCCTCCCGCAACGAGTTCGTGATCACCGACCTGGATGCCCATTCGTGGGTCGAGGCCTACTTCCCGGGCATCGGCTGGGTCGTCTTCGACCCCACTCCGGCGGCCGCGCCCCCGGTGACCCAGAACGCCGGCGATCCGAGCCTCGGAGGCTCGGCCGATGCGGGTGACCCGTCCCGCCAGACGCCCGCGGGACCAGGCTCCGGCGCCGCCTCAGGCGACGGGGGGAGCGGTCCATGGCTCGTCGCCGGCGCGGCGCTTGCGCTCCTGGGCACGTTCCTGGGGACCTGGATCACGGCGGGCCACCGGCGCCGTCGTCGTGCCTCCTACACGGCGGGGGGCCCGGAGCTCGCCGAGCTGTTGCGCGCCCTGGCGGTGACCGGGCGCACGGTCACGCCCGCCACGACCCTGGCCCAGCTGCAGCAGCGCTTTTCCTCGAGCCCGGACGCTCGTCGCTACCTGGCCGCCGTGGCCCGGGCCCGCTTCGCCGGCGGTGCGGGGCCTGACCACCAGGACCGCCGTGCGCTGCGGCGGGGGCTCGGTGCCGGCCTCGGGGTCCGCGGACGCGCGCTGGCCTGGTGGGCGCTGCCGCCGTTCTGGCCGCGCGCAGGCGCCCTGCGCGCCCTCGTGCGGGCACGGATGCAGCGCCTCCGGCGAGGTTCCTACACTTGATGAGGCCGATGGAGTCCGCGTACGACCTCTTCCGCAACGGCAGCGCCCTGCTGGACAAGCAGGACTTCCACGCTGCCGCCGTCCCGCTGCGTCGCGTCGCCGAACTGGAGCCCGACAAGGCCAGCGTGCGTGAGGCCCTGGGCCGGGCGTACTTTGGCTCCCAGCGCTACCGAGAGGCGGTCGTCGAGTTCGAGACGGTCGTCGCCGGGGCGCCCACGAACCACTTCGCCCTGTTCTGCCTGGGGCGCTCGCTTCAGCTCCTCGGCCGCCACGCCGAGGCACGCGCGCCCCTGACGCAGGCGGCGCTCCTGCGTCCGGACCGCGCCGACTACGGCGTCTACCGGGACCGCAGCATCCGCGACGCCGACGCGGCGTAGCGCCCGGGCTGCGGTGACGCAGGAACGACTCCACAGGCAGCGGCTTGCTATGTTTGCCACACAGCTTTCGTGCTGGCGCATGTGCGCCGGTAGTCGGTGAAAGCGGGCGCCCGCCCGCTTTTTTTTGTGTCACGAGGAGAGTCCATGTCCAACAGCATCCAAGACGAGGTAGAGGCCACGCTGCAAGCGGCCGAGCCCGATGTCGAAGTGCTGTTGGCCGAGGTGCACGGCGGCCAGACGCTGCGGCTCTTCATCGACCATCCCGACGGCGTCACGCTGGCGGTCTGCGAGCGCGTGACGCACGCCCTCGCAGAGCTCACCGAGCGCTTCGCGCTCGAGGTCTCGTCGCCCGGTCGCGATCGGCCGCTGACGAAGCCCTCGCACTTCCGCCGGTACCTGGGGCGCAGGGCACGCGTCCGCACCCGGGACCCCCACGACGGCCGTAAGTCCTTTACCGGTGAGTTGGTCGGCGCGTCGGACGACGCCGTCACGATCGCCGCCGACACCGGGATCATCGCGATCCCGTATGTCGACATCCACCGTTCCAACCTCGTCGAGGAGTAGTCACATGTCACGCGAGATCCTGGAAGCGATGAGCGCCCTTGCACGCGAGAAGGGGATCGCCCCCGAGAAGCTGCAGCACGCGCTCGAGGATGCCCTGCTGTCTGCGTACAAGAAGCAGCCCGGCGCCGCCAAGTACGCCAAGGTCGAACTGGATTCGGAGACCGGGGACTACCGCGTCATCGAGCTCCTCATCCCCGACCGCCTCGAGGCGCACCTGATCGTCGAGACGATCGACGAGAACACCTATCTCGACGCGGAGACGGGCGAGTTCGTCGAGCCCGAGGACGTCGAGATCGACCCCGAGAAGTTCGAGGAGTACGCGGACCAGATCGAGCAGCAGGACGTCACGCCCGACGACTTCGGCCGCATCGCCGCGCAGACGGCCAAGCAGGTCATCCTGCAGCGTGTCCGCGAGGCCGAGCGCGACATGATGTTCGAGGAGTACCGCGACCGCGTCGGCGAGCT
>JAOPZJ010000034.1 GCA_025964155.1 Solirubrobacterales bacterium
GCCCCAGCCGCCCGGGTCGACGTTCAAGATCATCACGCTGTCCACGGCGCTGGAGGACGGCATCGCCAAGCCGTCGTCGAGCTACCCGGTCCGGACCTTCGCGACGTTGTCCGGGACGAAGCTGCGCAACGCGTCCAATGAGTCGTGCGGCGGGACGCTGACGAACGCCTTCGCCGTCTCCTGCAACTCGGTCTTCGCACCGCTGGGCGCGAAGCTCGGAGCCAAGCGGCTGGTGGCATCGGCACGGGCGTTCGGCTTCGGCGAACAGCCGAGGATCCCCGCCATCAAGCCGAGCACGATCGCCGACGCGGCGCAGCTGCGCGACGACCTGGCCGTGGGCGCCGCCGCCATCGGGCAGGAGCGCGACCTGGCCACGCCGCTGCAGATGGCGACCGTCGGCGCGACGATCGGCACGGGCGGCGTGCGCGCGCGCCCGCACATGGCGCGGACCGACACGATCGTCCGCCGGCGCGTCGTGAGCAAGAAGGTCGCCCATCAGGTGCGCGCGATGATGCTGCAGGTCGTCCGCTCCGGGACGGGGACGGCGGCGGCGCTGCCCGGCGTCGAGGTCGCCGGCAAGACCGGAACCGCCGAGCTGCGCCCGACCGCCAACGGGACGCCCGACCCCAAGAACACCGACGCATGGTTCGTGGCCTTTGCGCCCGCGTCCCACCCCACGGTGGCGGTGGCCGTGATGCTCGTCGGGGCGGGCGCCGGCGGCACGGCGGCGGCCCCGATCGCCCGGCGGGTGCTGCAGGCGGCGCTCGGGCAATAGGCCCGTCCGGCGGATCAGGCCGGACGCGGCGCGATCGCCAGAAGGCGCGCGGGGTGGTCGAAGACGTCGCCGCTGGGGATGCGACGCACGTCGTAGCCCGCCGCGCGCCACGCCGCGGTCTTGCGAGCGTCCTCGTCCTTGAACCGGTGGAACTGCGGGCCGTCGATCTCGATGATGAGCCGCAGCGCGGGCCAGCACAGGTCCGCCTCCTCGCCCGCGAAGCGCCGGTTCACCTCGGGGATCGGAACGCCGGCGGCGTCCAGCACCTCGAGGGCCATCGCCTCCGCGTCGCTGCGGCAGCGGTGGATCGGCAGGCGGACGTAGAGGCCGGCGACGGCGGCGAGCCGCCGGCTGCCGCGGCGGTGCGGGTACCGGTCGGCCAGTCGCTGGACCTTCCCGGCGGTCGTGGCCTTCAGGCGGAGGGCCTCACGGAAGGCCTTCCGCAGGGCGCGGTCGTCCAGCACCGGTGTGAGGTCGGCGAGAACACGTTCCGCGGTGGTCACCGGCAGCCCGTCGAGCATCGCCAGGTGTCCGTCCAGCACCAGCGAGTGCATCACCAGCACGCCGCCGTACCGCCGCGGCCCACCGTTCCCGGGTCGGGTGACGGTCTCGTAGGCGCCGGACCACGGCCGGACCTGATGTGCGGCGCCGCCACTGAAATGGCTCAGCGCGGTGTTCGGGGCAGTCAGCGTGGCCGCCCGCCAGCACTGGCGCTGGGTGGGCTCGGCGTGTCCGAGGAGGAAGACCCCACCGTTGAGGCGCCGGAGCCCGGCGGTCCGGTGCCGGACGGCCGCCTTCGTCCAGCGACGCCCGATGAGCTGCCACGAGGCGACGACGTCGTCCTGTAGAGCGGCCAGTGCACGGAGATCAGCGTGGATCATCACCTGACCTAGGTCCCGGCGGCCAACTCTCGCCCCCCCCCCCCGGCCGCGTCGTACGTTCAGCGTCGCCAGGACAACCCCAAACGTACGACGCGCGCACCCACCCAGCCGCGTCGTACGTTCGGCGTCGCCAGGACAACCCCACACGTACGACGCGCGCGCGACGCCCCACCAAACAGCGAGGGCCCCGCAACCGCGGGGCCCTCGCCCGACATCACACGACCGACAGAAGGGCTACGCCGTCGCGAGCGCCTGCTCGTCGGAGTAGATCTCGCCGGCCTCGGCCTTGGCGACCAGGGACGCCGGCGGCTCGAAGCGCGCGCCGTACGCGGCGGCGAGCTCACGCGCCCGGGCCACGAAGCCGGCGACGCCGGCGGGGTGGGTGGCGGACTGATATCCGTTGATGTACTGCAGCACCCCGCCGGTCCAGGCCGGGAAGCCGATGCCCATGATCGAGCCGATGTTGGCGTCGGCCACGGACGGGATGACGCCTTCGTCGACGCACTTGACCGTCTCCAGGGCCTCGGCGAAGAGCATGCGCTCCTCAAGGTCCTTCAGCGAGATCGACGCCGGGTCCGGGTTCACGGGGTACAGCTCGCGAAGCCCCGCCCACAGCCCGGTCCTCTTCCCATCGACGTACGAGTAGAAGCCCGCGCCGGCCAGGCGGCCCGCGCGCTCCTCCGAGATCATCTTGTCGATCACGGCGAACGCCGGATGGTCGATCCACTCACCGCCGTCGGCCTCGACGGCCTCCTTGGACGCCTTGCGGATCTTCGCCATCAGCTGCAGGTTCAGCTCGTCGGACAGCTGCAGCACCGGCGCGGGGTAGCCGGCCTGCGAGGAGGCCTGCTCGATCGAGTTGGCCGGGACGCCCTCGGTCAGCATCGAGATGCCCTCGTTGATGAATGTGCCGATGACGCGCGAGGTGAAGAACCCACGCGAGTCGTTGACGACGATCGGCGTCTTCTTGATCTGCTTGGCGAAGTCCAGCGCGCGGTACAGCGTCTCGTCGCTGGTCTTCTCGCCCTTGATGATCTCCAGCAGCGGCATCTTGTCCACGGGGGAGAAGAAGTGCAGCCCGATGAAGTCGTTCGGCCGCGATACCCCCTCGGCCAGGCCGGTGATCGGCAGGGTCGAGGTGTTGGAGCCCAGCAGCGCACCGTCGGCCAGGTGCGGCTCGATCTCCGCGAAGACCTGCGCCTTGACGGCCGGGTCCTCGAAGACCGCCTCGATGACAAGGTCCCCGCCGTCGGCAGCCGCCGCATCCGCCGTCGGAGTGATCAGCGCCAGCAGCGCGTCGGCCTTCTCCTGCGTCGTGCGGCCCTTGGCGACGGCCTTGTCGCACAGCGCCTTGGAGTAGCCCTTGCCGCGCTCGGCCGCCTCCTGGGAGACGTCCTTCAGGATGACCTCGATGCCGGCCTTGGCGGACACGTAGGCGATCGCGGCGCCCATCATGCCGGCGCCCAGCACGACGACCTTCTTGGACTGGAACGCCTCGACGTCGT
>JAOPZJ010000037.1 GCA_025964155.1 Solirubrobacterales bacterium
CGGCGACGCCCGCTGGCGCGCCGCGACGGGCTGCATCCTCGTCGGCTGCGGGACGCTCGCGCTGGCCTACCTGCCCGACGCCCGGCTCTGGTGGACGATCGCGCCCCAGGCGCTGGCGGGCTTCGGCATGGGCCTGGCGCTGCCCGCACTCGGCGGGGAGCTGCTGCCCGAGCGCAACGCGCGTGACGCCGCCCGCCTGCTGGCCATCCGGCACGTGGGCATCGCGCTCGCGCTCGTGGTGATCGCGCCCGTCACCGCCGCGCGGCTGGACAAGGCGACCTTCAAGGCCCGCGAGCAGGGTGTGGCGCTGGCGCTGGACGCGAAGCTGGACCCGGCCCGCAAGGTCGCGCTTGCGCCGGCGCTGCTGTCGAGCGTGGACGCCGAAAGCCCCCGCCTGGCGCTGCGCAAGACGATTGCCGAGAACCGCGCCACGGTCTCCGGCGCCGAGCGCGTCGAGTACGACCGGCTGGGCGTGCGCGCGGACGAGACGCTCGTGGACGCCGTCGGCGACTCGTTCTTCGCCGCCTTCGCGATCACCGGCCTGCTGGCCATCGCGGGAGGCGCGCTCCTCGTGCGCGCGCGCCCGCGGGCACCGGCCTGGGTCGTGGGCATCGCGCTCGCGTCCTTCGCCATCCTCGCCGTGCAGGTCGTGGAGTACAACCGCCTGGCCCCCAAGCCGGTGACGATCGCCGACCCGTGCCAGGACCGGAAGCTGCCGTCGACCGGCGGCGTCTCGGGATTCCTCCAGGATCAGGCGCTGCAGCTGCTGGACAGCAGCGCGTGCAAGTTCGGTTCCTCGCGTGAGGAGCTCGTGCTCGCTCTGGCCGACGACAAGGACGCGAAGCGCTTCGAGAAAGAGCACGGCGTGAACCCCCGCTCGCTGGGCGGGATCCTCAGCGGCCTGCTGGGGTGACGCCTCCACGCGCCGGACAGGGGTTGCGCTACCGCGTCGGCGGTTGAGCGAAGATGTCGTCAGATGCCGACCTTGAAGGGAAAGCTGCTCATCGCGTCCCCCGCCCTGGTGGACCCGAACTTCGCGCGCGCGGTCGTCCTCATCGCCGAGCACTCGCCCGACGGGACGCTCGGCCTCGTCCTCAACCGGCCGTCGGACTCGTCGGTGATCGACTCCGTCGACGAGCTGCGCGGCGTCGTGGACCCTGGTGATCCGGTCTACGTCGGCGGCCCGGTCCAGACCGACGCGGTCATGGTCCTTGCGGAGTTCAGCGATGCGGAGCTGGCGGCCGCCATCGTCCTGGCGGACATCGGCTTCCTGCCGGCCGAGGCGGACATCGACGTCATCGCCGCCTCGACGCGGCGGGCGCGCGTGTTCGCCGGGCATTCCGGGTGGGCCCCCGGGCAGCTGGATGGCGAGCTCGAGGAAGGCGCGTGGATCCTGCTGGACGCGCTCCCCGAGGACGTCTTCTCGCCGGCCACCGCGGAGCTGTGGGCGGTGGCCCTGGAGCGCAAGGGCGGCGCGTACGCCCAGCTGGCCCGCGTCCCCGAGGATCCGTCGGTCAACTGACGCGGCATCAAGCTCACGTTCGTGGAGGGCTGTCGGCTGTAGGACGCCATCGCCGCCGCACGCTCGGTCAGGACCTGCGGCGGCCCGGTCTGCGCAGCACGACCTCGTCGACCTCGTCCAGCAGGCCCAGTGCGACGGGCGCCCGGCCGTCCTCGACGAGGACCGCGCCGCCGGGCCAGTACGGGTGCGGCGGATGCGCGCCGGCCAGCAGCAGCGGCTCGTAGACCCAGCACCCCGAGTTCGTGAAGCGGTGGCGCTCACGCGGCATCCAGTCGGGCACGTGGTCGCCGTCCCGCGGCCCCGCCCGGTGCAGATGCCCGAAGATGACGTGCTCGGCCTTCACGTTCAACCGCACGGCGACCTCCGCCATCGCCGGCAGCCCGGCGCGCCGGAACTGGAAGCCCAGCGCGCCCGCGCTCAGCGGCGCCAACGTCCCTGCACCGAACAGCCTGGCGGCGAACGGCAGCATCGTGAGGCTCGCCGAGCGGGCGAGGCCCGCAGCGCGGTCCAGCGGCTCGCCGAGGAGGCCGGGCAGTGTGGCGGCGACGAGCCCCTGCATCGCCGCGGCGCTCGCCCCGGCGGCGCGCTCGTAGTCGTCGGCGCTCGCCCGGCCCTCCGGCACCCGCCCGAGGAGCAGCCCGGTGCTGGTGGACGGGAACAGGTGACGATCCAGGTAGTGCCCGTGGGTGGCCCAGACGCCGTCGCCGAGCCAGACGCCCGGGTAGCGCACCTGGACGCGGGCGGGCTTCAGCGCGTCCGCGATCGCCTTCAGGCCCGCCGACGAGGAGACCGGGACGCGCGCGGCCAGGCCGATCCGCCGGCGCCGCACGCGTTGGGTGCGCAGCCACGGACGCACGAGCGCATGGTCGTGGTTGCCGACGACGACGACGACCTCACGGCCGCGACCGAGCCGCGCCCCGATCGCGCGCATGACCGGCAGCGTCGCGCGCAGCGCGGGCTTCGGGCGGCCCTCGAGCAGCTCGACGGTGTCGCCCAGGAGCACGAGGCGATCGACGTCCTGCAAGGCGTTCAGCAACGCGTGCAGCGCGACGGGGCGGCGCAGGACGTCGTGGCCGGAGCGTGTGCCGAGATGCAGGTCGGAGATGACGAGGGTGCGCATGCGGTGCTGGTCCGGGGCCTCAGCGCTCGAGGTGCACCATTCGCGTGCCGCCGGCGACCGCTCCGCGCCACGGCCCGTCCTCGGCCGGAGGCACGTCGGCGCGACCCAGGAGCAGGGCGGCGAGCAGCCGCGCGTCCCCCTCGGCAACCGGCCCGACCCGCAGATCACGCCGGTTGACACCGCGCTGCTCGACCACCGTGACGTACACGGCGTCCTCGATGGTCAGGGCCAGCTGGGGGTCCGGAGACGAGGCCACGCGCGGATCATGCAGCATCGGGCCGGTCGCGGCGGCGGGGTGCACGCCGGCCACCGACGCACGCCGTCATGGACGACGTGCCCCGCGCTAGCGTCGCCGCATGCGAATCCTCATCATCGGAGCGGGCGGAGTGGGCGCGGCGGTGGCGGCGATCGCCCGCCACCGGTCGTTCTTTGAGCACCTCGTCCTCGCCGACCTCGACGAGGAGCGCGCGCGGGACGCCGCCCGCCGCTGCGGCGACCCGCGCATCACGGGCGCGCAGTGCGACGCCTCCAGCGCCGATGCGATCGTCGCGCTGGCGCAGGCCGAACGCGCCGACGTCATCCTGAACGCCTGTGACCCACGCCTGAACCCGCCAATCTTCGCGGCGGCGCGACGGGCCGGCGTCACCTACCTGGACATGGCGATGACGCTCTCCGAGGGTCACCGCGACGAGCCCTACGCCAAGACCGGCGTCATGCTCGGCGACTCGCAGTTCGCCGAGCACGAGGCGTGGAAGGCGGACGGGCAGCTGGCCCTGGTCGGCATCGGGGTCGAGCCCGGCCTCAGCGACATCTTCGCCCGCCACGCGGCCGACACGATGTTCTCCGAGATCGACGAGATCGGCATCCGCGACGGTGCGGACCTCGTCGTGGAGGGCTACGCGTTCGCGCCGACCTTCTCGATCTGGACGACCATCGAGGAGTGCCTGAACCCGCCGCTGATCTGGGAGATGGACCGCGGCTTCTCCGTCACCGAGCCCTTCAGCGAACCCGAGCTCTTCGAGTTCCCCGAGGGCATCGGCAACGTGGAGTGCGTGAACGTCGAGCACGAGGAGGTCGTCCTCATCCCGCGGTGGGTGGACTGCAAGCGCGTGACGTTCAAGTACGGCCTCGGCGAGGAGTTCATCAACGTGCTCAAGACCCTGCACCTCCTGGGGCTGGACTCCACCGAGCCCGTGGACGTGCGGGGCGTGAAGGTCGCGCCGCGCGACGTCGTGGCCGCGGTGCTGCCCGACCCGGCGCAGCTCGGCGACCGGATGCGCGGGCGGACCTGCGCGGGGACGCTGGTCACCGGCACCGGGATCGATGGCCGGCCGCGTGCGACGTACCTCTACCACGTGGTCGACAACGAGACGACGATGCGCAAGGACGCGTGCCAGGCGGTCGTGTGGCAGACGGCGCTCAACCCTGTCGTCGCGCTGAAGCTGCTGGCGTCCGGGGTGTGGTCGGGCGCGGGCGTACTCGGCCCCGAGGCCCTGCCGGCCCAGCCGTTCCTGGACCTGCTGGCCGACTACGGCGCCCCCCCACGGGGTCGACGAGCGCGACCCGGCGGACCCGACGGTGCGGCGGCCCGGCGCGACGTAGGCGTCCGTCCCGGGCGGTCGGCTCGGGCCATGACCCGAGTGTCGGATACACCCCCCTCAGCCGGGCCGATCCGACACTCACCACGCCCGCTCCCACGAGTGTCGGATAAAGCCGCCTCAGCCGGGTCGATCCGACACTCACCGCGGGGCTGGTCCTCCTCGCCCGTCAATGCCCGCTGACCCAACGCCCGCGCCAGAACGCGCCGGCCCGCGCCAGCGCCGCCACGCCTCAACCCGAGTGTCGGATACACCCGCCTCAGCGAGGTCAATCCGACACTCACGCTGACCCGCGCGCGTGGCAACGGGCGTCCTGAGGGTCTGCGCCACGAATCGTCGTGTTCCACGTGGTGACGGCGCCGAGGGATCGGCCGCCGGGCCATCCCTCGGCCGGCGGCGCCGCGTGCGCGCGACGAGGCGTCGCGCAGACGCAGACGCTCAGGACGGTTAGTGCGCGCCGTTGTCGTACGTCGTCGTGAAGGTGTCGTCGACGCTGCGACCATCGGGGTAGCGCACCGTGCGCACGACCTTGATCTGGAAGTCCCGGCCCGGCACCGAGACGCGCGCGCCGGGCCTGGCCGTCACGCGCCGGCCCCCGTTGTCGCCGTAGAGGCTGACGGTGACCGAGCCGCTGTCGGTGAACGTCCGCACGAGGATCGGCGTCGTGGTGTCGTTCGTCCATTTCAGATCGATGTCCGGGTAGTTCAGCGTCGCCTCGCGGCCGGGCGGGTAGCGGCTGATGTAGAGGCTGTGCGGCTGATGGGTGTCGACCTTCAGCCCGGCGAAGTACGCGGCGTTGTACATCGTCGTGGAGAACTGCGACACCCCTCCGCCGATCGACGGAACGATCTTGCCGTCGGCGATGAACGGCGCCTTGACGTAGCCACCCTTCGTCGTCCGCTGACCCACGATGCCGTTGAGGGAGAATTGCGCGCCCGGGGCGATGAGCGTCCCGTCGACGGTCAGGGCCATGCGGCGGATGTTCGTCACCCGGGGCTGGCCCGGCACGTACCGCGTGGTGAACGTCCCGATGAGCGAGTCGATGCTGCGGGCGGCCTTCGCGCTGACCTTCGGCGTCGCCGTGGCGACGGGGAGACGCACCTGGTGGCGGCCGTCGCGCACCGCGGCCGCGATCGCGTCCAGCGCCTTCCCACGCTGGATCGTGCGTCCGGTGCGGGCCTCGCGCGTCACGCGAACGTCAGCCTTGCGCGGGCGCCAGGACACCGTGCCCTTGCCGTCGAGGACGGCCGTGCGACCCGGCGCGGAGAGCTGCGCGGACCGCGCGGGCCGGTCGCGGGTGGCGGCGACCTCAGCGACGAGCTTCGCCAGCGCCGCCTCGTCGCTGCCCAGGCGCACCTGCGTGCGGTCCCCGCGCGACGCGCGCAGCCGGAGGATCGGGGCCAGGCGATCGCCCGTGACGACGATCGGGGCCCCGATGCCGGTGAGCGTCAGCGGCTGCTGGACGTATCGCTCGGCGGACCGACCGACCTGCTGCACGGCCGCGGGCGAGGCGACCTTGGTGCTCGTCAGCGGCGCCTTGAGCCGCTCCTTGCCGGCCCGCAGCGCGGCGATGAGCTGGGTCTGGAGCGTGGCCCGGTCGACCGTGCGGCCCTGCCGCGGGCCCTGGACGGTGACCGCGAGGCTCACCGGGTCCACGGACACGCCGCCGGGATAGGGCGCGCGGTTGACCAGCCGCGCGAAGCCCTTGCCGGTCTCCGTGAGCGCGGCCTGGTCGACCTTCGCCACGGGCCGCACGTCCCGCGTCGAGAACAGGCCCTTGGCGCTGGTCACCAGTCCGCCGAGGGCGCCGTCGCGGCCGGCGTCGATGACGCGATCCAGCGTCGCTTCGACGTCCAGCTCGTAGCCGGCGGCGGCCGGGGTCACGCGCAACTGCTTGCCGGCGGCGAGGATCGTCACGGGACCCGACTTGAAGCGGGTCATCCGGTCGCGCAGGGAGCTGCGGGTATCGCCTTCGACGTTCGTGCCGCCCAGCTGGGTGCCGGGCAGCGCCCGATCGGTGTACGCGACGCGCAGCGCGATCGTGCCGAGCACGACGAGGAGCGGGAGCGCCAGCAGGACCGCGAGGCGGCCGCGGGCCTTGCTGGCCTTGGGCCCACGGGGCAGCGGGCGATGTTCGCGCGGCGGCAGGGGTGGCCGGCGGCGGCGTGGAGGCGGAAGGGTGGCCACTGCCCCATGGGTCTTAGCAGTCCGCTCACCGCGATGGGGCAGCTGTGACCCCCTGAACGCAAACTTGCCGCCGGCTCGGACGTCGGCGGCCGTTCGCGCCGCGGTGTTGCAACGGCCCGTCGGCTGTCACGTACGATCGGCCCATGTCCACTTCCACCGAGCAGCAGACCCAGGTCCACGGCGGCAAGCTCATCGCCCGCCGTCTGAAGGCCCACGGCGTCAGCAAGATCTTCACCCTCTCCGGCGGCCACATCTTCCCGATCTACGACGGCTGCAAGGCGGAGGGCATCGACATCGTCGACACCCGCCACGAGCAGGCGGCGACCTTCGCCGCCGAGGGCTGGGCGAAGGTCACGCGCGAGG
>JAOPZJ010000041.1 GCA_025964155.1 Solirubrobacterales bacterium
GTCGCGACATCCGCGGCGAGCGGGCGCGCCAGCACCCGCGCCAGCTTGGTGCGCGCCGCGACCACCGACTCGCGTCCCGATGCGAGCTCGGGCGCTGTCGGGGGCACCCCGCGCGCCGGATCCTGCACGCGCTTCTGCGCGAGCTCCAGCCGCGCCGTCGCCAGGTCGCCGCGTGCCTGCAGCACGGTGCCGGCGACCGTGCCGTCATCGTCGATGACCGCGATCGACTGTCCCGCGACGACGCGATCACCAGGCTTGACGAGCACCCGTGCGACGTGGCCGGCCACGGCCGGGAAGACGGTGTCAGCGGGCGCAAGCGTCCCGCCGCCGGCTCCGCCGGTGCCGCCGGCAGCACCGGCGGACCCCGCGGAGCTGCCCGCGTTGCTCCCGCTGGCAGCGGCAGATCCAGCGCCGGGCACCGCCAGCAGCGCGGCCTCGGTCAGTGTGGCCACGTGACCAATTCCGCCGACGGTCACGGCGACCTCGCCGCGCTCGGCCCGGACGAGCTCCGGCGGGGCCGGAGGCGACCCGCCCCCGCGGCCACTGGCCCACACGCCGACGCTCACGACCACGATGAGGGCGGCCACGCCCAGTGTCCGGGTCCTCGGTGGTGTCGTCATCCCCGCGACGCTACGCGCCGAACTCTGAGAGGACGATGAACGCGAGAGGGCGGGCACGCGGACCACCCGCGCGACCCGTGGCGCGTCGTTCAAGCTCCTTACAGAGCCCGCTCGTGACCCTGTGCCTCGCAAGGTCCAAACAAGCGAAGGAGAATGACACCCATGCGGAACAGGATCATCGGAATGGCGGTCGTCGGCATCGCAACGCTCGGCGCGGCGGGCGGCGTCGCGGCGGCGAGTGGGTCGAGCGCCGCTGCCGGCGGCTCACGGCTGGACGACGGCAAGGAGCTGCTCGCCGAGGCCACGATCACCGAGCAGCAGGCCATCACGGCGGCGCAGGGTGCCGCAAAGGGCGACCTCAACGAGGTCGACCTGGAGCAGTACTCGGGCAGGCTGGTGTTCAACGTCGACGTGGGATCCCACGACGTCAAGGTGGACGCCGGCTCGGGCCAGGTGCTGGCCGTCTCGCAGGACGACTGACGGTCCTAGGGCGGCGGGAAGGAGCCCCTCTTGCGACTGCTCGTGGTCGACGACGACGTGAAGCTCTCGCGTGCCGTCGGCCGCGGGCTGCGCAACGAGGGGTACGCCGTCGACATCGTGGCGGACGGCGAAGCCGCACTGATGCAGGCGGCCGTCTGGGACTATGACGGGATCGTGCTCGACGTGATGCTGCCTGAACGTGACGGGTTCGAGGTGTGCCGCCTGCTGCGCGAGCGCGGGTGCTGGGCGCCCGTGCTCATGCTCACCGCGCGTGGCCACATCTCCGACCGCATCGCGGGGCTGGACGTCGGCGCGGACGACTACCTCGCCAAGCCCTTCGACTTCGGCGAACTGCTCGCGCGACTGCGCGCGCTGACGCGTCGCGCGCCACCCGAGCGGCCGTCGCGGCTGGAGCTGGGCGACCTCGTCGTCGATCCCGCCACGCATGAGGTCCGGCGGCTTGGCGAGCCGGTCCAGCTCACCGCACGCGAGTTCTCGGTGCTCGAGTTCCTCGCCCGCCATCCGGGCGAGGTCATCAGCCGCGCCAAGCTCCTGGAGCACGTGTGGGACGAGAACTACCTCGGCTCGACGAACATCGTCGACCAGTACGTCGGAGCCCTGCGCCGCAAGCTGGAGCAGCCGTTCGACCGGCCGCTGATCCGGACCGTGCGAGGCGTGGGCTTCAGGCTCGAGCCGCACTCATGAGCATCCCGCTGCGCCTGCGCATGACCGCCTGCTACGTCGGTCTGCTGGCCGTCATCATCGCGGCGCTGGGTGCCTTCGTCACCATCCAGCTGCGGGCCGATCTCATCGGGTCGATCGATAACAGCCTGCGCCCCGCCGCGGCGCAGATCAGCAACGACGTGCGCGTGGATGGCGTCGCGGAGTTCCGCGACTCGGCGCGCACCGTCCTCAAGGGGGAGCGCGCCGCCGGTCAGCTCGTCACCCCCGATGGCGCGATCCGGGCAACGTTCGGCGACGTGATCGCCGAGCGGCCGATGGCGACCCGCGGCGAGCTCGCCGCCGCACTCGCGGGCCGGCACCCCGTGTACTCGCGCACCCTCGGCCCGGGTCACGACGATTTCCGCCTGACCGCGATCAGTGTCCGCCCCCGGGGGCAGCAGTACGTGATCGTCGCCGCGCAGTCCTCGGAGCCCGTCGACCGCTCGGTGGGCCGGGTCGTCGGCCTGCTCCTGCTTGGCGGACCGGCCGCACTCCTCGTCACGGCGATCGCGGGATGGTGGCTGGCGCGCCGCTCGCTGGCGCCGATCGAGGAGATCGTCGACACCGCCGAGGCGATCGGGGTCGATCGTCTGGAGGAGCGCGTCCCGGTCGGAAGCAGCAACGATGAGGTCGCCCACCTGGCCCGCACCATCAACACGATGCTCGACCGCATCCAGCACGGCGTCGAGGAGCAGCGGCGGCTCGTCGCCGACACCTCCCACGAGCTGCGCACCCCACTGGCCACGATGCGTGCGGAGCTCGACGTCAGCCTGCGCGCGGACGACCTCTCGCCCGCGGCGCGCGACGTGCTCCTCTCCGCACGCGACGAGGTCGATGGCATGAGCCGGACCGTCGACGACCTCCTGACGCTTGGCGCCGCCGACGACGGCGTCCTGGAGCTCCGGGTCCGAGAGACCGATCTCGCGGGGCTCGCGGAGACGGTGGCCGGCGGTCTGACGTCGGTGGCCGCTCGGCGGGGGGTCAGGGTCGAGCACGACGGCCCGTCCGTCACCGTGTTCGCCGATCCCGTCCGGCTCGGCCACGCGATCCGCAATGTCCTGGAGAACGCGATCGAGTTCAGCCCGCCCGGTGGCTCCGTCCGGATCACGACATCGCGCACGGGCGCGACCGGGCGCCTAGTCGTCGAGGACGACGGCCCCGGGGTGCCGCCGGATGTGCGTGATCGCATCTTCGACCGCTTCTTCCGCGTCGATCCGTCCCGGACCCGTGCGACCGGCGGCAGCGGGCTCGGCCTGGCCATCACCCGCGAGATCGTCGAGGCGCACGGCGGTCGCGTGCGCGCGGAGGGGGGCGACCGGGTGAGCACGTTCGTCATCGAGATCCCGGGCGTGGCGGGGGCGCCCGGCGAGCGTCCGTCCGTGATGTCCGGCCCTTCTCCGCAATAGCTAGGTCAGAGCGGGTCTCAGACGTCACCGGTATCGATTCCGATCTCGTGTAGGCGGTCCCATAGGGGCGTGTTCTGCTTCACCGCGGTCTGCTCGAGTGCCCACTCGCGCAGGGCCAGGTCCGGGGCGGTGCGCACGCCGGCGTTGGCGCGCAGGGCGGCGACGAACTGCTGCGCGTCGTCCGCCGTGGTCACCGCCCGGGCCCACGTGCGCACGCCCGACAGCGCCGGCGACACGGTGCGGCGCCCGAGCAGCGCGTACTTGAGGATGCGGAACGGCAGCCCCGCGTCGTTGAACGGCTCGACCTTGAAGGGGACGATCCCGACGTCCGCGCAGAGGATGAGCCGGGCGGCCGCCTCGTCGCTCTGGGCGCCCAGCCACACGAGGTTCGGCGCGGCGCGGCAGGCGGCGTACTCCGGGTCCTCGCGGCACTCCTCGTCGTGCCAGACCCCGACGAGCAGGAGGACGAGCTCGGGCATCCGGCGGCTGACCTCGTGCAGCAGTGCCCAGTCGGTGCGCCAGCCGAGGTGGCCGAGCGAGACGGCGACGACGGGGGGACGACGCTCGCCGTCGGGGTCACGGCCGCCGAGCGGGTCCGGCGCCGGGAAGCCGTCGGCGCTGAGGGGGACAAGGGTCGCCTCGCGCCCGGCGTCGCGCTCGATGTCGGCCAGCGCGTCGGACGCGACGAACGTGATCTGCGCGCGGTTGGCAGCCTGCTCGTGCAACTCCTCGAGGCGACGACGCAGTCGCGGGCCCGCGTCGTAGGCGTGCTCATAGCGGTCCCAGCGGCCGTACCAGAGCTCGCATTCGCCCCCGACGATCCCGATGATCGCCCGCGCCAGGATGTACTGCAGCGGATGGAAGATGACGACCGCGCGCGGCGTGCCACCCCGCGTGCGGTCGCGGCGCGCGTCCCGGGCCAGGGTCTTGACCAGGCGCCGCGCCTGCCCCACCGCCACGAGGTCGGCCACCACGCGGGGCAGGCGCCCCAGCACGCCGTAGCGGACCGCCGGTGGCTCGACCGCCACCACCGCGGGCGCCCGCAGCAGATCCTTGGCCTGGTCGCGCAGGAGGAAGGCCTCCAGCGTCCGGGGAAGGAGCAGCAGGCAAAGCGGTCGCAGCGGGGGGTCGTGGAGCGTGGGGTCGAGCGGCACGGGCTGCGCGCAGGCTACCGGCGTGCGAACCTGTGACCGTGCCCGCACCAACGCCACCGCACCGGCACGGCAGCACCGTCACGACGCTCGCCGGTGCACGCGCGGAGTTCTGGCGCAGCCGCTCCCCGAGGATCCTGGTGGCCGGCGTGGTGCTCGCGCTGCTCGCGCGGGCGGTGCTCGGCGGGGTCCCGACGTGGCGGGACGGCGTGGCGCTGGCCGTGATGCTCGCCGTCTTCCCCTTCGGGGAGTGGGCCATCCACGTCTATCTCCTGCACCTGCCGCCGGTCCGCTGGCGCGGGCGCCAGGTCGAGCTCGTCACGGCGGCCTCCCACCGTCAGCATCATGAGCGTCCCCACCACCTGGGCCTCATCCTGCTCGGGCCGGCCGAGGCCGTGGCGCTGCTGGCCGCCGCCGTCCCGGTCGTCGTCGGCACGGGGGTCGGCGTCCTGGCGCTGGCCGGCGTGGACGTCTGGCTCGGACCCGTCCTCACCGCCGTGGTGACGGCCTACGCGCTGATCCTCACCTACGAGTGGACCCACCTGCTCATCCACACGGCCTACCGCCCGCGCTCGCGGGCCTACAAGGCCATCCACCGCGGGCACCGCCTGCACCACTTCAAGAACGAGCACTACTGGCACGGCGTCACCTCGACGGTGGCCGACCGGATCCTCGGCACTGCGCCTGACCAGCGACGGGTGCCGCGCTCGCCGACGGCCCGGTCTCTGGACCGCCCGGCCCGTTAGGTTCTCAGTCCTTCTCGATGACCGCCTACATCCGACGGCTGCTGGCCAGCAGCGCCGCCTACCAGGCGCCGAGCCTCGTCTCCGCGATGCTCGCCGTGTTCACGCTGCCGCTGTACACGCGCTACCTGAGCCCGGCGGACTACGGCTACGCCGAGACGCTGCTGACATTCATCATCCTCGCGTCGATCCTGCTGCGCCTCGGGTTGGGCGAGTCCTTCGTCCGCTTCTGGTTCGACGACGAGGACCGCGAACGGCAGGTGCAGCTGGCCCGCACGACCACCGGGCTGACCGCCCTCGTGGCGACGGTCGCGACGCTCGTCGCCCTCGCGTTCGCCACCCCGCTGTCGCACCTGCTCTTCGGCAAGGAGGACGCCGGCCTCATGCGGCTGGGGATCCTCGGGCTGTGGACGTTCACGAACCTGGAGCTCGCGCTGGCGATGCTGCGCGTCCAGGAACGCCGGCGGGCGTACGTCATCACGACGCTTGCGAACGTCGTGTTGACGATCACGCTGACGATCACGCTCGTCGTCGGGTTCGAAACCGGCGCCCGCGGCTACGTGCTCGGCAACTACGGGGCCTCGACGGTCGTTCTGCTCGCGCTCTGGTTCGAGCAGCGCGAGCTGCTCGGCCTGCGCCTACGGCGTCCCACCGTCCCGCTGGGCCCGCTGCTGGCGTTCGGCGGTCCGACGATCCCGGCCGACGCGACCGTCTTCGCACTGAACGTCATCGACCGCGCGTACATCCTGCGCACGCAGTCCGCCGCGGCGGCCGGCGTCTACGCGGTCGCGGTCAAGCTCTCCACCGCGGTCATCGTCGCCGTGCGCGGCTTCCAGGCGGCCTGGCCGCCGCTGGCCTACTCGGTGGTGCAGGACACCGACGCACGGCGCCTGTACGCCGTCGTCACCACCGCGTACGTCGCGGTGACCGGCATCGTGGTCGCGGCGCTCACGCTCTTCGGCCGCTGGCTCGTGCGCCTGCTCGCCGCGCCGGAGTACTTCGAGGCCCACGCGGTCCTGCCGTGGGTCGCGCTCGGCTGGGCGCTGTACGGGCTCAACCTCGTCTTCATCACGATCGCCGGCCGCGCGAAGGTCACGACGCGCAACTTCCCGGCGGCGCTCGCGGGCGTCCTGGTCAACGTGCTCGTGCTCGTCGCGCTGGTCCCGTCGCTCGGGATCCGCGGCGCCGGCATCGCCCTGTCGAGCGCGTACGTCGTGATGATCTTCGCCCTCTACCGCCTGACGCGCTCGCTGTTCAGCGTTCCGTTCGAGTGGGGGCGCCTCGCGCTGCTCGTCGGCGTGATGGGCGGCATGAGCGTCGGCGGTGAGCTGCTGCTTGGGACCTCGGGCGCGGTGGCCTTCGCCGAGCGCGGCCTCGTGCTGGCCGCGATCCCGCTCGTGCTGCTGGCCTGTGGCGTCCTGCGCCCCGAGGAGCGGGCGGGCCTGAAGGCGCTGGTCGGGTCGCTGCGCCGGCGCCGGCGCCCTTCTCCCGTCTGATCGACCCGGGAGTCAGTTAGAGCCGAGCGCCGCCCTTGTTGTGCTCGTAGGCGGCTTCGCGCAGCCCTTCGCCCTCCTCGGGGTGGAGCGTCGCGGAGACGTGGCGGCGGTAGCGCTTGGGGTCGTGGCCCGGGAGGACGACGGCCACGAGCGACCGCACGAGGTACGTGTAGGCGGTGAGCCAGCGGACCGCCCACGCCGAAGCGCGGGAGTGGTGCTTGCGCATGTAGCGGTCGCGGTTGCGTGACAGCTCCACGATGCGCTTCTCCGGGATCGCGCCCGTCGACAGCTGCTCGTGGTGAACGGCGACGGCGGCGGGCGCGAAGAGCGTGAACCAGCCCGCCTTACGCAGGCGCTTGCAGAAGTCGACCTCGTCGGAGTAGACGAAGAACGTCGGGTCAAACCAGCCGATCTGGGCGGCGGCGTCGGTGCGGACGAGCAGCGCGGCGCTCTGCGCCCAGTCCACGCGGCGGGTGCTCTCGCCTTTGGACTGGACGGTGATGATGCGGTGCAGGAAGAGGGCGCCGGCGAGCGCCGTCCCGGCCGTGGGGAAGCGCCAGGCCGACGCTTGGGACGTGCGGTCCGGGCGCAGCAGGCGGGCGCCCGCCGCGCCGGCCGACTCGTCCTCGCGCAGGGCGCGCAGCAGCGCGGCGGTCGCGCCCGGCTGCAGCTCGGAATCCTCGTTGAGCAGCAGCGCGAACTTGCCCTGGGCGCGCTGCAGGAGCCGCGTGTCGTTCTCGCCCTTGCCGCGGCGGCGGTCGTTGACGATGATCTCGTCGACCGCGGCGTGGGCCCGCGCGGCCCCGACCGACCCGTCCCCGGAGGCGTTGTCCAGGACGAGCACCTCGCTGGTGATGCCGGCCTCCGCGAGGGCCGCGCGCTCGGCGGCGACCGCGTCCAGGCCACGCACCAGCAGCTCACGCTGGGCGGTGTTCACGATGCAGAAGGACAGGTCGACCGCCACTGCCGCTGCATTCAAGCGGACCGCGTGGCGTATCGTCGCGCGGGCGTTGCGCGTCCACGTCGTCGACCCCCCGGCCTACACCCCGCCCTACGACCGCGCGTTGTGCGCGGCGCTGGCCGCTGCCGGGGTCCAGGTGACGCTCGTGACCTCCGGCTTCCGGCACGGCGACGTGCCGCCGGCCACCGGCTACGCGGTGGACGAGCGCTTCTACCGCCGGGCCTTGCCGCGGCCCGCCCAGCACGTGCAGGACATGCTCGGCTACGCGGCCTCACGCCGCCGTGACGCACCGGACATCACGCACTGGCAGTGGGCGAGCATCCAGGAGCTGGACTGGGCGCTGCGCGGGCGCGGCGGCGTCCACGTGCTGACCGCGCACGACATCCTGCCGCGGGTCGCGCGGCCGCTGCAGCGGGCGGGGCAGAAGCGGCTGTACCGCCGGATGGACGCGATCGTCGTGCACACCGAGCATGGCCGCCGGCGGCTCGTCGCGGAGGCCGGCGTGGATCCGGCGCGGGTGCACGTCATCCCGCACGGCGCCTTCACCCACCTGTCTCAGGTGCAGCCGGTGCGGCCGCCGGAGCTGCCGTCCGCCGCATCGCCGCCGGCAGTCCTGCTCTTCGGTCTGCTCAAGCCCTACAAGGGCCTGGACGTCCTCTACGAGGCATGGCGGATTGCCCGGCTGGCGGCGCAGCTGTGGGTCGTGGGCGCGCCGCGGATGCCGCTGCCGCAGCCGCCGCCCGGGGCCGTCGTCGTGCCGCGCTTCGTCAGCGACGCGGAGGCCGCATGGTGCCTGCAGCAGGCCGCGCTCACCGTGCTGCCCTACCGCGACATCGAGATGTCCGGCGTCCTCTTCAGCGCGCTCGGCCTCGGCCGGCCGCTGCTGCTGTCGGACGTCGGTGGGTTCTCGGAGGTCACCGCCGCGGCCCACGTGCCCGCCGGAGACCCGGCGGCCCTGGCGGCCGCGCTGCGGCGGTTGATCGGCGACCCGCACGCCCTGGAGGCACTCGCGGCCGCCTCGGCGCAGGCGGCCACGACGACCTACGCGTGGGACGCAGTCGCCGCGCGGCACGTGGCGCTGTACGAGCGACTGCTCGGCACCGCGGCATAACAGCGGCCGGGGAGTGCATCTTGTGTCGTCAGGGCAGCGGGTGGATGCTCGCCCCGCGCCGGACGAGCTGCCGATACCCTCCGGCCGCGTGTCCGCCCGCCTTGCCAAGTCGACCTTTTGGGCCTCCGCCGCCGCGTTGGTGTTCGCCCAGGTCGGCTATCCGCTGGTGCTGCGCGCCCTGCCGCGACGCCCCTTCACGACCGACGGCGACGGCGACGGCCTGCCGACCGTCAGCCTGATCGTCGCGGCGTACGCGGAGGAGGACGTCATCGCTGCGAAGGTCGCCAACGCGCTGGCGCTGGACTATCCGCGTGAGCGCCTGCAGGTGATCGTCGCCTGCGACGGCTCGCCCGACGCCACCCCGCAGCGGGCGCGCGACGCCGGCGCGGACCTCGTGCTCGAGCTGCCGCGTGGCGGCAAGATCCGCGCGCAGGACGGCGCGGTCGCGCGATCGACCGCCGATGTCGTCGCGTTCAGCGACGCCAACGCGCTCTGGGAGCCCGCCGCGCTGCGCCGGCTCGTCGCCCCGTTCGCCGACCCCGAGGTCGCGTACGTCTGCGGGCAGGTGTCGTTCGTGAACCCGGACGGCGCAGCCGGGACCAACCAGGAAGGCGTCTACTGGCGCTATGAGATGTGGCTGCGCGCCGCGGAGTCCGAGCGCTGGTCGGTCACCGCGGGCAACGGCGCGATCTACGCCACGCGCCGCGAGGACTACCTCGTCGTGGATCCGGTGATGGGGCACGACCTGAGCTTTCCGTTCAACCTCGTCCGTCGCGGGCGCCGCGCGGTGTACGCGCCGGACGCGCACGCCACGGAGAAGATGGTCC
>JAOPZJ010000171.1 GCA_025964155.1 Solirubrobacterales bacterium
TCTTGTTCAGCTTCTCGACGACGTGCACGGGGATGCGGATCGTCCGGGCCTTGTCGGCCAGGGCGCGCGCGATCGCCTGGCGGATCCACCAGGTCGCGTACGTGGAGAACTTGAAGCCCTTGCGGTAATCGAACTTCTCGGCCGCGCGCACGAGGCCCAGCGTGCCCTCCTGGATGAGGTCCAGGAACGGCAGGCCCTGGTTGCGGTAGTTCTTCGCGATCGAGACGACGAGGCGGAGGTTGGACTCCACCATCTTCTGCTTGGCGTCCAGGTCACCGCGCTCGATGCGCTTCGCGAGATCGACCTCTTCCTGAGCGGTGAGCAGGCGGACCTTGCCGATGTCCTTCAGGAACAGCTGAAGCGAGTCAGTGGTCATGTCCGGCTTGAGGTCAAGCGTCGCCTTGGCCTTGCGGCGCCCGCGCTTGTCGGGTGCGCGTTCGACCTGCTTGGTGACCGCGGTGGCGGGGTCGATCTCTTCGACGAGCTCGATCTCCGACTTCTCGAGGAAGCCGTGGAGCTCCTCGACATCGGCCTCGTCGAGGTCCAACTCGGAGACGGCCTTGGCGATCTCCGCGAACGTGAGAACCCCAACCTGCGTCCCGCGGTTGAGGAGGCCCTTGATCTCTTCGAGTTCCTGCAGTTCCACTACTGACATGTGGGTCCGTTTCGTTCGCCGGCCGGGAGTTCCCGGCGCGGCAGGGTGCGGTACGACGAGGACGGTCGGGACAGGCGGCGCACGCGCGGCGCACGCCCTGTCCCGAGCGGACAGCCCATGGTAGTCACTTCACTTTCTGAAGGCAAAAGCTGCGACACCGCCGGCCGACCTCTTCACGAGCTACTACGGCAAAGTAGCGCAGGAGTTTCAGGTCCCCGCAGACTTCTTTGCCGTGACAGATGTCGACCGATGGGCGATCGGCCTTGAGCGGTGTCCGTCCGACGGGGCCCCGCGGTGCGATGATCCCCCCGTGAGCGCATCCGACAAGTCTGGAACAACCGACGGCGAGGTCTTCGCTGCCCTCCCCCGCACACGTCCGCAGCGCCGGAGCGCGCGTCGTCAGAGCGCAGCCCCCGCGCCCGGCGTGACCGAGGCCCCCGTGAAGCCGGCGGCCATCCAGGCTGCTGCCAAGCCGGGCGCGAAGGCGGCTGCCAAGCCCGCGACCAAGAAGGCGGCAGCCAAGCCAGGCGCGAAGGCGGCGAAGGCCGTCGCCGAAGCCAAGCCGCTGATCACCGCCGGCGCCAAGGCGACGCCGGTGGCGCCCCTGATGGACCACCCGGCCCCCGCCGACATGCCGGGCGCCCCGTTTGCTCCGCCCCCGCCGGGTGGGTACGCCGCGGACGCCGGTTCGTCGGACGCCCCTGGCACGGATTCCAAGGGCCACGACGTCGTCGCGGCCGCCGCGCAGGCCGCGGGCGGCCTTGTGCAGGTCGGGCTCGGCGTCGCCAAGACGATCCTGGCCCGGCTGCCCCGCCGGTAAAGCGACGCGGTGTGTGACATAACCGCGCACGCTGTGTAGGATCCCGAACAAGACGCCGAGCTCCTGTTCGCCATGCGCGACGGGGGGCGGGGGAACCACTGCGGGCCTTCTCCAGGTCCGCCGGGGCGAATCGACTCACCTGAGTTGTAGCGCTGATCGTTCTGCGCGAGCCCGTCAGCTCACCCCGTAGGCCATCGAACGAGGACCTACAGCACTTGCCCCGCACCATCCTTGCGAGCCTGCTCGCCCTGCTTTGCGCGTGCTTCGCCTGCGCGCTTCCACCCGCGTCCGCCATGGCCACCGCGTCCGACGGCGGCCTGACGTACGGCACCGCGGCGACGCCGGCCCAGGGCGAAGCCGGGACGCTGCTGGTCCGCACCGCCGTGATCCTCGGGCGGACCCTGCACGTCACGGGCACCATGGCGCACGGCGAAGCCGGCCGCGCGGTCATCGTGCAACGCCAACAGAAGGACGGCGCCTGGGTGGTCGCCGCGACGGCCACCACGACGGACGGCGGCGCCTTCGACGCGGCGTGGACCACGGACCACATCGGGCGCTTCCCGCTGCGGGCGCTGCCCGCGCCCTCCGCCGGCGCCAGCGCCGCGGTCGCACCCACGACCGGCGTGACCGGAGTGACCGTGTACCGCCAGGCCGCCGCCACCTTCTTCGGCCCGGGCTTCTTCGGCAAGCAGACGGCGTGCGGCCAGATGCTGCGCAAGTCGACCCTCGGTGTCGCGCACCGCACGCTGCCCTGCGGCACGATGGTCGACCTGTACTACAAGGGCCGCAGCGTCACCGTGCCCGTCGTCGACCGGGGCCCGTTCAGTGCGGGCACGACCTGGGACCTCACGTCGGCCACCGCTGACGTGCTGCACTTCGCCGGCACCGGCAAGCTCGGCGCCCTGCGCCTCCCGAAGGCGTCGGCGCCGGCCACGACGTAGCCACGGCCGGGCGCGACGGATCCGCCCGCCTGATAGCTGCCGATCCGGCACTCGGCCTCCGGACCGGCCGCCGAGGAGGAGGACGACGACGTCGGGCGGTCCCGCGCGATCAGGCGACGGGCACGCCGAGTGCCCGCGCGGTGAACACGCCCTGGTCGGCGTGATCGGCCAGCGCCTGGGCCTGGGTCCCATCGTCGGGGCAGACAGCGACGCCGATCGACGCGTGCAGCGGGACGCCGTGGCGCACGGGGGCGCGCGCGGTGAAGGTCTCGCTGCAGCGGTGGGCGAGCGCGCGGGCGGCGTCCGTGTCGGCGTCCGGTGCGATGAGCCACCAGCGCCCCGGCTGCTCGCGCACGAGAACGCCGTCGGCTCCGCCGTCGAGGGCCAGGGCCTCCTCCACCGCGACGAGGTTGCGGGCGAAGTCCGCCGGGCCGTCGATCGCCTCCAGGCGCTCACGGTCGTCGAGCTCGATCGCCAGCACGGCGACCGGTGCGTCACCCCGCCCCTCGAGGGCAAGGTTCAGCGCGCTGAGGTGGGCTGCCTCCGTGCGCAGGTCCTGGGCGACGAACACGCGGCCCGCGGGGTCGGGCGGGACGACCGCGGGGGCAGCGGGAGGCGCTTCAAGTTCGACCGCCGCCGCGGCCACCTGGGCGCAGACGTGCGCCAGCCGGTCGCCGGTGTCGGCGGCGAGCGCGGCGTCGGCATCGGTGCGCAGGGCTCGGTGCAGCACCGCGCGCAGCGCTTCCACGCCGGCGAC
>JAOPZJ010000061.1 GCA_025964155.1 Solirubrobacterales bacterium
TCGGGCCACTGCACCGATTGCAGTAGCGCGTCCTCCGCCGCGGCGTCGAAGCCGACGGCGGTCGCGAAGCGGTCGTAGTCGTATCCCAGGTACCAGCCGAGGGAGGCACCGACGGCATGCTCGTGCAGCGCCGCCGCATGACGGCCGAAGTGCAGAAGGCCGGGCGACGAGAGCCGCGCGCCGTCGATCATCACCGCCACCACTTCGCCACAGGCCTCGGCGAGCCCGCGGTTGATGGCGGCGGCCGGGCTTGGGCTCGCGTCGTCGATGCGCACGAGGCGGACGTTGGCGGCGGCGCCGGTGATGTCGACCGGGACAGGCGAGCCATTGTCGACGACGATGACCTCATACTCGCCGGCGCCGATGTGACGCTGGTAGTCCGGGGACAGCGATGTCAGCGTGCGTGGCAGCTCACGCGCGATGTCGTACGCGACAACGACGACCGAGAGCTCGGGAGACGGCGTCGTCGGGGACGCCGGAGAACCCTCGACGCTGCGACGGCGGCGCATGCGCAATTACCACCCGGCGGTGGGGGCGGGCTTGACGCGCTTGAGGTAACCCTTGGGGTTGAGCGTCATCATGAAGCGCTCGCAGCGCTCGTCCACGACGAACTCGTCGCTCGCCGCCAGGAACTCGTCGACCGCCTCCATGGGGCCGGGCCCGAATTCCGGGAACGTCGGGTGCCCGTTCACGTTGGTGTCCTCGACGATCAGGTGGTCCCCCACGCCGACGAGCTGCCCGTAAGCGCCGATCTCGGCCAGGACATGAGCGGCGCTGTGGTCGGAGTCGAGGATCACGATCGCCCGGCCGCCCGCGACGCGCGCGTGCACGTCGGCCACCATCGCCGGGTCGACGCTGGAGCCGGTGAGGTACGTGATGCGTGGGTGGACCGGCCGAGAGGGCACGTCGTCGATGTCGACGGAGACGATCGAGCCGTGGCCGATCTGGTCCATGATCATCGCCATGAAGCAGGCGCTGCCGCCGTGGTGGGTGCCGGTCTCGACCACCACGTCGGGCCTCGTGCGGACAAGGAGCTCCTGGTACATCCACAGGTCGAGCGGGCACTTCAGGACCTGGTGGCCGAACCAGCTGAGGTTGATCGTGTCGGCTCCCGCGAACCAGCGGCGGTAGTACAGGTCATGAAAGCGGTCGACCACGTCGTGCTCCTCTGGCGCCAGTGGCGGTTGGTCACGGTCCGGGAAATAGCTGCCGATGTCGACGGTCATGAGTGCTCCGAATCGGCGCGGACGGGACTGCCAGGCCAAACGAGCCCTGAATATAGCTCGTCGTCCCGCCGTCAGGAGCCCGGCGTGGGCGAGCCCGGCACCCGTCCGATCACGGATACTGTGCCGGTGACCGCACCCCTTCCTGGCTCCGATCCGCCCTCGGTCGAGCGCCGCTACCTCGATCTGCTCAAGTCCGCCCTGCTCAACGAGCCTGGCTTGGAGGCGGAGGCCGCGTTCTACCTCGCGCGGGAGGCGCAGGTCGCCGGAACGCCGTTCACCGAAGCAGTCGCCTACGACATCCCGCGGCACGCCCCCGAGCTCCTTGCCCGCGTCCAGGGCGCGCGCACGAACGGACGCTTCCTCGACGATGACCTCCGACGCCCGGGTTTCAGCTACACGATGGTCGGCCGTCACCGGCTCGACGAGCTGGACGCGTGCCTGGCGACCGTGCTCGCGGATGACGTACCGGGGGACCTGGTCGAATGTGGTGTGTGGCGAGGCGGCGCCTCGATCTTCCTGCGGGGCGCGCTCGCCGCGTACGGCGTCACGGATCGCACGGTCTGGGCCTGCGACTCCTTCGCGGGGCTTCCGGCGCCCGGCTCCGAGCACGACATCCAGGACCTGAGCCCGGACGTCGCGCCCGAGCTCGCGGTGAGTCAAGACCGCGTCGCGTCCCACTTCGAGGCGTTCGGCCTCCTCGACGACCAGGTGCGCTTCGTGGAGGGGTACTTCGAGAACACGATGCCCGACCTCGAGGTCGGCACCATCGCGCTCCTGCGGCTGGACGGTGACTACTACTCGTCGACGATGACCGTCCTGGACGCCCTCTACGACAGCGTGGCGCCTGGTGGGTTCATCGTGGTCGACGACTACGGGCTCTCCTACTGCCGGCAGGCCGTCGACGAGTTTCGGGCGGCGCGCGGCGTCACGGCCCCGATCGAGCAGGTCGACTGGACGGGCGCGCACTGGCGCAAGGAGGCCTGAGCCGTCGGGGGTCCCGCTCAGGCCTCAGCGATCACCCGCCGGATCTTCTTCGGCGAGATCGACACCTTCGTCCCGAGCCCCTGCGCGAAGAGGCTGACGCGCAGCTCTTCCAACAACCACGGCAGCTCGTGCAGCGCGGGCGGCAGTGCGCGCCCGGCGGGCCACGCCGCCCGCGCCCGACCCGCCTCGGCCTCCAGCTCAAGCACAGTGGCCAGGTGCTGAGCGTCCGCTGCTGGTGCCGTGCGCAGCCGCCCCAACCGTCGGAGGATGCCGGTGAGATAGCGCTTGATGTCGGGCAGGCGGCCGACGCCCGCCGTCGTGAGAAAGCCGCGATGGACAAGGCGTGCAAGATGCCCCTGGATGTCGGCTCGCACCGGCTGCTGCGCGTCGGCGATGAGCGGGGCGACCCCGGTGATGATCTGCCCGCGCAGCTCGAGGATGTCGACGACGCGCGCAAGCGTGCTCGCCGTCGTGTCCGCGAGCTCGCCGGCGACATGACCGCGAAGCCGGGCGAACGTCTCGGGATCCCAGGCCGGGCCACCGGCCTGTGCGACGATGTGGTCGATGCTCGCGGCGATCGCGTCCTCGAGCAGGCCGTCCAGGCCGCCGAGCGCCGCGTCACCCAGCGCCACCTGCGCGCGGAGGTCCAGGCGGTCGCGCACCCAGCGTGCCGGCGACGGACTGTTGAGCAGCAGCATCCGCCGCGTGCCCGCGCGCATCGCGAACGTCTGAGCGTCGCGGGTGTCGAGGACCCTGACGCCGACGCTCGTGCCCTCGTCCACCAGCGCGGGGTAGGCGGTGACGGCCCCGCCGGTGCCCGGCAGCTGCAGCTCGCGCGGCAGCGTCCCGATGGACCAGGCCTTCAGACCGGTCGCCTGCAGGTCCGGCGCGGCGGCGGCCAGCTGCTGCTGCAGGCGCGGGCGGACCTTCGCGCGCAGCGCGTCCAGGTCCGGGCCCGTCGCGAGGATCGCGCCATCGTCGCCCTCGACCTGGAAGGTGACCTTCAGGTGGGGCAGCAGGTCGCCGTTGCTCCATGCCCCGACCGGGACGCGCACACCCTTGAGACGTTCAAGCTCGCGGGTCAGACCGTCGAGCAGGCCCTCGCGGCGGGGCTTGAGCGACGAGAGGACGAGCGAGGCGGTGTCGGGAACCGGCACCAGCGGCCTGCGCAGCTCCTTCGGCAGGCCGCGGATGAGCGCGGTGATGAGCTCATGTCGGAGCCCCGGCACAAGCCACTCGAACTCGTCGGGGCGGACGTTGCCGATCTCGGTGAGCGGGATGTGCACCGTGACGCCGTCGTCGGGCGCCCCCGGCTCGAAGCGGTAGCTCAGGCGCAGCGTCAGCTCGCCTTGACGCCAGCCGGTGGGATAGGCCCGCGGGTCCAGTTCCGCGCGGGCCGCGGGGTCCAGCAACAGGTCGCGCGTGTAGCTGAGCCGATCGGGGTCCGCCCGCGTGGCGTCGCGCCACCAGCGGTCGAAGTGCGACCCGGAGACGACGTCCTCGGGGATGCGCTCGTCGAAGAACGTGTGCCGCACGTGATCGGGGGCGAGCAGCCCGCGGCGGCGGGCGCGGTCCTCCAACGACTGCACCTGTGCGACGGTCCTGCGGTTGGCGGCGTCGAACTCGTGGTGCGTGTCCCAGTCGCCCTCGACGAGCGCGCGCTGGATGAACAGGTCCCGCGAAAGGCGTGGGTCGATCGAGCCGTAGGCGACCGTGCGCCCGGTGATGACCGGCAGCCCGTAGAGCGTCGCGCGCTCGGTGGCCACGACGCCGGCCTTGCGCCGGTCCCACCGGGGCTCCGAATACGTGCGCCTCAGGAGCTGCCCGGCGAGCGGCTCGATCCACTTGGGGTCGATCTTCGCGGCGGTACGGCCCCACAGGCGTGAGGTCTCCACGAGCTCGGCGGCCATCACCCAGTCCGGGCCGCCCCGCGCGAGCGCCGAGCCGGGGAAGACCTGAAAGCGCGCGCCCCGCGCACCCTGATAATCGCGGCGCTTGACGTCCTTCAGGCCGACGTGCGACAGCAGGCCGCTGAGCAGCGCGATGTGGATGTGCTGCGGGTC
>JAOPZJ010000064.1 GCA_025964155.1 Solirubrobacterales bacterium
CGAACAGGATGAAGAGCATCGCGATCAGGTAGAAGCTGATCCCGAACCGGAAGCGCGACTGGATCTCCGACGGGATGCCGCACTCGTACGGGTCGTTCTTGCTCTGGATCCGCTTGCTCTTGACCCCCACAAGGGAGTTCAGGACGGAGAAGAGGCCACCGACGGCCCCGCCGAGGGCGAGGAAGACGATCGCTGGGAGGTAGCCACGCAGCATGCTTCTTCGTTCTATCAGCTTCTTGTGACAAGGTGCTACTAAGTGGCAGTCGGCGCTTGAGAGGTGCCGAATTCCGGTCAGCTGCGGGGGTGCGTACCCTCCTGACGTGGCCTTCGCCCTGACCGTCCAACAGCTGGAGAAGTCGTTTGGGGACGTGCGCGCGGTCGATGGGCTCGACCTCGACGTGCCCGAGGGCACCTGCGTCGGGCTCCTCGGTCCGAACGGGGCCGGCAAGTCCACGACGATGCGGATGCTCACCGGCCAGACCCTTCCCGACAGCGGGTCCATCGAGGCGCTGGGGTGGCGGCTGCCGGGCGAGTCCAAGCAGGCACGGGCGCAGATGGGGGTCGTGCCGCAGCTCGACAACCTCGACACGACGCTCACCGCCCGCGACAACCTGCGGATCTTCGCCCAGCTCTACCGCGTCCCCAAGGCCGACCGGGAGGCCGCGGTGGACCGGGGCCTGCAGATCGCCCGCCTGACCGGCCGGGCGGACGCCCGCGCCGACGCGCTCTCGGGGGGCATGCGCCGCCGCCTGCTCATCGCCCGCGCCCTGCTGCACCACCCGCGCCTGCTCCTGCTGGACGAGCCGACCGTCGGGCTGGACCCGCAAGTGCGCCAGGAGCTGTGGGCGATGATCGACGCGCTGCGCAGCGAAGGCACGTCGATCCTCATGACGACGCACTACATCGAGGAGGCCGAGCGCCTCGCCGACAGCGTCACGATCGTCGCCGCCGGCAAGGCCGTGGACACCGGGCCGCCGGCCGAGCTCGTCGCGCGCCACGCCGGCCGGGAGGTCCGCGAGGTCTACGGGCCGCCGGACCGCCTGAACGTGGTGGAAGCTGAGGCCCGCGCGCTCGGCTTCGCCACCCGGCGGACGGGCACGAGCGTCGCGATCCTCGGCGCGGAGGGTGCGGGGGACCGCCTGCCGGAGGGCGAGACGCGGGCTGCTCGCCTGGAAGACGTCTTCGTGAAGCTCACCGGCGAGGAGGTCTCATGAGCGATCAGGTGCTCGACCAGGAGATCGTGCCCCCGGGAACACCGGCCGCGGTGCCCGCCCGCCGGCTGCGGCGGCTGGAATGGGCCGCCATCACGGGCGTCATGGCGCGCGAGATCATCAACTTCAAGGCGGCCTGGAAGCAGGGCGCCTTCGCGTCGACGGTGCAGCCCGTCGTCTACCTGCTCGCCTTCGGGCTGGGCTTGGGGACGATCGTCAACAAGGTCGACGGGCGCGACTACATCGACTACGTCGCGACCGGGACGGTGGCGACCGCCGTGCTGTTCTCCACCGCCTTCAACGCGATGTTCGGCTCGTTCGTCAAGCGGGAGTTCCAGCGCACGTACGACGCGATCCTGTCCACGCCCGTGGACGTGGAGGAGCTCGTCACCGCCGAGGTGCTCTGGCTGGCCCTGCGCGGTGGTCTCTTCGGCTGCGTCCCGATCCTCGTGGGCATCTGCTTCGGCCTGAACCCGGCGTGGACGACGCTGCTCGTGCCGTTCGTCGCGATGCTCACGGGCTTCGGCTTCGCGGCGATCGGGACGCTCATCAGCGCCGTCGTCCGCTCGATCGACGACTTCTCGTACGTGACGAGCGCGCTGTTCACGCCGCTCTTCCTCGTGGCCGGGACGTTCTTCCCGCTCACCGGGCTGCCGCTGAGCCTCGAGATCGTCGCGGAGCTCAACCCCCTGCACCACTGCGTCGAGCTCGTGCGCGACTGCACCTTTGGCGTGCTCGACGCCACGGACCTGCTGCGCACCGGCGCCCTGGTGCTCTTCGCCGCGGGGTCGTGGTGGGGTGCCGTCAACCGCACGCGCGCGCGACTCGTCAGTTGACGTCCGCCGCGCAGACCGCCGCGCTCGTGGCCGCGTTCGTGTGCGGGGCGGTCGCCGCCTGGGGCGGCTGGCTGTGGTGGCGCGTCAGCGACACCGGGCCGGCGATCTGGCGCGCGATCCGGGCGGCGCAGGTGGTCATCGTCCTGCACGCCGTCGTGGTCGGCGGCCTCTATCTGGGCGGCCTGAAGCCGGCCGACAACCTCTACGTCCTCTACGTCGGCCTGCCGATCGCCGTCTCCGTCGTCGCCGAGCAGTTGCGCGCCCTGTCGGCCCAGACCGTGCTGGAGACCCGCGGGCTCGACGATGCCGCGGCCGTCGGCAGGCTCGACGGCGCCGCCCAGCGCTCCGTCGTCACGGCCATCCTGCGACGCGAGCTCGGCGTGATGGCCGCCGCGTGCGCGGTCGCGGCCTTCCTGCTGCTGCGGGCCTACGCGACGGTGTGAGTGTGGGGCGTCGCGGGCTTCATCGACGGGGCTCGGCCAAGTACTGGCAGCGTCGAAGCGGGCGCAACTTCACGGTGCAGCCCCCAGCAGCGGGGCGTTCAAGCTGCGCGGGACCGTCACCTTCGAGTGGCGCAAGGGCATCGAGGTCGTGCGGCCTGAGCGCAAGCGGACGACCGCCGACCGTGGCAAGACCGCCGGCGCGGATCCCAAGGGCTTCAGCGCCGCGACCTGCGACGTAGCCAAGTAGCCGCCGCCAGGGGGAGAGAGGCGCCGGCCCGGGTGGGCGATTCCGCGCAATCGGCCGAGTGTCGGATCTGCAGCGCTCAGGCGGGTCGATCCGTCACTCGCACCCGGCGCGGCGCCCGGAATCGGCTGAGTGTTGGATCTGCAGCGCTGAGGCGGGCCGATCTGTCCGTCGCACCCGGCGCGGCCCCGGAATCGGCTGAGTGTCGGATCGGGGTCGATAGTCGGCCCTGATCCGACAGTGGCGCTGACGCGAGTGGGTGGTGCTGGTTCGGGGCCTCTACAGCCGGCAGAGACGGCCGGGAGACTGCCGGCGCGGGTGGGCGATTCCGCGCAATCGGCCGAGTGTCGGATCCGCAGCGCTCAGGCGGCCCGATCTGTCACTCGCACCTTGGGCGGCGCCCCCGGATGGCTGAGTGTCGGATCTGCAGCGCTGAGGCGGGTCGATC
>JAOPZJ010000068.1 GCA_025964155.1 Solirubrobacterales bacterium
GTCTCGTTGATCATCCGCTGCGACTCCGCGGCGATCGTGCCGAACACCAGCGAGCTCTTGCCCGAGCCGGAGACGCCGGTGAACACCGTCAGCCGGCGCTTCGGGATCTCGACGCTGACGTCCTTGAGGTTGTTCACGCGCGCGCCCTGCACGCGGATCACGTCGTGGCTGTCAGCACCGTGCAGCGCAGGCGATTGCGTGTCCGTCCTCGTGGCGATGCTCATCGCGTCTCCTTCTGTTGGGTGGGGCCGCAAACGGTCCGCTGGCTACCTGATCGGCGGTGTCGGCCGGGGTGGCGCAAGAACCAAGGCATCCACGCCGCTTCGGCCCGTGGAGCCTCTGGGCCCCGGCCACGCGCGCTCCTTCACGGTGGCACCCGCGGCGGTCACCTCGACCAGCTTCGCCTCGATGTCCGGCACGTGCCAGTAGGCCACCGGCGAGGTCATGCCCTGCGGCCCACCGCCCGGCAGCAGCCCGATGTGCTGGCCCGCGGCCGCGAAGCCGACGTAGTAGGACTCGTCGGTCTGCGGCGGTACGCCGAGCAGGGCGGCGTACACCGCCTTGGCCGTCGCCAGGTCGGACACGGGATGCCGCACGGTCTTGACTCCCTGGGTGGAAGAGCCGTTCATGGTCACTCCTGAAGTCGTGGGCCACATCGACCCGGTGTGTCATGTCGAGCTTAAGACGAACGGGAAGCCCGGAAATCGACGTGCCGGGCTGGGGCGAGCGCCTCGACGTTCAGCGGCTGCGCGTACTGCCGGTACGTGCGAGATCGTGCCACGCCGCGCCGGAGGTGCCGAGCGCCGCTGGCGTCCCACCCCGTGCGCGCCCGCTCTGGCCCGGTCTGCTCCGCTTACGTCCTCGACCTGTCAGGCCCTGCGGTATCCGCCACTCGTCCCACGTCAACACGTCTCGTCAGCAGGCGATCAGCCCGCGACGCGCGAGAAGCCGCGGGGACCGTCGTCGTCGTCGTCGAGGTCCTCCACGGCGCTCGCGGGCACGCGGCCGTCCACGTGGGCGAGGACGAGCTCGCGGGCGGCGAGCGGCTGTTCACCGAGCGACATGACCGTCGATCCGCTCACGCCACCGCGAGCGCTCAGGGCACCGCGGTAGTCCAGGACCGTGACGCGGTCACCGCAAGCCCGGCGGACCGCGAAGACGAGACGGCCGAGCTCGTCGAGGGACGCCCGGCGACCGGTGAGGATGACGATGCGCGGACCCAGCGCCGTGAGGGCGTGCGCGAGGCGGTTGGGGTCCAGCGAGGCGGTGAGCGTCAGCGTGCGCAGGCCGCTGCGGCGCAGCACGAGCTCCAGGGCCTGCGCGTGAAGGGCGTCGATGTCCACGGGCCGCGAGGCGTCGAAGATCAGGACGCTGTCCGGCCGGCTGGCCGGTGGGGCGACGCGCTGCTGGGCGGCGAGCCAGCCGGCGCTCCAGCGCCAGGCGAAGGAGTACTCGACGGTCTCACCCAGGCCGTCCTCGTCAAGCGACGCGACCGACGGGAGCATGACCTCCTCGACGGTGCGCTCCATCGAGCGGACGGTGAGCGACTCCTCGACGATGCGGTCGGCCTCGGAGTCGTCGAAGCGCATGAAGGCGGACTTCAGTCGCGCCGGGGTCGCCGGACCCGCGCCACGCTCACGGGCGATGGAGATGGCGGAGGACACGTTGTGCGTCTGCTCCAAAGCGCCGCGCAGGGCCTCCACCTCGGCGAGCTCGAACTGCCGGTGGCCACCGGCCGTGCGACGCGGCTCGGGAAAGCCGAAGCGGCGTTCCCACGAGCGCAGCGTGTTCGGGCTGACCCCGAGCATCGCCGCGGCCGCATTCGTCCGGATGGCGGGCATGCAGGAATCATCGGAGGCGCGCGGGAACGACGCAACGTGTGCAGCGGTCCCTGCAGTTGGGCAGGTTTGGTGCGCGTTGAAGGAGAACCGCAACCGGCGGCGACCGGGGGCCGCCCGCGCCGCTCAGACCTGGTCGTCGTCGAGCACGAGCAGCGCCGCGCGCGGCGGTCCGCACACACCGATGCGCACGGCGTACCGGATGCCCCACTCCCCGGCGGGACGCACGACGGCGCGCTGCGGCGCCGAATCCGGACTCACGGCGGTCACGACGGCCGAGACGAGGGAGTCCAGGCCGACGCCCTCCGCCTGCGCCGGGGCCAGCACGTCGACGAGCCTGCGGTTCAGCACCTCGTCCTCGCTGATGCCGAGGAGCTCCTCGGCAGCGCGGGAGACCGCGCACACCGTGAGCCTGTCGTCGATGACGATGGACGGCTGCCCGCTCTGCGGCGCCACGGCCGCGGACGCGGTGAGCACCATCCCCATGTCGCACGAGCCGCAGACGCGGCGATCGTCGTCGGCCTCCGGGCGCGCGCCGCAGTAGCCGCAGAAGCGGACGTCGGGGACACGATCGTGCGGGCTCGGGAGAACTCGCAGCAGCGGGCGCGCGCTCATGACGCGTTCCGCTTCTGGACGCGTTCAGGACCCGCAGAGACATCAGCTGGAGACATGGTGGGGGCTTCCGTGCGGGCACCGCCGTCGATCAGGGCGAGGATCTCGTGGTGCGCGGTGGATGGAGAACTGCTCAGCGGGTACGCGCCCGTGGTGGGGACACGCAGCGTCGAGCGATGGAACAGGGTGACGGGCAGACTGCCGGCGCTGATGCGCGCCCGGTACGCCCAGCGGGCGACGTCCTCGTCGCTGTCGACGCTACCGGCGAGGACCACAAGGTCCGGTCGGAAGGCGTTCAGCGCTTCGCCGAGACCGGCGACCCCGCTGACGGGCAGGGTCAGGACCCGGGCGCCGGCGCGGGCGAGAAAGAGCTCGAGGATGCGGACGTTCAGGTCCTGCAGGTCCAGCGCACCGCCGGTGGCGTCGCCGATGACGATGCCCATGCGGCGGGTGGCCGGCGGTGTCATCCGCTGGACGCGCTTGAGCCAGTCCTCCGCCCATTGCGCCGCGAAGGACCAGGGCGCGGAGTCCTCGCCGTGCTTGGCGGCCAGCTCGACCAGCGAGGGGAGGAGCACCTCGTCGACGGCGCGGTCGACGTTGCGCAGGGACAGGGCGGCGACCATGGCCGCGTCCGCGCGCGGGAGCTCGTACGCGCTGAGGGCGCCCGTGAGCATCTGGGTGTCCGCGCGGAGTGACTCCTGGGCACGGGAGATGGCCGACGAGATCGAGAGC
This sequence comes from Solirubrobacterales bacterium, assembly GCA_025964155.1. Lineage (GTDB taxonomy): Bacteria > Actinomycetota > Thermoleophilia > Solirubrobacterales > Solirubrobacteraceae > Paraconexibacter. The sequence goes on from JAOPZJ010000068.1 coordinate 3,183, forward strand.
CCTTCCTGCAGGGCATCGCGCAGCGCGGCGACCTCACCGTGCGTGTACATCCGGTGCTGGCCGGCCGTGCGGGCCGGCTTCGGGTACCCGAACCGACGCTCCCAAGCACGCAATGTGTTAGGGCTAACATTCAGGAGCTGAGCCGCCTCAGAAGTTTTGAGCGTGCGCACGCGTTGTTGCATTGAAGTCCCCGCATCGATCGGCGAGGCCATTCTGCCGACTTTGCACTGGTTAAGGGTGAAAAGTTCTGCAAATATGCTTGCCGAACGGGGGTGTGCAGGTCTAGGCCCGCGTTTTGTCCCGCTCGATCAACCTTAAGGAGCATCGCATGCCCATCGGCCCCCGCTAGTGATTGATTCAATGAGTTCGCGCTGGCACATGCACGCGCGCTTCGATGACTGCTTTCGCACCGACACAGCGAACGGCGAGGCCTGCGTCTCTCTTGGCGACGATCCTTGCTGGCGTCGCAGCAGTCCTGTCGCTGGCCGCCCAGCCCCTCGCAGATGCGATGGAGCCCTTGGTGTTGGGGCTCATCGCAGTCGCGGTCCTCTCTGACGTCCTGTCAGTCCGCTTTTCCACCAGCCTGGTGGCGGCGGGCTGGGATTGGTGTTACCTCCTGGCCCTCGGCTTCTCCGGCCCGACCGGAGCCTTGGTCGTCGCTTGGGTGACCTACCTCGTGAGCTTCGCCATCCGTCCGTTCCGGGCGTCGGCGCTCCTCGTGAACCTCGGCAGCATCGGGATCACGATCTGGGTCAGCTCAGTCGTGTTGGAGGCTCTCAGGGATCTCGACTTCACCGCGGCCATGACGGCAGCGACGGTGACGGCACTCGCCGGGCAGGTCGTCGTCGTAGCGCCGCTCACCGCGGCTCTCGACGGGGTGCGCGTGACCACGGTGCTCCGCGAGGCGCGGATCGTCCTGCCGGCCTTCATCATCCAGGCTGGGATCGCCGTCACGCTGGCCGGCGTCTACAAGGCATTCGGGCCGGAGGCGGTGGCGTTTGCCGTCGTCGTCGTCGTGGGCTTCGCGTACATGCTCCAGCTCCTCGTGCAGGCCCGGCGCTCGGCCACAGCGAACGCCAACCTCAGCTGGGGCGTCCTCAGCGGGCTGCTCCGCACCTTGGACATGCGCGACCCGCGGGCCGCGCGGCACTGTGCGGCCGTCGCCCGGCTCAGCCGCGACATCGCCCGGCAGGCCGGGTTGAGCAAGACCGATCAGCAGCTCGCGCACACCGCGGGCCTGCTGCATGACATCGGCAAGTTTGCCCTCAGCGATCGGGTGCTGAACGGCGAGGGGCTCACCGAAGCCGACTGGCGCGGCATCCGCCGGCACCCGGCGATCGGCGCCGACCTGCTGCGCGACATCTCGCTCTACGGGCCCGTCGGTGACATCGTCGGCGCGCACCACGAGCGAATCGACGGCCGCGGCTACCCGCACCGACTCGCCGGCGAGGACATCCCCGAGATCGCCCGGATCGTCGCCGTGGCCGAGGTCTACGACACGCTGACCGCGGCGGACACCTACCGCACGCCCACGACCTCGTTCGAGGCGCTCACGATCCTGCGCGAGGCCTCCGGGCGGCAGTTCGACGGGCGCTTCGTCGAGGCGCTTGCCCTCGTGCTCGCCGGTCAGGACATGGCCTACCGCCACGCCGGCGACGTCGACTTCGACCGCGAGCTCGACATCGAGCGGCGGGCCAGCGAAGCGGCGCGGACGTAGGTGGGCGCCCCGCCCCGGTCATCGCTGCCACCGCGCGTGGCGGCCATCGCGAGCACGGTCTTCTTCCTCCTGGGCCCCGGCCTGGAGGCCGGCGTGGGACCGTGGCTGCTGACAGGCGGCTGGGACCGTGGCAGCGACCTGCCGGCGCAGGGCCTCTGGACCATCGTCGGCGCCGTGCTCGTCGCGGCCGGCGTGGCCGTGCTCGTGCTCAGCTTCGCCGGCTTCGCCCGCGACGGGCGCGGGACACCGACGCCCGCGGTCCCGACCGGTCGGCTCGTCGTGAGCGGCGCCTACCGGTACGTACGCAACCCGATGTACCTCGCGACGGCGGCGGTGATCGTGGGCGAGGGCCTGCTGCTGGCGCGGCCGGTGCTCTTCGCCGCGGCGACGGCGTACGTGGCCACCCTGCGCTTCTGCGGCCGGCGCTGGGAAGAACCCGCGCTGCGTGAGCGGTTCGGACCGCCGTACGACGCCTACCGCCAGGCGGTTCCCGGATGGTTGCCGCGGCGCCGGCCGTGGAGCGGCTGAGCGGCGCTCCGCTAGATGACCCGGGGCGCCTGGTCCAGGGATCGCATGAAGGTGTCGAGCTGCTCGATGCTGAACCGGCGCTGGCCCCCTGGGGTCCGATAGCCGACGAGGAACCCCTGGTCGGACCAGCGGCGCACGGTGGACAGGCTGATGCCCAGGTGCTGGGCCGCCTGCGACGTCGTCAGTCCGAGGCGGTTGCTTGTGGTCGGTCGTTCATCCATGCGGCGGTTGTACGCGGGATGCGTCGCGAAGGCCGCTCCTCGGCGCCTATGTGGAGCTTTGCGCGGCGATCCACACCTTGCCTGCAGGTTGCGCACGAAGAAGCCGTCTCCATGTTTCCCGCGGGTCTTGAGAGGACTTCTACGCAACCGCCCCCACCACCGCCCAGCGCCGCCCGCGGAAGCGGACCGCCATCGTCGCCAGGCGGGCGAGCATGAGGACGTTCAGCGCCACCCACACCCCGACGACGCCCCAATCCCAGGCCAGGCACGCCAGCACCACGGGGGTGAAGCAGACGAGCGAGCTGAAGGCCATCGCCTTGGCGATGTAGCGCGTGTCGCCCGCCCCGATGAGGATGCCGTCGAGAGCGAAGACGATCGCCCCGGCCGGCTGCAGCAGGGCGAAGAGCGGCCAGAGGTCGCGCGCCTGGGCCAGCACGGCCGGGTCGCTCGTGAACGCCCGCGGCAGCAAGGACGTCAACGCGAGCAGCCCGCCGCCGAAGACGCAGCCCACCACGGCCGACCACAGGATCATCCGGCGCGCCGCGCCACGAGCACCGTCGACGTCCCCGGCGCCCAGCGCGCGACCGACGATGACCTGGGCGGCGATCGCGATGCTGTCGAGCACGAGCGCGAGGAAGACGAAGAGCTGGAAGGCGACCTGGTGCGCAGCGAGCGCCGCGGTGCTCGTCCGCGCCACCACCGCGCCCGCGAGCGTGAACGCCGCCAGCAGCGATCCGGTGCGCACGAGCAGGTCGCCGCCCAGCCGCAGCAGGGACCGCTGGTCGGCCCAGCGCGGGCGCCGGGCGACGCCCGGGCCGCCGGCGCGCCACAGCAGGATGACGAACGCCGCCCCCATCGCGGCCTGCGCCACGACCGTCCCCAGCGCCGAGCCGTCGAGGCCCAAATCCAGCCCGTAGACCAGCCCGAGCTCGAGCACGACGTTGAAGAGGTTGGCGGCCACGAGGACGACGAGCGGCGCGCGCAGGCGGCCCACGCCGCGCAGGTACCCCTGCCCTGCCAGCGCGACGAGCGCGAACGGCAGCCCGGCGGCACTGAGACGCAGATACCGCTCGGCGAGCGCCGCCGCCTCGCCGGTCCCGCCGATCAGCAGCATCAAGGGATGCGCGAGGGCGGCGACGAGCACCGCGAGGGCCACGCCGATCGCGACCGACAGCCAGAGCGCCTGCGCGGCGATCTGCGCGGCGCGCGCCTCCTGCCGGGCCCCGTGCAGGCGCGCGACCTGCGCCGTGGTGCCGTAGGCGAGGAAGTTGCAGAGGGCGACGACCGCGGTGAGCACGGTCGCGGCCAGCGCGAGCGCCGCGAGCTGCCGCGTGCCGAGGTGCCCGACGATCGCAGTGTCGACGAGGATGTACAGCGGTTCGGCGGCCAACGCGCCGAGTGCCGGAAGCCCCAGGCGAAGGATCTCGCGGTCATGGGCGCGGCCGCTCACCGGGCGAAGCTTGACGCAGACCTCGCCCGGGCGATCCCACCCCTGGGCGACGTCGTCCGACGGAACCCGCGGCGCCGGGCGAGGTCTGCGCAGAGTCTACGATGGGCTTATGTGGCGCTCGTTGGTGGCGGCAATGGGCACGACGGTCCTCGTCGCGACCGGGTGCGGCACCGGGGCCACCCCCATCTCCCCAGGCTGCGTCGAGAACGAGGAGGCGGTGGTCAAGGCACTGCAGCGGGCGCCTGGCGCCGTCACGCTCGTCGACGGATTCCGCCTGTCGCAATGCATCAGCGAGGGCACGGACGAGGCCGAGCTGCAGAACGTCGGCATCGTCTTCCACCGCGTCGCCGAGGAGCTGCGTGTCCGTGCCCGCGAGCGCCACGACAGCGCGGCCGCGGTCCAGCTCGGCTACCTCATCGGGGCGACGCGGCGTGGGGCCAGGCACACGAACGGCGTGATGGCGGAGCTCCAGCGCCGCGTGGAGCTCGTCGGCGGGCGTCTCCAGGACGAGGCGCCCGCACGGGCGGCCGACGTCCAGCGCGGGCTGGCCGCCGGCGAGAAGCTCGGGTGACTACGGCCCCTGGCTGACGGTGGCCGTGGCGGGCTCCGCGGCGGTCCTGGTGCCCGGCAGGACGATGGCGTCGTCGATCGCCGCGTTGCCTGCGACGGCGCGGATCCATTCCCGCAGCGTCGGGCCCGAGACCCGCGCGTAGACGCCGGGGCTGTCCGGCTCCGCGCAACCCGACCCGTAGCTCGTGACCGCGACGACCTTCAGGCCGCCGATGGCGTCGGTCCCGAACATCGGGCCGCCCGAGTCGCCCTGGCACGTGTCGGTCCCACCCTGCGGATAGCCGGCGCAGATCTGCGTCTGGTCCTCGAAGCTGTCGTACTTCGTCGCGCAGTACGCGTCGGTGACGATCGGCACGTGTGCCGCCTGCATGACGGCAGGCGCCTCGCCGCCCTCCGACGTCGTGCCAAAGCCGGCGATGATCTCCGACACCCCGGGAGCCCACAGCGGGTCGGACCCGCTGCCGGCCACCTGGATCGGCTTGATCGCGGCCGGGCTGGCGAGGTGTAGCAGGGAGATGTCGTACCCGTGGACGCCTTGGAACGAGTCGGGGAGCCTGATCTGGTCCACGGCGTACTGCGCGCCACCCGCTCCGTCGGTGTTGATCGTACCCAGCGTGAGGGTCATCGAGCCCGTCGGGACGCCGACCGGCGGACCGGGCTCCCCGGGATTGGTGACACCGCAGTGCCCGGCGCTGAGCACCCATTCGGGCATGACGAGGGTGCCGGTGCAGGTGGAGCGGCTGTCGATCGAGATGTTGGCAACGGCGTCGTAGACGCCGACGGGGACGTCGGTGCCGCCGACGATCCGCGTGCCGTGACGACCGTCGCCGGCGTGTGCAGAGGCGGGCGCCGCCAGCGCCGCCGGCGCCGCCAGCGCAGTGACGGCGAGCATCGAGGTCAGGAGGATCCGCAGGATCCGCAGACGCTGCATCAGAGCTGCAACGTAGGCCGCGATCAGCTCCTCGGCCACCCCGGTGGTCAGGAGGTGACAGCGAGCGCGGCGGCCAGGCGTCGCGCGCCCTCCCGCAGGTCATCGTCGCCGGTGGCGAGGGAGAGCCGCGCCCAGCCCGCCCCGCGCGCGCCGAAGCCGGCGCCGGGGGCCACCGCCACGCGGTGCTCACGCAGCAACGTCGCCGCATCGAGGCCGTCGGGCAGCCTCCACCACGCGTAGAACGTCCCCTCCGGCGCCGTGATCTGCGCGCCGGCGTCCCGCAGCACACCCACGAGCGCGTCGCGACGGCGTCGGTACGTCTCGCGCGCGGCGTCGACGGAGTCCTGCGGCCCGCCCAGCGCCGCGAGGAGACCGTGCTGCACGGCCGCGAAGACGCCGGCCGTCGTGTGGTCGATGAGCGTCTGCACGCGCGCCACGACGTCCGCACGGCCGACGAGGAACCCGACCCGCCAGCCGGCCATGCCGTAGATCTTCGAGGCCGACCACAGCTCGACCGCGACGTCGCGGGCCCCGTCCACCGCCAGGACGCTGCGGGCGGGCGCGTCGAAGGCGAGCGCCCCGTAGGCAAGGTCGTTGAGGAGCACCGCGCCGCGGTCACGCGCGTACGCGACGGCGACCTCGAAGGTCCCGGGGTGCTCGGCGACGGCGCACGGGTTGGACGGGTAGTTCAGGACGACGAGCGCCGGATGCTCCGCGGCGACCGCCTCGAAGTCGGGCTGGAAGCCGGCGCTGTCGGGCAGCGGTAGCGGCACCGTTCGCGCGGCCGCCAGCGCCACCGCCGAGTGGTAGTCCGGATAGCCGGGGTCCGGCAGCAGCACCGTCTGGCCCGGGGCCGCGGTGGCGAGCGTCACGAGCATGATCCCCGTCTTCGTCCCAGGCACGACGGCGACCTCGCGGTCGGGGTCGAGCGTCACACCGTGGTCGGCGGCGTAGCGCTCGGCGATCGCGGCCCGCAGCGCGGGCAGCCCGGCGAACGGCGGATAGCCGTGGACGGCCGGCGTGGCCGTCTGCGCGGCGGCGTCCTGCAGTGCCCGGATCGCGTGCGGCGGCGGTGGCAGGTCCGGGTTGCCGCGCCCCAAGTCCACGACGGGCGGGCCCGCGGCCTGCCGCGCGGCCGCGACGTCGGCGAGAATGCCCGTGAAGAACTGTGCGGGCAGGCGGTCGACGGCGGTCCTCATGTGGGGATCTTCGCGCGTCCGGACCCCGGAGTCGGCCTACCCGCCGCAGACCTTGAACCGGCGCGTGTCCGTGACCTTCTTGCCGCTCTTCAGCGTCATGACGAGCTGGACGCGGACCGTGCCCTTCTTCAACCCGGCGAAGCTGAGCTTCGCCGACGTGCGCCCGCCGCGGAGCGTCGCCACGCGCTTGCCGGCGACCAGGACGACGACCGTCTTCAGCCTGCCGCGGTAGATGCGGTTGACGTGCACCGCGACCTTCCGCGTGCTTGCACACGTCTGCCCCGACGGCGTCGCCGCCGGGGCGCCTGTCGTGGTCGCGGACGGGGGGGCCGGCGTGACGTCGGCGTCGACGCCACCCGGGACCACGCCGCGGATCCACTCGCGCAAGGCGGCGTCGGCGACGCGCGCGTAGACCCCGGGCTTGCCGGGACGCGCGCAGCCGTCGCCCTGGCTCGTGGCACCCACGACGACGAGCGAGCCGTCGGGGCGATGGCCGAAGAGCGGACCACCGGAGTCGCCCTGGCACGAATCCACGCCGCCCTCCGGGAAGCCGGCGCAGAGCATCGTCCGCGCGTCGAAGGTGCTGTAGGACGTCGCGCACGACGCGTCGGTCACGACCGGGACGTTCCCCTCCTGCAGGTGCTTGGGCGTGTCACCGCCCTCGGACGTCGTGCCGTAGCCGACGATCGTCTCCGTCACGGTGGGCTTCCAGAGGTCCTCCTCGCCGCGGCCGGCGATGCGCACCGGCGTCGGCGTGGCGGCCTTGTTCAAGAGCAGCAGCGAGATATCCGAGCCCGTGGTGTTGAGGTAACTCGGCGGGATGGCGACGCGCGCGACGGTGGCGCCCTCGCCGGGACCGCCGGGCGCCTCGGCGCCGATCGTCACGCCGATCGAGGCGGGCGGCCAGCCGATGGGGGTCGCCAGGAACGAGCCGGTGAGCGACCCGCAGTGGCCGGCCGTCAGCACGGCGGCCGGGGCGATGAGCGTCCCCGTGCAGGCGAACGAGCCGCCCAGCGTCACGTACGCCACAGCCCGGTACGCACCCGGCGCGGTGTCCCTGCCGCCGACGACCGCCCCGGCGGGCGTGGCCGCCAGGGCGCACGCAAGCATCCCTGCGGCGGTCATCACTGACAGTCGGCGACCCATGGTCAGACGAAACCTAACGACAGGACTCGAGTTGCGGGCCGGTTGGCCGGCGGACCGGCGGCCTTGCGATATGGCAGGCTCTCGCGTCTATGGCCAAGAAGATCCTTTACAGCGGCGAGACCAAGAAGGCCGTCGACAACTTCCCGATCAGCGGCGAGACCGTCCCGCTCGGAGTCATCCACTGGCTCGGCCGCATCAAGGGCGCCGCGGCGCGCGTCAACGGCGAGCTCGGGCTCATCGACGCCGAGCTGGCGGCAAAGATCGCCGACGCCGCAGAGCAGGTCGCGACCGGCGCCTACGACGACCAGTTCCCCATCGACGTCTTCCAGACGGGCTCGGGCACCTCGTCGAACATGAACACGAACGAGGTCCTCGCCGCGCTGTCCGGCGCGCATCCGAACGATCACGTGAACTACGGGCAGTCCTCCAACGACGTCTTTCCGTCCGCCGTCCACCTGGCGGCGCTGGACCTGACGACGAACGAGCTGTTGCCGGCGCTGCGCAAGCTCGAGAAGTCCTTCGCCAAGAAGGCCGTGAAGTTCAAGGACGTCGTCAAGTCCGGCCGCACGCACCTCATGGACGCCGTTCCGGTGACGCTCGGGCAGGAGTTCGGCGGGTACGCCGCGCAGATCCATCTGGCCATCGAACGGATCGAGACGGCCCTCGTGCACGTCGGGCAGATTCCGCTCGGCGGCACCGCGACCGGCACCGGACTGAACACCGACCCGAAGTTCGCAGGCAAGGTCATCGCGCTCCTGAAGCGAGAGTCCAAGCTCAAGCAGATCGCGCCCCCGCTGGACCGCTTCGAGGCCCAGGCCAACCGCGACGCGCTCGTCGAGCTGTCCGGCGCCCTGAAGGTCCTCGCCGTGTCGCTGACGAAGATCGCCAGCGACATCGCGCTCATGGGCTCCGGCCCGCGGGCGGGCATCGGCGAGATCTTCCTGCCTGAGCTGCAGAAGGGCTCGTCGATCATGCCCGGCAAGGTCAACCCGGTGCTGCCCGAGGTGGTCCTGCAGGTCTGCGCACAGGTCATCGGCAACGACACCGCGATCACCATCGGCGGCATGCAAGGGCAGTTCGAGCTCAACGTCCGCATCCCGCTGATCGCGCGCAACCTGCTGCAGTCCATCCACCTGCTGTCGACGACCTCGGCCGCCTTCGCGGAGAAGTGCGTGGACGGCATCACCGTCAACAAGGCCGGCACCGACGCGTCGGCGGGCAACACGCTGGCGGTGGCGACGGCGCTGAACCGCGCCATCGGCTACGACAAGGCGACGACGCTCGTCAAGACGGCCGCCGCCTCCGGGCGCCCGCTGCGCGACGTCGCGCTCGAGCAGGGCGTCGACGCCGACCTGTACGACAAGACGATCGACCTGCGCAAGATCGCCGCGGGCAACCAGAAGTACTAGCGGAGCGATCCCCCACCCGGTGCTCGAGGCGTCGAGCACCGGTGGGCGGGCGGCCGGCCTCAAGCCTGCTTGACCGCGGAGATGTCCAGCGACACGTTGACCTTGTCCCCGACGAGCATGTTGCCGCTGCCCAGCGCCTGGTTGAACTTCATGTCGAAGTCGCTGCGCTTGAGCACCCCGACCACCTCCAGCCCCACGCGCTCGTTGCCCCACGGATCGGTGTCGGCGCCCTGAAAGACGACCTCGAGCTTCACCTCGTTGGTGATCCCGTGCATGGTCAGGTTGCCGAAGACGCGAGAGGAGTCCTCGTCGATCGGCTCGATGCGCGTGGACTCGAACGTGATCTCCGGGTACTGCTCGGCGTCGAAGAAGTCCGGCGACCGCAGATGCTCGTCGCGCTGCTCCTCGTTGGTGGTGATCGATGCCACTTTGACGTTGCCGTACGCCTTCGAGCCCGCCAGATCCTGACCGACGTCCAAGGTGCCTTCGAACTCGGTGAACTTCCCGCGCACGGTCGCGATCCCCATGTGCTTGACCGCGAACTCGACGCTGGAGTGCGCTGGGTCCACGACCCAGGTACCGGTCGGAACGAGGGTGGTGCTCCGTGTCGCCATGGGTGGTTCGGTGCTCCTGTGATCGACGTGAACAAGGGGGGCGCCGGGCCGGGACTCGAGCCGGCGGCTGAACCCGGAGGTAGGTCGATCAGATCACGGCGCAAGGGCCACGAGGAGCCCCTGGGCGCCGCACATCCGGGTCGCGCGGGCGGCCGACGGCGATCTGACAGGTCTGTGAACTCCCCCACCGACGGCCCGCCGGAGGCCTTCGCCGTCGAGGAGATCCTCGTCGACAACGGGCGGGTGACGGGTATCCGCGGCCGCGCCGCGATGGACGGCTTCGTGAGCGTCATGGCGGGCACACTCCCGGCGCCCGAGTCCTTCGGACCCGAGAACGTCGGGCGCATCATGACCCACGCGGCGCCCCCTAACGTCTGAGCGCGGGGGGTCTGGCGCCCAGGACGCCGGGACCAATTGACCTTGTTCCTCGTGCGGCGCGTGGTACCCCTCGGCATACGCCCCGAACGACCGCTACCCCGGCCAGGTTCCCGCACGAGCGCTCCGCCCGCCCCCGTGCGGCATGCCTCGCGCTGGCGCTCGCCGTCCTGCTCGCCCTCCCCACCGCGGCCTCTCCCGCGGCGCCCGCCGCCCGCGGGGACGCTACGGCCGCCCGTCTGCGTAGCGCGATCCAGCGGGTGGTCGACGCCGGCGTCCCGGGCGTGGTCGCGCTCGTCTCGGACGGCCGTCGGACCGTGCGTGTCGCGGGCGGCTCGGCGCGCCTGAAGCCGAGGCAGCCGATGCGGGTCAATGATCGGTTCCGCATCGCCAGCCTGACCAAGACGTACGTCGCCGCCGTCACGGCGCAACTGGCCGGCGAACGCAAGCTGACCTTCGACGACACCGTGGAGCACTGGCTGCCCGGCACGATCCCCAACGGGCAGAACATCACGCTGCGCCAGCTCCTCGGCCACCGCAGCGGCTTGTTCGACTACTCAGATGACCCGCAGGTCCTCGCGCCGTACCTGCAGGGGAACTTCGCGTTCACCTGGACTCCTGCGCAGCTCATCGCCATCGCCAACGCGCACCCGCAGCTGTTCCCTCCGGGCACGCAGAACTCTTACTCGAACACCAACTTCATCGTGCTGGGTCAGATCATCCAGGCCGTGACCGGCCGCCCGGTGCAGACCGAGCTTCGCGAGCGGATCTTCGGGCCGCTGAAGCTCCGATCGACGTTCTACGCGACAGGCCAGCGCATCCCGGGCCCCCACGCCCACGGCTACTTCGTGCCCAAGCCGGGCACCTTGCAAGACACCACGGAAGTGAGCCCCACGCACGCGGGCGCTGCCGGCGCGATCGTCTCAACCGCTGCTGACGTCGCCCGCTTCTACCGGGCGCTGTTCTCCGGGCGGATCGTCAGCCCAGCCCTCGTGGGTGAGATGCAGACGATCAAGGACGGGTGGGGCCTCGGACTGCACACCTCTCCCAGCCCGTGCGGCATCCGCTTGGGCCACGACGGCGCGCTCACCGGATACAACTCGGTCGCGATGAACACGCCGGACGGGCAACACCAGCTCGTGCTGCTGGCCAACTCGCTGACGCCGGACGACAAGGTCGGCGACGCGAAGGCGCAGCGCGCATACCGGCAGCTGTTCAACCTCGCCGCGTGCGCGCGCCTCTGACGGCAGAAGATTGATTCCACGGGCCGCCTCGTGCAATCAACCACTTAGGGCTTGACCGGGGCGGCGAGCGCGTCGCGCACCACCGCGAGCGACGGCTTGGGCCTGTTGTCGTACTCGAACAGGCCCTTCTGGTTCAGGCCGCGCAGGATCCTGATGTCGGGGACCTCACGGCGGATGGATCCGCCGTAGAAGGACGGCGTGACCGCGAAGTCGCGCAGGTTCCACACGAGCATGCCGCTCAGTCGCGGGTCGGCCTTGTAGATGTCGATGTGCAGCTTCAGGAGCGACGACTGGAAGGCGAAGCCGCCGGGGCTCGCCGGGGCGTTGAGCGCGTTGGCCTCCGCCCCGAACTCGCTGATGACAAGGATCTTGTCGGCGAAGACCCGCTTGAACAGCGCGACGTGGGCGCGGATGGCGGCGGCGATCGACGGCCGCGGGTCCAGTGTCCGCTCGTACCATCCGATGTAGTTCGTGTCACCGATCGCGTCGATGTTGCGGTACATCGCGCCGGCGACGTCCGGCGGGTGGATGCCCCACACGTCGAGCGCGACCAGGCGTCCCGGGTCGCGACGGTGCAGCTCGCGGGCCATGTCGTCGATGTACTTGGCCTGACCGCCGCGGTGACCGTTGCGCGCCACCTCGTTGGCGAGGTTCCAGGCGATGATCGACGGGTGCGTCTGCAGCTGGAACAGGCTGGTCCGGACCCGCTCCTTGGCCTGCTCGACGAGCTTCGGTGTCTTGGAGGTCCACGCGCCGGGGGCATCGACCGGACCGACGCCCATCCAGACCATGATGCCCGCGGCGTCCAGGCGCTCCATGAGCGCCGGGTTCAGGGGGTGCTGGGCGCGCGTCGCGTTGGCACCGAGCTCTTTCAGCTGCCGCACGACCTCGTCCATGTCGGCCGCGGTGAGGGCGTCGCCGCGGCCTTGGGCGTCCTCGTGGATCGAGGCGCCCTTGAGGATGATCGGCTGACCGTTGAGCAGCAGCTTCGTGCCCGACTTGCGGATCTCGCGCAGCCCGGTCTTCAGGCGGTAGCTCGCCTCGTCGCCGGACTTGAACTCGAGGTCATAGAGGTTCGGGGAGCCGGGCGCCCACAACTTGGGGTCGTCGACCACGGCCGTCGTCTGCAGCACCCGTGTCTGGTTGTGCGGGACGACGAGCGTCGGGAACCGCAGCTCGATCTTCTGGTCTGAATGCTGCAGCGTGCCGGTGACGGGCAGCGCGCGCGCAGGGCCGCGGTTCGTGACGTGCACCGTGATGTCGACGATCGCGCGGCCGTCCTGGCGCAGACGCGTGCGCACCGAGGGCGTCGTCAGATCGCTCTGGCCCAGCTTGCGGATCGTCACCTCGCGGTTGACGCCGCCGAAGTTGAACCACGTGCGGTGCCACGCCGTCCGCTTCATCTCGAAGGGGTTCTTGTAGTTCGCGCGGATGACGAGCGTGTGCGGGACGTCCGGCAGCAGCCGGGCCCGGGCCTCGAACGGCAGGTACAGGCCGGTGTGGTGAGCGACCTGGACGCCGTCGACCCAGACCGTGGCCTTGTGGTTGACGGACTCCATCCGGATGGCGTAGTTGCCGGCCTCCGGGACGGTGAACGTCGTGCGATACCACGCGATCGTCCCGGCGAACGATGCCTTCTGCTGTGGCCCGAGGACGCGCCCGGCGTTGGCGGCGTTGGGGACGGTGACGGTGGAGCCGACGAAGCCCCCGGCCTGCCAGCCCTTGAGCGTGCCGTGGCCGTTCGGGTCGCTGCGCAGGACCCAGCTCCCGTTGAGCGCGACGCGGCCCGCAGGCCCGCGCTGGATGACCGGGGCCGACGGATCCGGGGTCCCTGAGGCGCCCGCGTCGGCACGGTCCAGGTCCCCACCCGGCGCGGCCGCGACAGCGACCGCGATGGCGGCGATCGTCACCGCCAGCGCTTTACCCCCACTCAGCATCAGCGGTCCAGAGTACCGGCGGGGTCGGCCCCGCGCCTCATGGACGCGCGTCGCCGGGGAGCGGTCAGCTGCCGACGTTCATCGCGAGGTACTTCGTCTCCAGGTACTCCTCCATGCCCTCGGGCCCGCCTTCACGGCCGAAGCCGGACTGCTTGACCCCGCCGAACGGGGCTCCGGCGTTGGAGACCAGCCCCTGGTTGAGGCCGATCATCCCGCTTTCGAGGCGCTCGCTCACGCGGAAGGCACGGTTCAGGTCGCTGGTGTAGACGTAGGCGACGAGGCCGAACTCGGTGTCGTTGGCCTTGGCGATCGCCTCGTCCTCGTCGGAGAACGTGTTGATCGGTGCGACGGGGCCGAAGATCTCCTCCTTCAGCAGCCGCGCGTCGTCCGGGACGTCGACCAGCACGGTCGGGCGGTAGAAGTGGCCGGGGCCGTCGACGGCCTCCCCGCCGGTCAGGACCGTGGCGCCCCGGTCGCGGGCGTCCTGCACGAGTTCGTGCACCTTCTCCACGGCGTCGTCGTTGATGAGCGGGCCGACGGCCACGCCGTCTTCGGTCCCGCGGCCGATCGCCAGCGCGCCCATCCGCGCGGCCAGCTTCTCGGCGAACTGCGCCGCGAGCGACTCGTGCACGTGGAACCGGTTGGCGGACGTGCAGGCCTCGCCCAGGTTGCGCATCTTGGCGATCATCGCCCCGTCGACCGCGGCGTCGACGTCGGCGTCGGCGAACACGAGGAACGGTGCATTGCCGCCGAGCTCCATCGAGACCTTCAGCACCTGCTGCGCCGCCTGCTTGATGAGCGCGCGCCCGACCTCCGTCGAGCCGGTGAACGACAGCTTGCGCGTGCGCGGGTCGTCGATGAGCGGCGCCATCGTCTCGCCGGACCGCTCGGCGGTGATGACGTTCAGCACGCCGCCGGGGAGGCCCGCCTCTTCGAGGATCTGCGCGAGCGCGAGCATGCTGAGCGGGGTCTGCTTGGCCGGCTTGACGACCATCGTGCAGCCGGCGGCGACCGCGGGGCCGATCTTGCGGGTCCCCATCGCCAGCGGGAAGTTCCACGGCGTGATGAAGAGGCACGGCCCGATCGCCTGCTTCATCGTCAGCACACGACCGGCGCCGCTCTCGTTGACGGTGAAGCGGCCGTTGATGCGGACGGCTTCCTCGGCGTACCAGCGCAGGAAGTTGTTGGCGTAGGTGATCTCCGCCTTGGACTCGCTGATCGGCTTGCCCATCTCCAGCGTCATGAGCAGCGCGAGGTCGTCGGTCCGTGCCGCGATCAGCTCGTAGGCGGCCCGCAGGACGTCGCTCCGCTCGCGCGGCGCCGTGGCACGCCACGCGTCGCCGGCGGCCACGGCGGCATCCAGGGCGGCCTTGGCGTCCTCGATGGTCGCGTCGGCGACCTCGCACAGCGTCGCGCCGGTCGAGGGATCCTCCACCGCGATGGTGCCGCCACCGCTGGCGCTGCGCCATTCGCCCCCGATGTAGAGGTCATGCGGAACGGCGTCCAGGATGGCGTTCTCCTGCGCCGTGAGCGTGCTCGTGGCCATCCTCTGAGCATAGTCAGGGGGTTCAGGGTCAAACGGGCGCGGACCGTGCGCTGACGCTGGACGCAGCGGCACGTCGCAGGCCTTCACAAAAATCGCACCGCTCTGTGCGACCCTCTCGATGGTTCTGGGTCTTATGTCTCACGCTCTCCCCATCCAAAGCATCACCGCCACCGCGCTCCTCGTCGGCCTCGGTCTCGGCGCGGGCACCGCCGGCGCGGACGCGGCGAGCACCCTCGTCATCAAGGGGCGCGGCTTCGGGCACGGGGTCGGGATGAGCCAGTACGGCGCCTACGGGTACGCGATGCACGGGACCCCTTACACCGAGATCCTGCAGCATTACTACACGGGCACCACGCTCTCGACCCTGCAGACAGGGTCGGAGGTCGGGGTCCTCATGGCGACCGGCCGCACCTCGGTCTCCGTGACGCAGGCCACCCGTGCGGGAGCCGTACGGCTCGACCCGGCCAAGACCTACAAGGCGATCGGCGACGGCACCGGGGGCGTGATCCTCAAGGACGGCGAGGAAAAGCTCGCCACAGCGGCGGGCCCGATGCGCCTGAGCGCCGGGGCCGACCCCGTGCGGCTGCGCGGCTCGTCGGCCACTGGCGTCACCGACGGCTTGTACCGCGGCGCGATCGAGGTGCGCCCGTCCCCGGTCGGTGGGCTGAGCATCATCAACGCGCTCGGCCTGGAGGACTACGTGCGCGGCGTCGTGGCGGCCGAGAGCCCGTCCTCATGGCCGGGTGACGCCCTGCGCGCCCAGGCGGTGGCGGCGCGGACCTACGCGCTGACGACCGACGCCGGCAGCGCCGACGACGGCTACACGCAGTACGCCGACACGCGTTCACAGGTCTACCGCGGCGTGGCGGCCGAGACCGCCCCGACCGATGCCGCGGTGCTGGCGACGAGCGGGCAGATCGTCACCTACCAGGGCGCACCGATCACCACCTACTTCTTCTCGACCTCGGGCGGGCGCACCGAGAACGTCGAGAACTCGTTCCTCGGGGCGGCGGCCAGGCCGTACCTCGTGTCGGTGAAGGACCCCTACGACAAGGTCTCGCCAAAGCACACCTGGACGGTGCGCCTGACGCTGACCCAGGCGGGCAAGAAGCTCGGCAGCCTGGTCATGGGCTCACTGAAGCGCATCAGCGTCGTCAAGCGCGGCGTGTCGCCGCGCATCGTCAGCGCAAACCTCGTCGGTTCGCGTGGGACGACGACGATCAGCGGCCCGGCGCTGCGCACGAAGCTCGGTCTCATGGACACATGGGCGACGTTCAGCGTCGTGACCACCACGCAGGCGACGCGGCGGGCGCAGCCGCGGACCGCGCCGCGCGCAGTGGAGCCCCGCGGGAGCGTCGCGCTCGCGGCCACCCGCCTGCAGGGGCGCGTGACCGGGCAGCGCCACGCCGTCTGGCTGCTCGTGCAGCGCGGCCTCGGCGACGGGCGGTGGACGACCGTCGCCGAAGTGCAGACCACCCGCGACGGCCGCTACGCGGCGACGGTGCCCGGTCCCGGCGTCTACCGGGTCCGGACGGGCGCGCTCGTCGGGCCGAACGTACGCGTGACGTAGCTCCCCGCGCGCGAAGCGTTGCGGTGAAGCCGAGGACGACGAACGTCCGGGGCCGCCGGCGGAGCGACCGCGCGGGGGGGCGACGTCGTTCCTCCGCCCCGAAGGGTGCTCCCAGCGCCGGGCGAGGACTACTGCTCGCCGTACACGCGCACGAGCGCCTCGGCGACGCAGACGGGCTTGACGCCGCCGTCGATCTCGAAGGTCTGCGTCACCCGCAGCTGGACGCCACCGGCCACGTCGGTGATCTCCGAGAGCGTCGCGCGCATCCGCAGCTTGGAGTCCACCGGCACCGGGGCCGGGAAGCGAACCTTCTCGTAGCCGTAGTTCAGCGCGAACGCGACGTTCTCCATCGTCCAGATCTCCTCGTTGAAGACGGGACCGAGGGACAGCGTGAAGAGGCCGTGGGCGATCGTGCCGCCGAACGGCGTGGCCTTGGCCCGCTCGGGGTCCACGTGGATGAACTGGTGGTCGCCGGTGGCCTGCGCGAACGCGTCGATCGAGGCCTGGTCGATCGTCTTCCACGCCGAGACGCCGAGCTCCTGGCCCTCGCGCGTCTTGAGGTCGTCGATGCCGTTGATGGTGAGCATCGCCGGATCCTATTCGCGCTCGCCACGACGCGAACGCGGCGTCAGGTCAGGTCGTCAGACCGCCGCGCGCGCGGACGGCTGCATGCCGTCCAGCCACGCGGCCTCCTCGTCGCCCACGGGCGTCCGGCCGACGAGCGTGACGCCCTGCTCATACAGCGATTCGCGCATCAGCGCGTTCCAGTCCGCCCCGGCACGCAACTCGCCCAGGACGGCGAACAGCAGGCTCTCCATGCGGCGGATGAGCAGCGCCTCGGGCGGGACGGTCTGGCGGCGCATCGCCTCGAAATACGGTGAACGCGGGGAGCCGGCGACCTCCATGACCCGGCGCACGACGTCCGGGGTGATCCGCAGGAAGCCGGGCGTCAGGTACCACGAGCCCGTGTCGCAGAGCTGCTGGTAGATGGCGTCGACGTCGAAGGCCGCCGGGTCCGGCAGGTAGCCGAGCAGGCCGAGCTGGTGGTGGACGGTCTCGGCATCCTCGCGCAGCAGGGCACGACCGATCTCCCGCTCGCTTTCGAGATAGGCGGCCGGCACCTTTCGCATGAGGCCGAAGTCGAGGAAGCAGACCTTCCCGTCCGGCGTGAAGATGACGTTGCCCGGGTGCGGATCACCACAGGCCAGGTGCTCGCGGTGGAGCAGGCCGAAGTAGAACCGGTACAGGATCTCTCCGTAGCGGTCGCGCTCGGCGTCCTCCCAGGTGGCGATCTCCGCGAAGCCGACGCCGTCGACGAACTCGCTGACGAGCACGCGCCGGGTGGACATCGCCGTGTCGACCTTGGGGACCACGACGAACGGGTGGCCGCGGAAGGCGCGGGCGACCTGGCGCTGGTGCTGCGCCTCGATCTCGTAGTCGAGCTCCTCGCCGATGCGCTCCTTCAGCTCGCCCGCGATCGCCTTCACGTCGAGCCCGGGGGCGAGCCGCTTGACCAGCGGGAAGAGCAAGTTCGCGTTGCGCAGATCCGTCTCGACCGCCTCCGCGACACCGGGGTACTGGACCTTCACGGCCACGTCACGCCCGTCGTGCGTCGTCGCGCGATAGACCTGCCCGATGGACGCCGCCGCGACCGGCGTCTCGTCGAACGTCGCGAAGTGCTCGCCGACCTTCCCGCCGAGGTCGCTCTCCAGGACCTTGCGCATCTTCGGGAAGTCGACCTTCGGTGCGTCGTCGCGCAGCTGCGCGAGCTTGGCCTTGAACGCGTCGCGCTCGCCCTCGGGCACAAGCTCGAAGTCGATCGTCGACAGGACCTGCCCGATCTTCATCGCCGCACCCTTCATCTGCCCGAGCTGGGCGACGATCTCGTTGGCGGTGTCCATCGCCCGCTCTGAGAGCTTCTCGTCGGCCTTCTCGTCGGTACGGAAGCGGTTGGCGGTGTTCGTCCCCACCCAGCGCGCGCTCTGACCCGCGACGAGACCGCCGAACTTGGCGGTGCGGCCGATGCGGGATGTGGGGATCTTGGGGCTCATCGTCTCCAGGAGCTACGGGGCGGAGCGCCGTCCAGGATGGCAGAGTGGTCCGCGATGCCCGCCACCTCCACCCCCGCGCCGCTCCTCGTCGTCGACACGCCGTCGCTGCTGTACCGCGCCTTCTTCGCGCTGCCCTCGTCGATCAAGGGCAAGGACGGGCGCCCCGTCAACGCGCTGCTGGGCTGCGCCAACCTCGTCCTGCAGGCGGTCGAGACCTACGGCCCGCGGGCGGTCGTCCTGTGCAACGGCGCCGAAGCGGCGACGTACCGGACCACCGCCTTCGCCGGCTACCACGCCGCCCGCGAGCCGATGCCCGAGAAGCTCGTCTGGCAGTGGGAGGCCGCGCCCCCCTTCTTCGGAGCCTTCGGCTGGGAGCACGCGGCCACCGACGACCTGGAGGCCGATGACCTGCTCGGATCGTTCGCGGCGGCGGAGACCGCGGCCGGCGGCACGAGCCTGCTCTTCACCGGCGACCGAGACATGTTCCAGTGCGTCTCAGACAGCGTCCGGGTGCTGTATCCCGGCGCCAAGGGCGGCCCGACGGTCATCGACGCAGCCGAGGTCCGCCGGCGCTACGGCATCCAGCCGGCGCAGGTGCCGGACTTCATCGCGCTTCGCGGCGATCCGTCCGACGGACTGCCCGGCGCCAAGGGGATCGGCGAGAAGACCGCCGCGACGCTGCTGACGCAGTACTCGTCGCTCGAGGCGCTCCTGGACGTCGCCGCCGGCGACCGCGACCTGAGCGGCCCGCTGACGGCGCGTGCCCGCGGTGCCCTGCGCGAACAGGCCGAGGAGCTACGAGCCTTCCGCCACATCGCCACCCTCCAGCCGGTCGCCGTCCAGCGGCCGGCGGATCGCCCCACGGACTGGGCGCAGGCCGCGAGCGCCGCGCGCGCACACGGAATGGAGCGTCTCGCCGTCCGGCTGGCCGCAGCCGCGGCGCGCTGACGCCGATACACCGCCCCGCGGTGTGGCGAAGTGGGCCACGTTGGTTCCGCGGCGGCCGCCAAGTACGTCACAATGCGTCCTGCCCGTGCCCCGCCGCCCCTTCGCGACGACGCTGGCGGCCGTCCTGGCCGTCGTCTGCTTCACCCCCTCCGCGGCGGCCGCCGCCAACGACGGGGTGCCGGCGCCCGTGCCGCTGACGACGAACTGGGAGAAGATCGCCGACCCGGCCGCGGTGGGCGTCAAGGGGGGCCTCTGGCGGCCCGGCAACCAGGCCGCCTGGAAGCCCGCCGTCGTGCCCTCCGTCTTCACCGCGCAGACGCCGAAGAAGCTCTACGCGGGGACGGTTGGCTGGTACCGCGTCAGCTTCACGGCCCCGGAGGCCACCCCGGGCTTTGCCTGGGCCGTGCACTTCGAGCAGGTCCGCCGCAGCGCCCAGGTGTGGCTCAACGGGGTGAAGGTCGGCCGTCACGACGACGCCTACGTGCCGTTCGACCTGCGTCTGGGCGACGCGATCAAGCCCGGCGGACGCAACGTCCTCGTCGTCCGTGTCGACAACCGCAAGCAGAAGGACCCGCGCGAGGGCTGGTGGAACTGGGGCGGCATCACGCGCCCGGTGACGCTCGTTCCGCAGGGGTCGCTGGTACTCCGCGACGCCGGGATCCTCAGCGACGTGGACTGCAGGGCGGGTGGGACCGGTTCCGGGTCCGGCGGGGACTGCACCACGAAGGCGATCTTCGACGGAGTGCTGGAGAACCGCAGCACTTCGGCGATCGCGGGCGGGCTGGTGAGGGTCCAGATCGGCAACGTGACTGCGACGGTCGCCGCCCGGCCTCTGGCCCCGGGCGAGCAGACCCACCTGCGCCGGACCATCGCCGTGCCGGGCGCGCGGCTGTGGTCCCCGGACAAGCCCGAGCTCTACGACGTCGCGCTCACGACGTCCGCCGGCGACATCGTCCAGCAGGTCGACCGCTGGCGCACCGGCTTTCGTGAGGTCAAGGTCCAGGGCGGGATGCTGACCCTGAACGGGCGCCAGCTAGACCTGCACGGCGCGTCGATCCAGGAGGATGTCCCCGGCCGGGGACCGGCACTGAACGATGCGGACATCGCGAAGATCGTCGCGGACCTGAAGGCCGTCGGCGCGAACGTCACGCGGGCGCACTATCTGCTGAACCCCAAGCTGCTGGCCGCGCTCGACGCTGCCGGGATCATGGTGTGGAGCCAGGCGCCGATCTACCACCGCGACCGCCTGCTCACGACGCCGGCGCTCCGCGACATCGCCCTGTCGACGGTGCGCAACACGATCCTCAGCGCGCGCAATCACCCGTCCGTCATCACGCACTCGGTGGCCAACGAGCTGAGCGCGGTCCCCGACACGGTGCCCGGCACCCGCGCGTTCCTCGACGCGGCAAGGAAGGTCGTCCGCGAGACCGACCCGACGATCCCCGCCAGCGTGGACCTCCTCAGCTACCCGGGTTTCGCGCGCCAGAAGGCCTTCGCCCAGTACGAGCTCCTGGGGATCAACTCCTACTTCGGCTGGTATCCGGGCAAGGACAGCCACTCCACCGCGAAGCTCGCGGACCTGGCCCCGTACCTGGACTACATGCGCCGGACGTACCCGACGCAAGGGCTCGTCGTCACGGAGTTCGGCGCGGAGTCGACGTTCGCCGGGCCGGGGACGACGAAGGAGACCTACGCCTTCCAGACCCAGTACATCAAGGACGTTCTCGGCATCGTCGCGAACCGCCCGTTCGTCGGCGGCGTCATCTACTGGACGCTGCGGGAGTTCGCCGTGAAGCCCGAGTGGGACGGTGGCGCCAAGCGCGACGTCGTGCGCAACAGCATCCACCACAAGGGCCTCATCACGTACGACGCGCGGCGCAAGACCGCATGGGAGGTGACACAGCGCACCTACGCCGACGCGCCGCAGAACCGCAACGACAGACCT
>JAOPZJ010000069.1 GCA_025964155.1 Solirubrobacterales bacterium
TCGCGCTCCAGCAGCTCGCGGTTGCGCTCGTCGGCCAGCGCCATGAGGATGATCGAGTAGCCGTTGGAGATGTGGCGCGACTCATCCGACTGCACCGAGTGGAAGACCGTGGGCAGCAGGTAGTCACCGTTGGCGGCGGCTTCCGACGGCATGGCCACGAACAGTGTGTTCGTGAAGGCCGTCTCCGCCACGATCGTGAGGTAGACGTTGGCCGCGGTGATCGCATCGCCGGTTATGAAGCCTTCAGCGAACTGGCGACCGATCGTGCCGGCGTAGCAGTTGGAGAACGCCTTCTCGGTGATGTCGAACCCTGCCGGGTCGATGTAGTGGTTCATGTACAGCCGCTTGAGATTCATCTGAATCGTCGAGTGGCGTACCTCGTCGACCATCTGGATCGCCAGGCCGTTGTGCAGCTCGGGGTTCGGCACCGCCCCGATCGCCAGCGGCATGGCGCGCGCGGCGGAGATCTCCGGGAACGGGATGATGCTCAGGAACAGCTTCTGCCATTCCATCCAGCGCTCCTGGACCTGACGGAACATGTTCCCGCGGATCGCGCCGTCCATGGCCCCGAACACGCGGTTGTCCTTCTCTTCCTCCATCGGGAAGTAGGAGCGCAGGACCTGCTTGAGCGGATCCTTCTTGGGCGCCTTCTCGAACGTGTAGTCCGTGGCGTACTTCTCCACCGGCGAGACGAACGTCGGCTCCCAAGAAAGCTCCTGGATCTTCTGATGCGATTTGGTGATGCTCGTGCGGCTCACAGCGTCTTCTCCTTCTTGGCCTTTATGGGACGATGGAGTCCGGTCCGCCGTCGCGGGCTCTTTGTCTGGTTGGTGTTGTAGTCGGGGGACCGTTACAACGGCATTTCATGCGTCGACGGCCACGTCTCTGCCCGGCGTGCGGTCAGTCCCGGCGGCCAGACGCAACGGTTCTGCGGGACAGGCCGACGGACCCTTCGCGGGGACGAACATCCCGGTTGACTGTTCCCGCTGGGGCTCGCCTTGACGAGCGCCAGTTCCATCGATGCGGGTTGGCCGGACTGGCTGCCCGAAAGGAGCAAGGCAGATGCATTCGACCGTAAGGCGCTTCGTGGCGCTGGCCGCTGTGGGCGCGACGATGGGTATCGCCGGCCCGGTGGCGAACGCGAGCGCAGCCAGCATGCCGGTCGCCCCGAAATTCGCCTTTCCCGGCCTCCCGGGCGCCGGCCTCCCGGGCGCCGGCCTCCCGGGCCTCGGTCTGGGGGCCTTCGATCCAGCGGCCTTCGGGGGGGCGGGCGTCGGGGGGGCGGGCTTCGACTTTGTCGGCCCGAGCGTCGGGGGGCTGGCGGCGGTCATCGGCCCCACGATCATCACCACCGCCCCAGGCGTGACGTTCATCAACACCAACAACCAGGTCACCGCGGGTGGCGCCGTGGCCGGGGGGCAGGTCGCGGTCCCATGAGGCTCGGCTTGCGCATTCGCACGTCCGTTGCGACGGCGGCCACCGCGCTGCTCGCCATCGCTGCCCCGGTGGCCGGCGCGAGCGCTGCGACCACTCCCGCGGCGTCCGGAGCGCCGAGCCTCCAGCCGCCCGCGTTCACGTTCGTGCCCCCGACCGTCGGACCGCTCAGCGTGGACATCGGCAAGACCATCATCAACGGACAAGTCACCGATCCGGGTCTTCACGTGCTCATGCCCCCGATCACGATGCCCCCGATGAACTGGTCGCCTCGCGGATGACCGCAGCGGTGCCGGGTCGTTACACCGGCACCGCTGCGGTGCCGGGTCGTTACACCGGCGTTTCAACCGTTGACGGCCATGGCTCCCTGCCCGGCGTGAGGCGAGTCCCGTCGGCCAGACGCAACGGTTCTGCGGGACAGGCCGCCGGAAACGCCGCGGGAACGAACATCCCGATTGAGTGTTTCCGCTGGCGCTCGCCCAGGCGAGCGCCAGTTCCATCGACAGGCGGGTTGGCCGGACGGGCTGCCCGAAAGGAGAAGAGGCATATGCATTCGACCGTAAGGCGGTTCGCGGCCCTGGCCGCTGTGGTCGCGACGATGGGCATCGCCGGCCCGGTGGCGAACGCGAGCGCAGCCGGCACGCCCGTCGCCCCGAAATTCGCCCTTCCCGGCCTCCCGGGCGCCGGCCTCCCGGGTCTCGGTCTGGGCGCCGGTCTCCCGGGCGCCGGTCTCCCGGGCGCTGGCCTCCCGGGCGCTGGTCTCCCGGGCGCTGGTCTCCCGGGCGCCAGCTTTGTTGGCCCAAGTGTCGGGCGGCTGGCGGCGGTCATCGGCCCCACGATCATCACCACCGCCCCAGGCGTGACGTTCATCAACACCAACAACCAGGTCACCGCGGGTGGCGCCGCGGTCGGGCCGCAAGTCGGTTGATGCGCATTCGCACGTCCGTTGCGACGGCGGCGACCGCCATAGGGCTGCTCGCCATCGCGACCCCGGTGGCCGGCGCGAGCGCTGCGACCACCCCCGCGGCGTCCGGAGCACCGAGCCTCCAGCCGCCCGCGTTCACGTTCGTGCCCCCGACCGTCGGACCGCTCAGCGTGGACATCGGCAGGACGATCATCAACGGAGAGGTCACCGACCCGGGTCTGCACGTGCTGATGCCGCCGGTCACGCTGCCCCCGATGAGCTGGCCGGCTCGCGGATGACCGCGGAGGCGCCAGCGGCCGGCCGTCGCGCCCGGGGCGCCGGAGTCGTCGTCCGCAGGACAGACTGATGCCGCAGAACCCATGGCTTGCCATCGACGCCGCCACGCCGCCGATGGTGCGCGCGAAGCAGTTGCGCCACGCATGGGAGAACTTCGTCGGCGAAGGCCGGCTGGAGGCCACGCGGGCCCCGATCGCCGAGTCGTGGCAGCGGTCGTACGCCGCCGGCGTCGACCCATCAGGCGACCGGGTCGCTCCGGCGCTCGCTGACGCCGACGAGACATCGGAGCGCTGGCAAGCCCATCCGCTCGCGGCGGCGGCCCCACTCATCCGCGAGTGCCTCGAGCCGATCGCCGCCGAGGCCGCCCATCTCATCGTCGTCAGCGACGCGGAGGGGACGCTCCTGTGGATCGAGGGTCCGGAGGGCGTCCGCCTCGACGCCGCCGAGTCCATGAACTTCACCGAGGGCGCCGGGTGGAGTGAGGGCGGGGCCGGCACGAACGCCATCGGCATCGCGCTCGCCGCCGACCACGCCGTCCAGGTCTTCGCCGCCGAGCACTTCAACGAGGTCGTCCAGCAATGGACGTGCTCGGCCGCGCCCGTCCACGATCCCGACACCGGCGCGCTCCTCGGCGTCATCGACGTGACCGCCAAGCTCGACACGGTCCATCCGTACAGCTTCGGCTGCGCCGTGGCCACCGCCCGCGCGGTCGAGGCGCACCTGCGGTGCCTCATGCGCGAGCGCGACGCGCGACTGCGGGCGCGCTACGCGGATCGGATCGCCGTCGGCGGCTCGCGAGCATCGCTCGTGACGCGGAGCGGACGCGTCATCTCCGGTGACGACGCGGAGACCTGGATCGGCACGAAGAGGCTGGTGGTGCCACCCGGTGGCGGAGAGCTGACGCTGCCCTCCCAGGCGCGCGCGTTCGCTGAACCCGTCGGCCATGAGGAAGCGTTCGTCGTACGCGCGTCCGACCGGCGCCAGGCGGTCCCGCGCCGGCCGCTGCTGAAGCTCACGCTCCTCCGGCGCGACCAGCCTCGCGTCGAGCTTGACGGGCGGCCACTGCAGCTCAGCCGCACCCGCACCGAGATTCTCGCGTTGCTCTCCGCGCGCCCTGCTGGCATGACCAGCGAGGAACTGGCCGCCGACCTCTACGGCGACGACGGCCGGCCGAGTGCCGTGCGTGTGCAGGTCTTCCGCCTGCGCAAGCTCCTCGGACCGTGGATCGACACCGCGCCCTACCGGCTGTCGATGGACGTCGAGTCCGACGTCGAGCACGTCCGCGGGCTGCTCGAACGCGGCGCCGTCCGCGAGGCCGCCGAGCGCTACGAGGGTCCGCTGCTTCCCCACTCCGAGGCGCCGGGGGTCGTTCGAGAGCGCGACGCGCTCGAGGGCTGGCTCCGCCAGGCCGTGATGACGGCCGACGACGCCGAGGCGCTGTGGGCATGGGTGGACTCGTCGTCCGGGCGCGACGACCTCGCCGCGTGGAAGCGCCTGCTTGCCAACCTGGACTACCGCGACCCGCGGCGGAGCCTGGCGGCTTCGCGCGTCTTCGCACTGCGTGCTGTCTACAGCGTCGCGGGACCCTCGCCGGTCGGCTAGCCCAGATCCGGAAGGTCGACGGACTTCGGCCGCCGCGGCGCTCACCGACGTCACGCCGTGTTCTGGGCCGCCACCAGGTCACCGGCCGCCGAGGATGACCGTGCCAGGATGGCGACGATCGCCGTGATGCGATCAGCGATCGCCGGGGCAGGCGAACGCGCAGGTCGAGGTGCGTGACGCGGGCGGCGGCCACCGGGTAGGCCCCCGGAGGTCTGCCGGCCCGCGTCGCCGGGTTGACCGGAGGCCGCCGTGGCCTACCGCTGACGTGAGGGCCGAGGCGCTGACCGGCCCCACGCCACTGCTCACGATCAGGAGGACCAGATGGCCACCGGCACCGTTGACGCGATCGAGCGCACAGTTCACAAGACGAACGAATGGGTGAATGACGTGGCCCGCGAGGTCGGCACCGAGGACCGCGCCTTGGCCTGGCGCATCCTGCGCGGCTACCTCCAGGTGCTGCGCGACCGCCTGACCATGGATGAGGCTGCCCAGTTCGCGGCCCAGCTTCCGCAGTTGCTGCGTGGGGTGTTCTACGAAGGGTTTGACCCCGGCCACCAGCCCGAGAAGATCCGCGACCGCGACATCTTCCTCGAACGTTTGGCCGAGCGGGCCGGGCTCGCC
This sequence comes from Solirubrobacterales bacterium, assembly GCA_025964155.1. Lineage (GTDB taxonomy): Bacteria > Actinomycetota > Thermoleophilia > Solirubrobacterales > Solirubrobacteraceae > Paraconexibacter. Next base: position 4,859 of record JAOPZJ010000069.1, read on the forward strand.
GATCCTGCCGAGGCCGAGCGGGCCGCCGCGGCGGTCACCCGGGCGTTGCGCCGGCACGTCACGTCTGGCGAGATGGACGACGTCGTGGCGCAGTTGCCCACGGAGATCCGCGAGGTCCTCAAGCCGGATTGAGACGAGCGTCAGCCGCGGGAGTCACTCGCACGGACGCCGCCTACGCGAGGCGATCGCCCCGAACGCTTGCGGGCATGAACCACGTTTGAAGAAACGTACAACGGTCGGTCGCCGCCGGCGCCCCCGCGGGTGCATGGCCGTCGAGCATGGCGGTCATGGACATCGGGGTTTACGTGGACGCGCACCTCGGCATCGCCGAGCAGGCGCGCCTGATCGAGGACGCGGGGTTCGATCACCTCTGGGTCTACGACAGCCCGCTCGTGTTCGGCGATCCGTACATGGCGCTGCTGGAGGTCGCCCGCGCCACGAAGCGGCTGCTGATCGGGCCCGGGGTGACCCAGCCGCACGCGCGGCCGGCGCACGCGACGGCGCAGGCGTTGGGGACACTGGCCCACGCAGCGCCTGGCCGCGTGGCGTTCGGGATCGGCATCGGGAACTCGGCGAGTTGGTCGGTGGGCGAGCGCCCGGCGACCCTCGACGAGCTGCACGACCACGTGCGGATCGTGCAGGGCCTGCTCGCGGGGGAGACCGTCGAGCATGACGTCGGCCGGGCCGACCGGGCGACGATCCGCTTCGTCCATCCCGAGGGCCGCTGGCTCAACCTCGCGCACCGTATCCCGACGTGGATCTCCGCGTTCGGGCCGAAGGGCCAGCACCGCGCGGGTGCGAACGCCGATGTCGTGTTCATCCGCTGGGAGGGTGCCGAGGCCACCGCCGCGGCGCGTGAGCGACTGGCCGCCGGCGCCCGCGCGGCCGGCCGCAACGGCGGCGGGACCGACATCGGCCTCGCCGTCGTCTTCTGCCTGTACCCGATCGAGGACGAGGCCGAGCTGCAGACCGCCGAGGCGCGCGCCGCGCTCGGCCCGATGGTCGTCAGCCGCCTGCGCTACCTCACCGCCAACCACCACGACGTCGGGACGGTGCCCGAGCCCTTCCGCCCCGGCTTCGTCGCCTACCAGGACCACCGTGCGCAGCTGGACCCGGTGTCGCGCCACCTCGACAACTACCGCGGGTACCTCACCCATACGCCCGACGACCTCGAATCGTTCGTCACGCCCGAGACGATGCGCACCGTGGCGCGGATCGGCTCGCCGCGTCAGATCGTCGCCGAGCTGCAGGCGATGGCGGATGCCGGCGTGGATCACGTGACGCTCCAGCTCGCAGGCCCGCCGGCCTCGTGGTGCGCGCGGATGCGCGACGACGTGCTGCCCGCCTTCCGCTGACGCCTCGACGGTGGCGGCAGCGACGGCCCGGGGCAAACTTGGAGATTTCTACGAAGCGGCGTCGGAAATCCGTCGAGTCCCGCATGGAAGACGCCGTGCCACTGGTACGTTCCTCTAGCGGAAACGAGAGGAGACGGTCGCGTCGTGGGTCAACACGGTGGTAGGACCGCCAGGGCGCCCTCGCGTCCAGGCAGGGTCGGCCTGAGCCGGTCCGACGTGGCCGGTGACGGCGACTCGCGTGTGTACCGCGAGGCGATCCGCGCGTTCGCGGACGTCGCTGCCGCCCTGCTGGAGACGCGCGAGCGCGACGAGCTGCTGCGCCTCGTCGGTCGCCGCCTCTGCGAGCTCGTGGGGACGCCGCGCTGCAGCGTCTACCTGCGCGACGACGCCACCGGGCTCTACCGCGGACAGGTCGGGTACGCCGACCACGACATCGATGCGCTCGTCAAGCGGCTGACCTGCGGCACCGAGGCGGACGGCTTCACGCGCGAGATCGTCGAGACGCAGGCACCGGTCGTCATCGAGAACGCGGCCACCGACCCACGGCCGGTCAAGTCGACGGTGCGCGAGTGGCACATCGTCTCGATGATGGGCGTGCCGATGGTCCTGCGGGGTGAGGTCATCGGGATCGTCTTCCTCGACGCCGAGGACAAGGCGCAGAAGTTCACGCCCCTGGACCGCGCGCTGGCCTCCGCGTTCGCCGAGCTTGCCGCCGTCGCCATCTCGCAGGGCAAGCTGTACGCCGACCTGCGCGAGAGCCTCGACACGGTCGCCCGTCAGAATCAGGTGCTGCGCCGGGTGTCCGCCGTCGACGACAAGCTCACCGGCCTCATCCTCGACGGCCGCAACCTGCGGGAGATCGCCCAGGCCGTCACGGACCTGACCCATAAGCCGTGCGCCATCCACGACGCCGACCACCGGCGGCTGACGTGGGCGTCACCCGACTCGCAAGACGGACCGATGCGCCCGCGGCTGCTTGACGCGGACATGCTCGCCAGGCCGGAGATCGCCGACGCCCTGGCTGCGCTGACGCCGAAGAAGGCGGCGGTCGTCGGGCCGTTCCCGACGGCGGGGCTGCCGTACCGCTTCCTCGTCGCCCCGGTCACCGTGCGCGACGATCAGTGGGCGACGCTCGTGCTCATGGAGCACGGTGCGCGGCTGAGCGGCTTCGACATGCTGATGAGCCGCCGGACTGCGACGGTCATCGCGCTCGAGCTGAGCGCCGAGCGGCGCGCGGCGAACGCCGAGTGGAACGCCCGCGCGTCCCTCGCGGGGGAGCTGATCCGTGGCAACAGCGATATCGCACAGCTCGAGAGCCGCGCGCAGTTCGTCGGGATGGACTTGGACCAGCCGCACGTGCTGTGCCTCATCGGCTCGCGCGCGCAGGACGACGCGTCGGTCCCGGACGCGCACACGGCCGGGGACGCGTTCCGTGCCGCCGCGCCGCACGCCGGGGTCATCGCCGCCGGCGTGGCGGAGGGCGTGGTCGTGATCCTCGAGGCGCCCGCCGACGTGCCGGCGCTCAACGGGGTGGAGGCCGTCAAGGACCTCGTCAGCGCCGTGTCCCGTGAGCTGGACCCCAATGGCCGGCTCATCGCCGGCCTCTCGACGATCTGTCGCTCCCCCGGCGACTACGTGCGCGCGTACGGTCAGGCGCGCCAGGTCGTCCAGTGCCTCGACACGTTTCACCGCGCGGGCTCCGTCGACGTCCTCGCCGCCGACGACCTCGGAGCCGGCCGGATGTTCCTCGCCAACGCCGACGCCGACGAGGCGGAGCGGTTCGTCGAGGAGACACTCGGCGGCCTGCTGGGCGACTCGGTCGCCAGCGACCTGCTGCTGACGCTGTCGTCGTTCTTCGATCACGGGCGCAGCATCCGCTGGTCCGCCGTCGACCTGGGCGTGCATGAGAACACGGTCCGCTACCGCCTCTCGCGCATCGAGGAGCTGACCGGTCTGGCCGTCTCGGGGGACTCCGACGCGCAGCTCAGCGCCCAGCTCGCACTGCTTGTCCTGCGCCTCCAGGGGCGGCTGCCCCGCCGCGACACCCCGGTCGCCCGGCCGCCCGAACTGCCCGCCTAGAGAAGTGCACAACTGCGCCCCGGGGATGTGACCCGCGCGATCCTCCAGGCCACGACGCTATCGGCATGGGTCTGAGTCGGAACGTGTTCGGCGTCCTCGAGCGCACTGCTCTCTCGCATGCGCGGGACGAGATCGCGTTCGTCTACGACGGCGATGCGCGCACCTTCGCGACCGTCCGCGAGCGGAGTCTGCGCGTCGCCACCGGCCTGCAGCGCGCGGGCATTGCCCCGGGGGATCGCGTCGCCGTCCTGCTCGCCAATGGCCATGAGTGGACCGAGGCGTTCTTCGGCCTCGCCGCGCTCGGCGCGGTCTGCGTCCCCGTCAACGTGCTGTTGCAGCCGGCCGAGATCGAGCACGTCTGCCGCGACAGCGGCGCGCGCTGCCTCGTGGTCGACGAGCGCAGCCGCGACGCGGTCCAGGCCCTGCCGTCGCTGCCGGAGATCGTCGTCGGCGTCGGTGACGTCCGCGTCGACCACGACGGCACGTCGATCGCGTACGCGGACCTCGTCGCGGGCCCTGCGCCTGCGGTGTGGCCCGGCGGCCCGGAGCTGGATGACCTGGCGTCGCTCTACTACAGCTCCGGCACGACCGGGCTGCCGAAGGCCGCCGCGCACACGCACGGCGGGATCATCTGGAACAGCTACCACCAGCTGCACGACCTCGGCCTGGATCGCGACGTGCGATACCTCGTCGTGCCGTCGCTGTCGTGGGCGGCAGGCTTCAACAACCTGACGCTCGCGCTCGTGATGCTCGGTGGCCGCTCGGTGATCATGCCGACCGGCGGCGCGTCGCCCGACAAGCTCACCGAGGCCATCGAGCGCGAGGGCATCACCCACACGTTCTTCGTGCCGACGCTGCTGCGCCGCTTCCTCGAGGAGCCGGCGCTGCTGGAGCGGCTGCGCGCGTCGTCCCTGCGGTGGCTCGTATCGGGCTCCGAGCCGGTGCCGCGGGCCGTGATCGAGCGCCTCGCCGCCGCGCTGCCGGACTGCCGCATCGTCCAGGGCTACGGGCTCTCGGAGTTCCCGACGATCGCCACCCTGCTGCGTCCGGAGGAGGCGATCAGCCACAGCGGCAGCGCCGGACGGCCGCTGTCGATCACCGACCTGGCGATCCAGCAGGCCGACGGGGAGATCGTGCGCGCCGGCGAGGGCGAGATCCTGCTGCGCTCGCTGGCGACGATGCGCGAGTACTTCGACCGGCCCGAGGAGACCGCCGCGGCGTTCGCCGACGGCTGGCTCCACACCGGCGACCTGGGGACCGTCGACGCCGACGGCTTCCTCACGATCACCGGGCGCAAGAAGGACATGATCATCTCGGGAGGGCTGAACATCTACCCGAAGGAGATCGAGGAGGTCATCTACCGCCTCCCCGGGGTCTTGGAGGCGGCGGTCGTGGGCGTCCCCGACGACCGCTGGGGCGAGACGGCGGTCGCGGTCGTCGTCGGCACGGATCTCGACACCGCGGCGATCGCGGACGCGTGCAAGGAGCAGCTCGCGTCCTACAAGCGGCCGCGCGCGGTGCTCGTCCGCGACGAGCCGCTCCCGCGCAACCCGACCGGCAAGGTGCTCAAGCGGGAGTTGCGGCCGTGGGCCGCGGACCGCATAGCGTCCAACAGCAAGACAGGAGAGAAGATCGCATGACCAACCCCATGGCCAACCCGAAGTGGACGCTGCCGGAGTCCAGCACGCTGTCACGGCTCACGCGCGAGGCACTCTTCCGGACCGTCGCCGCCAACCTCGAGAAGCTCGGCCCGGACGCCACGTGGGCGGACACGGTCAACGGCCGCACGCTGGACCTGCTCTCGGCGGACGACGGCAAGCGCATCGCGGAGGAGGTCTTCGAGCAGTTCCAGATGATCGAGGGGCGCAAGCTGTTCGCCGGCTGCGAGGTCGCGCTGAAGGAGCGTCCCGACCTCTACGTCCTGCGTTCCGCGGCCGAGGTGCTCGAGGAGCGGCTGGACTGGCCCGAGGGGGTCGTCGGCGACGGCGACAACGTCTTCCAGGCCGCGGCCGACATCGAAGGCGAAGTGCTTGTCGTGCGTGAGGTCTCCGAGGTCGACCGGCTGATGCGCGACGGCGTCCCCGAAGGCGTCATCGGCGTGATCGACGACGCCGGCGGCACCATGACCGCACCGATCCTTGAGGAGTTCGAGGGCGTCATCTGCCTGGCAGGCACGGTCCGCAGCCACCTTGCGATCATCTCGCGCGAGTTCGGCGTGCCGGTCCTGATGGGTGCGCGCCTCAAGCGTCCGCTCGTCAACGGGGAGCGCGTGCGCGTGAGCTACACCGCGGCCGCGCAGAACGTGGACGCCTACTTCGGCGACACGGTCAACCCGCGGGCCGAGGTCCGCACGATCGACGAGGCGGCGTGATGAGCGACTGGCGCATCGACGAGCAGCAGCTCCTGCAGCTCAACTCCCACCTGCAGCGCACGGACGACGTCCTGATCCACAACTGCCTGACGCGGACCGCGCAAGAGTCCAAGCTCTTCCCGATCATGCCGTACCTCATGATGTGCTTCTACGACGCGTACTACCGGTTCCCGGATCTGCTGCGTGAGGCCACGTCGATCATGTCGCCGGAGGACATGGGCCGCCGCGCCCGAGAGGTCGTCTGCGGCGCCACGCAGGTCACGACCTGGGGCACGCTGAACTTCTACCTCAACGGCCGCACGAACCTCATCCGCGCCGGGCTGCTGCGCCCCGAGGACAACCTCGAGGACCTCTGCTTCATGGTGGACTACCACCACCGCTTCATGCGCTCCTACCACCGCTCCAGCGCGCAGGTGTGGGCGCTGGACTCGGGGGACATCGCGCAGTCCCACGAGGAGCGCCAGCTGCAGGTCTTCGAGGCGGACGCCTTCGAGGCCGACTCGGCGTTGCGGTCTGCCGCGGCGAAGTTCACGGCGGCGGGGACGCAGTACAGCTTCCTCGTCCACTGCGAGAGTCGCGTCGGCCTGCAGGCGTCGGGCCCGTACGGTCTCGGCGAGCGTCGCCTGATGCACACGCGCGACTTCACGAAGCTCGCCGAGTGCGACTTCAGCTGGCTCGACGGGGTCGCGGACGGCGTCACCTACGACAACCTCTCGCTCGTCCTCATCACCGACGGCGCCGGCATCGAGATCTCAGACTTCGGGACGGCGTACAGCTCGCCGGAGGCCTACCAGGACAAGATCACCGGGGTCGGCCTGTACACCTCCGACTTCCTCTGCGACCGCTACGTGCCGGTCGGGATGGACAGCGCGAAACAGCTCACCGAGACGCTGCTGCAGCTGACCGAAGAGCTGAAGGTCGCGACCCGCAGGCTGTACTCGCGCTTCTCGGAGATGACGAACGACCAGATGGTCGAGGCCGGCATCTACGTCTACTTCCAGGCGGCGAGCATCGGCACCCACCTGGCCGGCACCTACCGGCAGAAGGACTGGGAGTTCATCGACGAGCGGACCCGGCGCTTCTGGCCCGTGTTCAACGAGGAGTACTCGCTTGACGCGTACGTCGACAACTTCGCGGCGCTGCTCGGCGAGAACGCGGCGGACACCGACTACTACCTGCACCCGGTCAGCTACGGCGTCTGGCGGCGCGGCGGGGCAAAAGGCCCGATGCCGACGCCGGGGCGCAACGCGAGCCTCGTGCCGTCCCATGTCCTGGACTCGCACGACTACTCGCTGCGGGTCAACGCGAACGGGCTGGCCGATGCGCGCGGCACCTCGTCGCTGCCGGCCAAGTCGACGCCGTACACGTTCGTGCAGGGCAAGCTCAGCGAGGACGAGATGAACGCCGCGGCGCGCGCGTGGTCCTCGCCGCTGGCGCAGTCCCCGTGGAAGCACATCGATGAGCGGACGGTGAAGTTCCACTGGCAGGAGCCGGAGGTCGACGCCCTGTACCGCTACTCGCAGGAGCGCTCGCGGCTGCTGGCCGGCCGGGGCGCGTCGCTGCGCCGTGCGGACATCGACCGCATCCGCCGCGAGGCCGGTGAGCGGGCGTGGTCCGAGGTCACGGTCGAGGCGAGGGCGGAGGTCGCGGCATGAGCACGTTCCGGCTCACCGAGGAGCAGCTGCACACCGTCAACGCGGTGATCCAGAAGTCCGACAACGTCCTCGTCCACAACTGCCTCACGCGGACGGCGCAGGAGTCCAAGCTCTTCCCGATCCTGCCCTACCTCGATCTGGTGATGATCGACACCTACTACCGCTATCCGGACCTGCTGCGGAAGGTGGCGGCGGTCATGTCCCCCGAGGACCTCGGCCACCGGGTGCGCGAGGTGTCCACGACGTTCTCGCGGATCACGTCCTGGTCAACGCTCGCGTACTACCTCAACGGGCGCGCGCTGCTGATCCGCAACGGGCTGCTGCGTCCCGAGGACAACCTCGAGGACCTGTGGTTCATGGTCGACTTCCACCAGCGGCTGATGCGGACGTACTTCCGCGCCGGCGGCAACCTGTGGGCGCTCGACGCCGGGGACATCTCGCCGGTCCACGAGGAGCGCACGCTCCAGGTCTTCGAGGCCGACGCGTACGAGGCGGACGACGAACTGCGCACCGCCGCGATGCGCTTCGCCGCCGCGGCCACGCAGTACAACTTCCTCGTCCACTGCGAGAGCCGGTCCGGGCTGTCGTCGACCGGGCCCTATCAGCTCGGCGGCCAGTTGCTGCTGTCCACCCGCGACTTCCTGAACATGACCGAGTGCGGGCTGGCGTGGATGGACGGGATCGGCCAGGACATCGGCTACGCGAACCTCACGATGACCGTCATCACCGACGGCGTCGGGATGGAGATCACCGACTGGGGCACGCCGTACACGACGCCCGAGGCCTACCAGGACAAGGTCGTCGGCGTGGGGCTCTACACCTCCGACGTGCTGACCGACCGGTATCTCCCGGTCGGCATGGGCTCACGGGAGGAGCTGGTCGCCGAGTTCGACCGGCTGACCAAGGCGATCCACGGGGCGACCCGGCAGCTCTACTCGCGCTTCTCGTCGATGGACGCGACGCAGATGGTGGAGGCCGGTATGGCGACCTACCTCCGCGCGCCCGTCGATCTCGCGATGATCGCGGGCGTCTACGACGCCGCGGACTGGGACTTCGTCGACGACCGCACCCGGCGGCTGTGGGACCTCTACAACGAGGAGTACGCGTACGACGCCTACGTCGACAAGTTCGCCAGCCTTGGCGGCCTGCGCGGCGGGCAGAGCGAGTACTACCTGCACCCGATCACCTACGCCGTGTGGCGCCGCTCGGGGATGCAGGGCGATCTGCCGCAGCCCGGCCGCAGCGGCGAGTTCGTGCCGGCCGACGTGCTCCGGTCGCACGACTACTCGCTGCGCGTGAACCCCGGCGGTCTGTCCGACTCGCGCGGCACGTGGTCCCTGCCGCCGAAGTCGGGGGCCATCACGGTGGCCGCGGGCGCGCTGTCCCAGGACGAGCTCAACGAGCGCGCTCGCTCGCTCGACACCCCGCTGCTGCAGTCCCCGTGGCGATACATCGACGAGGCAGCGGTGAAGTGGCGCTTCGACGACCCGGACGCCGACGCGCTGTACCGGTACACCCAGGAGCGCTCGCGCCTGATCGCGGGGCGCGGCGCGTCGCTGAAGCGCGCCGACATCGATGCGGCGCGCCGCGCGGCCGGGGAGCGTCCTTGGTCCGAGCTCGCCGCCGCCCGGGCCGCCGCGTCCGTCCCCGAGGAGGTCCTCTCATGAACAGCGTCCTACATGCCATCCGCGTCAAGGGCATCGCCACTTCCGAGGCGATCACCGTGGCGACGGGCCTGGAACCCGGGGAGATCGAGCGGGAGCTCGCGGTCCTGGAGGCCGACGGACTTGCGCTGCAGCGCCCGTCGCGCAAGCGGCCCGGCTGGGTGCTCACCGAGGCCGGTCGTGAGCATCATGCCAAGGACCTGGCCGGCGCCCACGACCAGGCAGTGCTCGGGGACATCGCCCAGCATTACGAGGGCTTCCTCGCGGTCAACTCCCAGGTCAAGAGCGTTTCGGCGAAGTGGCAGCAGGCCACCGACGATGCGACCCGCTTTGACCTCATCGACCGCATCGAGGCGCTCCACGGCCAGGCCGCTCCCGTGCTGGAGCGGGCCGGCGCGACCGCGGACCGCTTCGGGCGCTACCGCGCCCGGCTCGGCGCCGCGCTAGAGCACCTGGAGGAGGACCAGCGGTACTTCGTGTCACCGCTCGTCGACAGCTACCACACGGTCTGGTTCGAGTGCCACGAGGACTTCCTCCTGACGCTCGGCCGCACGCGCGCGGGGGAGGGCTCGGAATGACCTTCGTCCGCACGGTCCTCGGCGACATCGACCCCGCCGAGCTGGGCGTCACGAACGCCCACGAGCATCTGATCTGCAAGGCGGGGGAGCACCTCGCCTCGACGCCCGAGGGGCTGCTCGACCTGGAGCTGTCGGACGTCGACAAGTCCGTGGAGGAGCTGTCGCTCTTCAAGCAGTCCGGCGGCCAGGCGATGCTCGAGGTCTCCTGCCCCGAGTACGGGCGTGACGCCGCCAAGCTCGCCGAGATCTCTCGCCGCGCCGGTGTGCACGTCGTCGCCGCGACCGGCCACATCATGGAGGGCTACTGGCGCGGTGTGCTGGACGTCGGCGCGATCTCCGACGGGGAGCTGCACCACGAGATGGTCCGTGACATCACCGAGGGCTACCCGGAGGCGCCCGGCGTGCGTGCGGGCGTCATCAAGGTCGGCACCGGCCGCGAGGTCGTCCACCCCGACGAGGAGCGCATGCTGCGGCTCGCGTCACGGGTCCAGCGCGAGACGGGCGCGCCGATCACCACGCACACGACGGCCGGCAACCTCCCGCTGGAGCAGGTGCGGATCTTCCTCGACGCGGGCGCGAGCCCCGCGCACGTCGTCATCGGCCACCAGGACCGGCGCCTCGTCTGGGAGGACCACCTGAAGGTCGTCGAGGCGGGTTTCCGGATCGGCTACGACTGCATCTCCAAGGAGCGCTACGAGCCCGACCTGCAGCGCGTGCAGTTCATCAAGCGGCTGTGCCAGGAGGGCTACGCGGACCGCATCGTGCTCGGCTCGGACATCGCGCGCCGCAGCTACTTCACCTCCTACGGCGGCGGCCCGGGCTTCACGTACCTGCTGTGGCGCTTCGTGCCGTGGCTGCGGCAGGAGGGCGTCGTCGACGACGACATCCATAGGATGCTCGTCGGCAACCCGGCGCAGACCTTCGCGTTCGCGCCCGTCACGGCGGTGGTCTGAGCATGCGTGCCGCCGTCTTGACCGCCGACGGGCTCTCCGTCCGCGACGACTGGCCCGAGCCCGAGCCCGGCCCCGGCGAGGCGCTCGTCTCGCTGTCGAAGGTCGGCATCTGTGGGTCCGACGTGCACTTCGTCCTGGACGGCACTGCGCGCACTGCGTACCTGCCGATCGTGCTCGGCCACGAGCCGGCCGGGCGCGTGGAGGCGCTCGGTCCGGGGACCGACGGCCCGGCGCCCGGGACGCGCGTGGCGATCATGCCGCTCGTCACCTGCATGGCGTGCGAGCGGTGCCTGAACGGCTGGTCGGTCATGTGCAGGCAGCGGTTGTGCATCGGCGCGGACATGGAGGGGTGCTGGGCGGATCTGACGGTCGTGCCCGTGCGCAACCTCGTGCCGCTGCCGGACACGCTCAGCGACGAGCTGGCGGCGGTGGCGACCGACTCGGTGGCGACCGCCTACCACGCGGTCAAGGAGCGCGGGCGCGTCGGGGAGGGCTCACGCGTCGCGGTCTGGGGCGCCGGCGGGTTGGGCCTGAGCGCGGTCGGCCTCTCGAAGTGGCTCGGCGCGTCGTCCGTCGTCGCGGTCGACCCGCGGCCCGAGGCCCGTGAGTGGGCGCTCGAGACCGGCGCCGACGAGGCCCTGCACCCGGACGTCGCGCTGAAGCGGATCACCGAGCTCGGCGGCGTCGACGTCGCCCTGGAGTTCGTCGGGCGCGAGGCGAGCGTCGAAGGCGCCGTGCGCTCCCTCGATGACCGCGGACGCGCCGTGATCGTCGGCCTCAGCGACGCCAAGGCCGTCGCCGGTCGCCTGATGACCTTCGTGCTGCGCGAGCGCGAGGTCGTCGGCTCCTACGGCAATGAACCCGACGACGTGCGGCTGATGGTCGAGGCGATGGGCTCGGGCGACCTCGTGCTGCCGCGGGTCGTCGGCGACGTCATCGGCCTGGAGGACGTGGTCGAGGGCGTCGCCCGGGTGCAGCGCGGCGACACGGGTGGGTCGCGCATCGTCGTCGACATCAGCGGGTAGGTTCAGCCGCCAACGCCGCGCACCCCCGGCCGCGCCAGCGCCACGAGCTCGTCGGTCGCCTCGATGACGTGGTCGGGGTGCTCGTCGCGCATCTCGGCGGGGTGGAAGCCGAACGTGACGCCGACCGTGATCGCTCCGGCGTCACGGCCCGCGATCACGTCGTTGGGTCCGTCGCCGACGTAGAGGGTGCGGGCGGGGTCGACGCCGAGGCCGGCGATCGAGGCCGCGACCGCCTCGGGGTGCGGTTTGGCGTGCGTCACGTCGTCGCCGGTGATGGCGAAGTCGACCAGGGCGCTGATGCCGGTCCGCTCGCCTTCGAGGTCCATGCGCACCCGCGCCTTGGACGTCGCGATGCCGATCTTCACGCCGAGGTCGCGCAGGCGCTCGATCGTGTCGAGCGTCCCGGGGAACGGCTGGGTCTGCTGAGCGTTGGAGGTGTACGCACGCTGGAAGGCCTCGGCGACCCTGTCGAACACCTCCCGGTCGCCCTTGGCGATGATCGCGAAGGATTCCTTGGCGCGCAGCTGGACGATCTGCTCGATGTCCGCCGGATCGACGGGGAACGCCTCGCCGAGCACCTCGATCGTCGCCTCGTGGTAGCTGGCCAGCACCGCGGACTTGGAGTCCATCAGCGTGCCGTCCCAGTCGAAGACGACGGCCTGGATCGAATCGGTCGCGGTAGTCATGGGCCCATCCTCGCGCCCGCCGTGCCCGCGCCGCGTCGCGCGCCGCAGACGCGACTGGAGGGTTCGACAACGCCGCGGCGCGCCGCGCCCGCGCGGGCGCCCGCCACGCGCTCAGATGGCATCACACCGAACCACCGCGGCGACCACCGTCGCATCAGGAGGAACGAGCATGCAGGCAGTCGAGTGGCGCGCCCCGCACGAACTGGTCGTCGTTCAGCGGCCCGAACCGCAGCCGCGGGACGGTCAGATGGTCGTGGAGGTCGCGAACTGCGGGATCTGCGGATCGGACCTGCACAGCTACAACAAGGGCTTCGCCGCCGAGCCCGGTCAGGTGCTCGGGCACGAGTTCTGCGGCGTGGTCCTCAGCGCGCCCGGTGTCGACGGCGTGCAGGAGGGCGACCGCGTCACGGTGCGCCCGCTCACGCCATGCCGCACGTGCGACCGATGCCTGGAGGGCAACGTCCACCTCTGTGAATCCAGCGCGGCCGACAACGTCGGCTACGGCTCGCCCGGGGCGTTCGCCGAACGCGTGCTCGTCCCGCGCGCGAGGGTCGGCGAGACCGTCTTCGTCCTGCCCGACAGCGTCGATGACCGCGCCGGCGCGCTCGTCGAGCCGCTCGCGGTGTCGCTGCGCGCGGTGCGCATCGCGGCGGCCGGGCGCGACGACGTCGTGCTTGTGCTCGGCGGCGGCATGATCGGCCTGGGCGCCGCGCGGTTCCTCAAGCTGGCCGGCGCCGGCACGATCGTGCTGTCGGACCCCTCGCCCCTGCGCCGCGAGCGCGCGCTCGCGCTCGGTGCGGACATCGTCATCGACCCGCTGACGCAGGACACCACCGCGGTCATGCGCGAGCTCACGGGCCCCGGGGGGATGGGGCTCGGGGCGCGGGCGGACGTCGTCATCGACTGCGCCGGCGTGGCCGTCGCGTTCAAGGACGCGCTGAAGTGCGTGCGCCACGGCGGCACCGTCGTCCTCGCCGCGATGTACGGCCAGCGGATCGAGCTGGTCCCCGACCGCATCGTCGAGAAGGAGCTGAGCGTCCGCGGATCGTTCGCGTACAAGGACGAGTTCCCGGACGTCATCGCCGCACTCGCCGACGGGTCCGTCGATGCGGAGCTCTTCATCTCCCACCACTTCCCGCTCGAGCGGACGCCGGAGGCGTTCCTGGCGCAGCTGGATCGCGACCGCTCGCTGAAGGTGCTGGTCGGGTAGGGCCGGCCGGGGCCGCGGCGCTCGCGCGGAACGCCGCCGCCACGGCGAGCGTCGCGAGTGCGAGCACGATGAACGCCTCGCGCACCGCGCCGGCCCCCACCACCGGGCCGAGCAGCGCGATCGCCG
>JAOPZJ010000081.1 GCA_025964155.1 Solirubrobacterales bacterium
GGCGCCGGCGCCGGGCTTGCCGGCGCGGGCTGTGGCCGCGTCGGTCAGGAGGCCGGCGGCGGCCAGCAGGAGCAACGTGGGGACGAGCTGCACGGCGCCGAGCCAGCCCGCGTCGATCCCGCCGACGCGGGCGCCGGCGCATGCCGCCGTGGCGATGAGCGAGACGAGCAGGACGCCGTAGCGGCCCGGCAGATGACCACGCAGCGTCCGGCGCACCCGGGCCAGGCTGCGTGGCACACCGCCACCGCCGTCGAGGATGCCGCCGCGCGGCGTGTCCAGCGACGCGGTGATGATGAGGCGCACGGGCGCGTCCGGTCTGCCACCGCTCGACACGACGTTCTGCGTGGCCCGGCCGTACGTCAGGCGCCGCAGCAGCGGGGCACGGCCCGACAGGTCGCCGACGAGCAGGACGAGCGCCGCGAGCACGACGACGAGCCCCGCCTCGGGGTGATCGACGGAGATCACGCTCCCGCCGACGCCGGTGACGGCCAGCGCTGCAGCGATGAGCGTGCCCGTCGGCCGCACCCACTGCGTCTGCGTCCGCGCGCCGCGGCGCCCGATCGCCCGCAGCTCGCGGGTGGCCTGGCGGGCGGCGAGGCGCTCGCCGTTCGAGCACGCCAGCCGGTCTTCGACGGCGGCGAGGCGGGTCAGCGGGGCGATGGGGTCGAGGGCTACGGCCAAGGCTCCGGCACGGTACCCGCCAGGCCGGGCGGCGTGCGCAGCCTGCATGTACGGGCACGGCGGCGAGGGCGTGGATTCAATCATCTAGGCTGCGGCGCCATGGATGCCACCGAGATCGCCTTCGCCGGAGCCGCCGAGCAGGCCCGGATGCTCGCCGCCGGTGCGATCACCGCACCGGCGTTACTCGAGCTGTACCTGGACCGGATCGCGAGCATGGACGGCGTGCTCAACGCCTTCCGGGTCGTGCTCGCGGACAGCGCCCGTGCCGAGGCCGAGGCGGCGCAGCGCGATCTGGACGCCGGTGAGCGTCGGCCGCTGCTGGGCGTCCCGATCGCGATCAAGGACGATGTCGACGTCGCCGGCCAGGTCACCGCCTGGGGCACGAGCGCCCACGGGCCCGCCAAGGCGCACGACGGTGAGGTCGTCCGGCGCCTGCGCGAGGCCGGGGCGGTGATCGCCGGCAAGACGAACGTGCCGGAGATGACGATCTGGCCGTTCACCGAGACGCTGACCTTCGGTGCGACCCGCAATCCGTGGGATCTCTCGCGTACGCCCGGCGGCAGCAGCGGCGGCACGGGTGCCGCGGTCGCGGCGGGCCTCGTGCCGATGGGGCTGGGCTCCGACGGCGGCGGCTCGATCCGCATTCCCGCCACGTGGTGCGGGCTCTTCGGCCTCAAGCCGCAGAGCGATCGCGTGCCGCTGGCCCCGCACGACGACGCGTGGCAGGGCCTGAGCGTCAACGGCCCGCTGACGCGCACCGTCGAGGACGCCGCCCTCTTCCTCGACGCCACCGCGACGACGCCTGGTCCCGACGGGGGCTTCGTGGCCGCCGCCGGCCGAGACCCCGGGCGCCTGCGCATCGCGATCAGCACGCAGATCCCGCCGGGCCTGCTCGCGCGGGTCGGCAAGGCGCAGCGGGCCGCCGTCGAGGGGGCCACCGCGCTGCTGCGCGAGCTCGGCCACGACGTCGTCCTGCGCGACCCCGACTATCCGGCCACCGTCGGCGGCGTGCACTTCATGCAGCGGTACCTTCGCGGCATCAGCGACGACGTCAAGACGATGCCGTACCCCGAGCGACTGGAGGCGCGCACGCGCGGCATGGCACGGCTCGGCGGGCTCATCAGCGATGAGCGCATCGCCGCGGTCCGGGCCGGCGAGGGGGCGATGGCGGCACGCGTCATGTCGATCTTCGACGACGTGGACGTCCTCATGACCCCGGGCACGGCGCTCGGCCCGTCTCGGATCGGGGCGTATCAGCGGCGCGGGGCCGTGGCGACTTTGAACTCGGTCATCGGCCGGGTTCCGTTCCAGGCCGCCTTCAACGCCACCGGCCAGCCCGCGGCGGTCGTGCCCTGGGGCTTGGACGGTGATGGCCTGCCGACGTCGGTGCAGCTCGTGGGCCGGCCGTCGGATGAGGCGACGCTGCTGTCGCTGTCGGCGCAGATCGAGTCAGCCCGACCGTGGGCGACGCGCCGTCCGCCGGTTTCATGAGGATCCTGGCGCCGCCGGCCGACGCCGTCGAGCTGCTGGCGATCGCCGAGCGTGCCGCGCGCGATGCCGGCGCGATGCTGCTCGAGCGCTTCAGCGGCGGCGCCGACGCCATCGGCGAGATCTTCGTCAAATCGACGTCGACGGATCTCGTCTCCGAGGCGGACCTCGCCGCGGAGAAGGCGATCCGCGCGGTGCTGGCGCAGGCGCGCCCGGACGACGCGGTCATGGGCGAGGAGGGCGCGGACACCCCGGGCACCAGCGGGCGCCGCTGGATCGTCGACCCGCTGGACGGGACCATCAACTACCTCTACGGCCTACCCGCTTGGTGCGTGAGCGTCGCCTGCGAGGGGCTGGCCGGCGTCGTCTTCGACCCGTTGGCCGACGAGCTCTTCGCGTCCTCGGTCGCTCCGGGCGAGCCGGCGACCTGCAATGGCGTCCCGCTGCGGCGGACCGCCCCGCAGAGCCTGGCGCAGTCCCTCGTGGCCACCGGCTTCGGCTACTCGCGTGACGTGCGCGAGGTCCAGGCCCCGATCGTCGCCGGTCTCCTGCCGCACGTCCGCGACATCCGCCGCGCCGGAAGCGCCGCGCTGGACCTCGCATGGTCGGCCGCCGGTCGCCTGGACGCCTATTACGAGTACGGCGTGCGTCCGTGGGACATCGCCGCCGGGACGCTGCTGTGCGCCGCTTCGGGCCTCGAGGTCCATGAGCTCAACGGCGAAGGGCTGCTGCCGGGCGGCATCCTCGTGGCCGGCCCAGAGATTGCGGGCGAGTTGCTGGAGCTTGTGGGCCGGGGGTAGTCGGGCCTGGAACGACGACGTTGCAGGAGGTCGTCGGTCGTGGCCGGCATCCGGTCAGTGCCTGCGGCCGAGTGGCCCGTTGGGGCCGAGCGGTCCGTTGGGACCGAGCGGTCCGTTGGGGCCGAGCGGCCCGTCGGGACCGAGCACGCGCGGCAGTGAGCGGCCGGAGTGCTCCCGCGAGCCGTTCCGGCCAAGCGGCCCGTTCGGGCCGAGTGGTCCGTTCGGACCGAGCGGCCCGTCGGGTCCGAGTACGTCGATGGGGCCGGGATGCGGGTGCCTCGGGGCAGCCTTGTGCCGGTGCCGAGGGGCAGCCGTAGGCGGAGCCGACTGGGCAGTCGTGGGCGGAGCCGACTGGCGTGCCGGCCCCGGCGGCGGGCCGCCGCCGGTCTGGGACTCCCGGGATGTGGGGGCCGTGTCCATCCGATGGGCGGCCTTGACCCCCACGAACGTGCCGACGCCGGCGGCGACCGTGACGGTGGCCGCCGAGGCGGCGAGGCGATGTCGTGCGAGCATGCCGTTTACAGGATGCGGCCCACGGCGGCCCCGCTGAGCTGTTCGCTCGGAGGGTGTGAGCTGGTCCGAGTACCCCGGGTGGGACTCGAACCCACAATCCCTCACGGGCAATCGGTTTTGAGCCGATCCTGTATTCCAATTCCAGCACCGGGGCGGGTGCACCCGGGCCCCTGGGCCCGAGGAACGTCAGTGTGACGGCATCACGCGCGTGGTGCCGTCCGACATGCGCTCGACCTCTACATTCCAGGCCTGCTGAAAACCCCGCATCGCGAAGGCGATGAGGAGCAGCTGGACCGGCACGATGATCGCGGTCACCATGCCGAGGAGATCGGCGTTCAGGGCCGGGTTGGTGTAGCCGGCCCCGTCGCGGTCGAACCAGCCGGGGACCGAGACCGCGGCGAAGATGCCGAGGATCATCGCCAGGGCCGCGGACACCGGGAGCACACCCCGGTTCCACTTGGCGACGTAGAAGGCCATGAGCAGATAGATGGCCGCATAGGCGAGCGAGACCGGCTGTGCGCCGGCCGTGGCGTCCCAGCCGCCGATGGTCACGATGAGCACGAGCGCCGCGGAGGCGACGAGCAGCAGGGTGACGACTGCCTTGGTCGCCTTGCTGGTCGCCTTGTCCCGGTTTGGGTGCTCGATAACGACGTCGGTGTCTGCAGCCATGGCCGCACGACCATACAATCAGCGCAGGCGACGTGCAGGACTTCTGTATTGCCGACGGCCCCAGCGGGCGTGGCGGAATTGGTAGACGCGCGAGGTTTAGGTCCTCGTGAGCTTTGCTTGTGGGGGTTCGAGTCCCTCCGCCCGCATGGAAGGTCGCGCTCGGACCGGTCACGATGGTTCGCGACCGGTCACGGACTTCTGGGCCGCCGGCCGACACGACGACCGCGGACCGACGTCCGTTTCTCCCCCGCCCTGACCAGGACAAATGGACGTCGGTCCTCACGGCGGTCGGCATCCCGGGCGGATCGAGGCGAGCGACCGTCATCGTCCCGGAACGCACGAAACGCCCGACGTAGCGGGCGTTTCAGTAGGACTGCTGGGGAGCGGGGGAACCGGGACTCGAACCCGGATTCACGGTTTTGGAGACCGCGCGCATAGCCATTAACTCATTCCCCCAAGGACGGCGGAGCATACCCACTCCTGGGCGGATTCCGTCCGTCGCCGTGACGCGTCCAAAGACCCGGCGAACGCTCGGAGCGTCCTGAGTTCCGCTACGCGGACCGGGTGTAAACCCGACCGAGCTCGAGGCTTACGTGCGGCAGTCCCTGACCGACCTGGCTGGCCTGGAGGTCAGTGCCGAGGATTTCCTCGCCGCCGTCCTGAAGACGGCTGCGCAGCCGATCTGGGTCGTGGATCCCGAGGACCGGATCCGGTTCGCCACCCCCACCGCGATCGCGGCGCTCCGGTATGAGAGCGCGGGCGAGCTGGTCGGTCGCCGCAGCCACGAGACGATCCATTACCGGCACCCGAACGGGACGCCCTGTCCCGCTGCGGAGTGCCCGATGCTTCTGGAGCGAACTTGCGCATCCGTTCCTCTCGCAGTGGTCAGGCGGCCGGGGCTGGACGGCCCGCTGCCGACGGCTCGGGCCTTCCTGCGGGCGCGCCCGGCCTGCGAGCGTGCCACAGCGCCACGGTCAGCGCTCCGAGTCCCACGACCGTCGCCGCGAGCCCGACGAGTGCGCCCGCGACGGGGATGAGCGCGAGCAGGCGCAGGATCCCCCAGCCGGCCAGCAGCGCCGCCCACGGCGACGCCGACCGGTTGCTCAGCACCCGACGCCCGACGATCCAGGCGGTCGTCGAGTACGCGACGAGCAGCACGGGGATCGCGGCCAGCAGAAGCGCGACGCCGAACGGGATGCCCACGAGCGTGGCGAGTGCCAGGATCGCCAGCAGCGGCACGCCGATCGCGATCGCGATGCCCCACCCGACGGTGGCGCCGAGGTGCTCGCGCACCGCCCGTCCAGCGGCGTAGAGCGCGCCCAGCGCCAGCCAGACGAGCAGGGCGCCGACGATCAGCGTCGACACCGAGACCGCGAGCCACCATCCGAACATGCTCACCCAGCCCCACCCGTTCGATGCGTCGGCCCAGTTTTCGTTGCTGATGCTGCCGCCCACGGTGGCACCGGGCGCGAGCACGGGGCGCTCGTCGCCGTAGCGCAGGTCGCCGCCGACGCGCGCCGCCGGACTGAGGAACGCTCGATCCGACACGGCGATCAGGTCGCCATCGACACGGCCGGTGACCCGGACCGGCCCGCTGACCGATACGACATCGCCCGTGGCGCGTCCGGCGATCCTGACGGGCCCGTCGAGTACGACGACGTCGCCGACGGTCTGGCCCGCCGGCACGACGGTGCCGCCCGTGATCACGACATGGTCGGTGGCGGCGAACGCGCTCCCGGCTGCGAGCAGGAGCACCAGCAGCGCGGACAGCAACGCGGCGATCGCCGCGCGGACAGCCTGGGGCGTGGGCATCTGGACGCTCCTTGGGCGCGGGTTCGGTCCATCGTGGCATCCGCTCCCGCCCGCCGCAAGACGCATGTCGCGGCTCCGACACCCGCCGCAGGCAGGCCCGCCCCTCCGCTCTGCGACACCCCGGACGTGCCCGCCCGGACGTGCCCGCCCGCACGGGCGTCGGCTAGGCCGACGTCCCGCAGTACGCGCTGCTTTTCACCGTCGCGCGGCAGGCCGTCTGCGGCTTCCAGCGCTTGCGCAACTGCGCGAGGAAGCCGTTCGTCGCGGTGTTCTGCGCGGCGGTCGTCAGGTCCGTCTTGATCGCCGCCGTCGCCTGGGCGAGCGTCTGCTTGGGCAGCGCGGTGACCTTGCTGACCCGGAAGACCATGTAGCCGTTGCCCGCCTTGACCGGACCCTCGAGGGTGCCCTTGGGCGCGGAGAAGATCGCCCGTTCGACGGACGCGTCGGTGCTCCCGGGCTTGAGCGCCTTCAGTGCGCCGCCGCTACCCGACAGCGTGGAGTTGCTCGAGTACTTCTGGTTGACCGCGGCGAAGGTCGCCCCGCCCTGCAGCTCCTGCTTCGCCTTCTCCGCGTCCGCCTGCGAGGCGGTGATGACCGCCTCCGCGTCGCGCTGCGAGGGCGCGGCCCAGCGCTCGGGGTCCGCGGCGTACGCCTTGCTGATGTCCGCGGAGCTCGGGGCCGGCAGTCCGGCGACGATCTTCTGCTGCAGCTTGCCCGCCAGCAGCGACACCCGCTGCTGGAACTGGACGTCCGCCTCGGTGGTCCCCATCTGCTTCAGCAGCGCCGCCTTCGTGAGCTTCGTGCTCGTCGCGGCCTGGGTGAGGTAGTCGTCCGTGGCCCTCTTCGCGTCGGCGTCGGAGACGACCACCTTCTGGCGCTCGGCCTCCTTGACGATCCACGCCGAGCCGGCCAGCAGCTCGAAGGCGGCCTGGCGCGCCTGCGCGACCGTCGGCTTCGTGGTGCCGGTGTTCGACGCCGTGTAGACCGTCTGCCAATGTGCGACCGACGCGTTGGTGATCGGCGTGCCGCCGACCGTTGCGATCGCCGACGCCGGCACGTTGCCGCCGCTGCCCTTGTCCCCACCGCCGAGCAGGAGCAGCGCGGCGACCACCGCGACGACCGCCACGCCGATTCCCGCGGTCACCGGGGGGTGGTTGCGCAACCACCAGAAGACGCGATCCGCGCCGTCGATCAAACCGTTCATACAGCGAGGCTAGACGGAGTCCACAAGAAAACGCGAAGAGCAACCGTGCGGCGGCAGGCAGGCGGCGGGAGCGGCGGGCCTCAAGGCCCGCCGCCCTTGCCCGCGCTACGCTCGCTCGGAGGCGGCCTCACGCGTCTCCCGGGCCTTGTCCCCGAGGTCGCTCTTGGCTTCCTGGGCGTGCTCGCGGCCTGCCTCCTTGGCCGTCTCGGCGACGGTGACCGCGGCCTCGCTTACGGCGGCTCCGATGTCCTGCGCCGCGTCCTTTCCGTGCGACGCGGCCACCTGCGCAGCCTCCTGCGCATTGTCCTTGAGCTCGTCGGCGATCGGGCCGATCCGCTCGTTCTCGACCCTCGTGTTCGGGATCAGGAGCCCGGCGACGAAGCCGACGGCCACCGACCCGACGGCCAGGCCGAGCGGATTCTCCTGGGCCAGGCCCTTCGCCTTGCGGCGCTGGCGCCGGACCTCCGAGGCATCGGGCATCCCGTCGGTGGCGACGCCGAGCTTCTCCTTGACGCTGTCGACCCGGCCGTGGACGGCGTCCCGGGTCCGTGCCCCGACGTCCGTCTTGTAGGCCAAGGCGTCGACGGTGTCGCCCATGCGCTCACGGGTTTCCTCTATGTCCTCGCGGATCGTGCTCGGGTCTTGGCCCATTCGACGTCCTCCTTGACGCTGTCCGTTGTCTGTTCGGGTACTGGGGGGCCGGCGTCCTGCAGTCGTGACCGTCCCAGCGCTACCTGGACGGCGGCGATGACGCCGAAGATCACGGTGGTGATGAGGGCCGCCAGCCAGGTGGCCATGCCGGTGTCCAGCGCGGCGACCACCGCGACCATGAGCGCGATGAGCGCGACGAGGCCGGTCACGCCGGCGCCACCGAGCAGCCCGGCGCCCACGCCGGCCCGCTTGCCCTTCTCCTGCAGCTCGGTCCGTGCGAGCGCCAGCTCCTGGCGGACCAGCAGGCTGGTCTCCTCCGAGAGCTGTCTGATGAGCTCGCCGACAGGCCGCTCCCGATCGGAGGCGGCGTTCATGGGCTGGTCGGTCATACGGCATCCCCGCGGCCGACCGGGTGGCGCGCGGCGCTGGAGGCGCTCACGACCCGTGAGGCCGCGAAGCCGACCACGAGCCCGCCGGCCATCACGGCCCACGGGTTGCGGCGTGCGAAGTCCTCCATGTCGTGCAGCAGGCGGTCGGCGTCCGCTTCGTGGAGATATCCGCCGAGGGCGTCGGTTCGCTCAGCGGCCTGCTCGACCATCTTCGCCGGCCGGTCCTTGCCCTCGCTGCGCAGGTGCTCGGCCATCGAGCGTGCGTTCCCTGCGGTGTCCTTCAGGCGGTCACCGGCCTGCGTCGTGCGCTGGTCCACCTGGTCTCGCGCGCGCTCGCGTGCCTGCTGCGTCGCGTGCTGCGCCTGGTCGCGTGCCGTCTGGGCACCCTCCTTCACCTTCTCCTGCGCCTGCTCCGTCACCGCATGCTCGTCCGGTGCATGCATGCCCGTCGTCGCGGGCTCGGTGGTCGGTTCCATCAGCTCCTCCTTGATATGAGTCGGGAGGCTCCGCGTGCCCGTCACCGAGCCGGGTAATCCGGGTGGCCGACCGTGGTCGTGGCCAGGCGAACAGTGCGCCTCCGGGAACGGGTGCGCCCGCTCAGGCCGGGTAACGGGGCGCCGTGAGCCCGCTGAGCACCGAGTACGTCGCCCGCGTGACCGCTCCGGGTCTTGCGCGCGGCGACGTGACCGCGTGGGCGTCGTTCCTCCCGCACGCGGCATGCATAGATCTCGTCATCACGGTGAACGAGCTCGTCACCAACAGCGTCAGGCACAGCCCCGACCACGGCCGGGTGCGCGTGGAGGTCACGTCGCTCGCCGAGGACATGCTGTTCGTCGAGGTCGGCCACGATGGGCCGCCGCAGACCGTGGCGCTGCGCACGCCAGACGCGGCGCGCGGACCAGGCCTCCAGATGGTGGCGTGCCTGGCCGCCGACTGGGGGGTGTCCGACGACCCGACGCGGACGTGGTTCACGCTGGACACGAACACCCGCGCGGCCCCGTTCGGACTGCACGCGGAGCGTCACGGATCCGCCTGACCGACCTGGCCCGCGGCCTCCGTCAGCGTTCGCGGTCCTCGCCGTCACGCGGCGACGGGGACGGCGGTGGCTTGTCGGCCTGGGCCTCCGTGCCGGCCGCGTCCGTGCCGGCCGCGCGCACGAAGGCGGCCAGGCGTTGTTGCCAGAGGTCACGGCGGTCGGTGGTAGCGGACGGCCGTGGTGTCGCGTGCATCGTGCGGGGACCTTTGCGACGCTCCGCCATCATGGCGCGGACCGTGTCGATCCGGAGGGTGTGGGGGCGGGATCTGTGGGTCATCGAGACTCCTGGTGCGGGGTTGCAACCGTTACTCGCCGGTTACCCAGCGCGGTGGGCTGTCATCCCGATCCTCCTGACCGCCGGGCGCTCCCCTGGGGGCATCGTCTCCCGGGGGTGACGATGGTTTTTGCCCTTGTGCGTGACGGGTCAGCGGGTAGCTTCAGCGCCATCTCGGGACGTCATGACAGCTCGCTGGAGGCAACCGGTGGGGAGCAGGGCCGCAGGGTCGTGGTCCGCGGCGAGTGGGACATCGCGAACGTGCCCGAGCTCCTGGCCGCCCTGCAGGACGCCTTGGGCGCCGCAGACGGCAGGCGGGTCACGGTCGACCTCACGGAGACGACCTTCATGGATCTCACAGCACTGGAGGCGATCGTCGGGCTGCACCGGACCGCGCGCGGTCGCGGCGGCGGCGTCGAGGTGCTGTGCCTCGGTGACGGTTGCGTGCACCGGACGTTGACCGTCAGCGGCATCGGTGACCTGCTTGACGTGCACGTCGTCGACGTGCACCACGCCGGCCACGAGTCGTCCTGAGGGTCTGCGCGACGCCTCGTCGCGCCCACGCGGCGCCGCCGGCAGAGGGATGGCCTGGCGGCCTATCCCTCGGCGCCGTCACCACGTGGAACGCGACGATTCGTGGCGCACACCCTCAGGACACCCTCGCGGGACTAGGGTGGACGCCGTGATTCGTCCGGTCATGGACATGGCGTGGTGGCACGAGCACCGGGCGGACGTGGTCCTGGTGGATGTCCGCTGGTATCTGGACGGGCGCAGCGGCCGCGAAGCCTATGAGCGGGGCCACCTGCCGGGCGCGGTGTTCGCGGACCTGGATCGCTGGCTGGCCGGCCCCGGCTCGCCCGCGACCGGACGCCACCCCCTGCCGGATCCGGCGGTGTTCGCGCAGGGTATGTCCCAGCTGGGGATCGCCGACGACGACACCGTTCTCGCCTACGACGACGCCGGGGGAGTCATCGCGGCCCGGCTGGTCTGGATGCTTCGCGCCACCGGCCACGAGGCCGCCCTGCTCGACGGGGGTCTGGACGCCTACGACGGTCCGCTGGAGCAGACAACACCCTCGCGCGCGCCCACGACGTTCACGCCGGCGCCCTGGCCGGCGGACCGCCTGGCCGACATCGACGCCGCCACCGACACGTCCGCCACGGTCCTGGACGCGCGGGACCGCAATCGCTACCGCGGGGACCACGAGCCGATCGACCCGCGGGCGGGCCACATCCCGGGGGCGCGGAACCTGCCGTGCCGCGAGAACGTGGACGGCACCGGCCGCATCCTGCCGGTCGCCGAACTGCGCCGGCGCTTTGCCGACGTGGGCGCTGAGGACGGCACGTCGGTCGTCTCGTACTGCGGGTCGGGCGTCACCGCCTGCCACACCCTCGTCCTGCTGGAGCACGCCGGGCTCGGGCACGGGCGCCTGTACCCCGGCTCCTGGTCGCAGTACAGCCATGCCGCCGCGCGTCCCATCGCCGTCGGCGACCTGGGTTAGCATGCCGTCATGCCGTGCGTCTACCTACGCGGGCCGCTGAAGGGGCTCGCGGGCGATCGCGCAGACCACGAGATCACGGGCGACACCGTGGTGGCTCTGCTGCGTGGGCTCGAGCAGGCGCAGCCGGGGCTGGCCGGGTGGATCCTCGACGAGCGTGGGCGCGTCCGGCGCCACATCAACGTGTTCGTCAACGGTGAGCGCGGCGGTGAGGAAACGGCGGTCGGCGGCGGTGACCGTGTCGATGTCGTGCCAGCGATCTCAGGGGGATGATGATGCGATGACCGAACTGCTCGTCGGGACCAAGAAGGGGCTGTTCGTCCTGGAGGGCGAGGTCGGGGCGCCGTTCACGGTGGCCGCGCGTGCGTTCGCGGGGGAGCCGGTCGAGTACGCCATGCGTGACCCGCGCACGGGGCGCGTGCTCGCGTCGGTGACCTCCGCGTTCTACGGGCCCAAGCTCTGGTACGCCGACGACCCGGCGGGCGAGTGGCAGCAGGCGGCCGGGGTGTCGCTGCCCGACGGCGGCGACACGGCGCTGGAGCGCATCTGGGTGATCGTCGCCGGGGAGGCCGACGGCATGCTCTACGCCGGTGGCGACCCCGGCGTGCTCTTCGAGAGTCACGACGGCGGTACGAGCTGGACGCTCAACCGGGGTCTGTGGGAGCACCCGACGAGGGACACGTGGCAGCCGGGGGGTGGGGGACTGTGCCTGCACTCGATCTCGACGTGGCCGGGCGATCCGGACCGCCTCGCGCTCGCCATGTCCGCCACCGGCGTCTGGCTCACCGACGATCGCGGCAAGACGTGGCGCCGCGGCAACGAGGGGCTCGTCGCGCGGTACGTGCCGGAGGACACGCCGGCCGAGGAGATCGGCCTGTGCGTGCACCGTCTGCATCGCGCCCCCACGCGACCGGAGCGCATGTTCATGCAGTTCCACGGCGGGGTCTACCGCTCCGACGACGCCGGCCAGACGTGGACGGACATCGGCGCCGGGCTGCCATCGGACTTCGGCTTCCCGCTGACGCTGGATCCCGTCGACCCCGACGGCGCCTACATCATCCCGCTGGCAGCCGACACCGATCGCGTGACGCCCGACGGCCACGTGCGGGTGTACGAGACCCGCGACGCGGGTGCGAGCTGGTCGCCGCGCGGCCGCGGGCTGCCGCAGCGGGACGCGTTCCTGACGGTGCTTCGCGAGGCGTTTGACCGGGCGGGGGACGACGCGGCCTTCGAGCTCTACTTCGGCGCGACCTCGGGCGACGTGTTCGGCTCTGAGGATGCGGGCGCGAGCTGGGCCACCGCGGCGACGCGCCTGCCGCCGGTGTACTCGGTCAGCGCGCGGCGCTGAGCCGCTTTCCCGGCCGCGGGTGGGGGGCAGCGAACGACCCCATCGGCGTCGGCGATCCGGCTGGTATCGACGACGGCGTGTCGTCACGGTGGAGGGCTCATCGACCAGAGGAGCACAGATGGCTGACAAGGCCCTGTTCATCGGCTTCGGCGAGCCCGTCCGTGGGCGTGAGGAGCGCGCGATCGACGTCTTCAACGAGTTCGTCCAGATGTTCGGGCGGATGCAGTCGGACGGCAAGATCGAGGGCATCGACGTCTGCCTGCTGGACCCGCACGGCGGGGAGCTTGGCGGGTTCTTCGTGGTCCACGGCAGCGTGGCGCAGTGCGAGGCGCTGCCCGACGACGAGGAGTTCCGCCGCGCCGCGATCGACGCCAGCCTGATCGTCGAGCACTTCGGCATCGTGCCGGCCAGGACAGGTGCTGCCGTGAGCGACGAGATGCAGATGTACGCCGAGGCCGTGAAGAAGGTCGGTCATGGCGCCCACGCCCTCGCGGGCGCGCACAACGGCGGCTGAAGGCGGCGTGCTGATCCGGCCGGCGGGGTGCAACCGCCGGCCGGGCCGTCGCACGGCCGATTGCCCGCTCACCAAAACGGGAACGCATGAGGGGAACGCATGATCTTCCGGCAGATCACCCACGACGACCTGGGCTGCGCCTCCTACCTCGTCGGTGATGAGCACGCCGGCGTCGCCGCCGTCGTCGATCCCAAGTTCGACATCGACGAGTACCTCCGTCTTGCGCGGTACTTCGGCGTCGCGATCGAGCACATCCTGGAGACCCACAACCACGCCGATCACGTCTCCGGACATGGACGCCTGGCCGCGGCCACCGGCGCCGTGATCCACGTGCACCGCCTGGCCGAGCCCGAGTACGAGCACGAGGCCTTCGACGACGGCTGGGAGCTGCGGCTCGGCGAGGTCAAGGTGAGGGCGCTGCACACGCCCGGGCACCGCCCGGAGCACACCGCCTTTCTGCTGTTCGACGGCAGCCGTGACGCGGAGCGGCCGTGGGCGGTTCTGACCGGCGACACGTTGTTCGTGGGGGATGTCGCCCGCCCGGACCTGGCGGTCGACAAGGAGGAAGGCGCCCGCGGGATCTTCCGGTCGCTGCAGACCAAGCTGCTGTCGCTTCCGGGCGATGTCGAGGTCTGGCCCGGGCACCTGGGCGGCTCGATGTGCGGCGGTCCCGGGATGGACATGAAGATCAGCTCGACCATCGGCTACGAGCGCGCCGAGAACATCTCGCTCCGCATCGCGGAGGAGGGCGCCTTCGTCGACGATGCCCTGAGCAGGCTCGGCCCGCAGCCCCCCAACTTCCACGCGATCGTGGCGATCAACCGCGGGCCGCTGCGTCGCGCGGGTGTCGAGGGACATCCGCTGACCCCCCGGCAGGTGGAGGCCTTGCGCACCGAAGGCGCACTTGTCGTGGACGTCCGGACCGATCTGCAGTTCGACGAGGCGCACTTGCCCGGATCGGTCTGCATCACGGCCCTGCGCGCCGGCTTCGGCACGAGGCTGGCCTGGCTGGCCGACCGCGAACGCGACGTGGTGCTCATCGGTCGCGATGACGAGGATGCGCGCCACGCCGTCGAGCTCGCGCAGTCCGTCGGCATCACACGCGTCGGGGGGTTCCTGGCCGGCGGCATGACGAGTTGGCGGGAGGAGCGCCGCCCGGTGCTGCGGATCGCGCGCATGACGCTTCAGGAGCTCCACGATCGCTGGACCACCGAGGGCGATATCCAGATCCTCGACGTGCGCGAGAAGACCGAGTGGGATGCGGGCCACATCCCCGGCTCGACGTTCTGCGCCTATCACGACGTGCGGGAGCTCCCCGAGGGTCTTGACGCGTCACGGGCGGTGGCCGTCATCTGCGGCTCCGGTCAGCGTGCGGCGACCGGCGCCAGCCTGATCCAGCGCGCCGGCGCCCAGCACGCCGTTCACGTCGTGGACGGTGGCGTGCCGGGGTGGGGTCGCCAGGGCTGGCCGATCACGCGCGGCTCGGCCAGGCAGACACCGTCGTCTCGCGAGCGTTTCGCGGCCTATACTCGGGCCGATGACCAGCGGCCGAGTGGGCGTTCCGGAGGTGCCCGCCAGCGCGCGTGAGCGCATCCTCGCCGCGGCCTACGCGCTCTTCAGTCGTTCGGGGGTGACCGGCGTCGGGGTGGACGCGGTGATCGCCGAGGCCGGCGTCGCGAAGGCCACGCTGTATCGCAACTTCGCCTCCAAGGACGAGCTCGCGATCGCGTTCCTCGAGCGCCGGGAGGCGCGGTGGACCAACGGCTGGCTACGCCGGGAGGTGCAGCAGCGTGCGGAGGACCCGCGCGCGCGGCTGCTGGCGATCTTCGATGTCTTCGGCGAGTGGTTCCAGCGGGAGGACTTCGAGGGCTGTGCCTTCGTGACCGTCCTGCTCGAGCTCGATGACCGCGACAGCATCGTCCGCCAGGCGGCGGTGCGCCACCTCGAGAACATCCGCAGCTTCGTGGCGGAGCTGGCCGGCGCTGCGGGGATCGAGGATGCCGACGGCCTGGCACGGCAGTGGCACATCCTCATGAAGGGATCGATCGTGTCCGCCGCCGAGGGCGATCGTCAGGCGGCGGTCCGGGCCCAGGAGCTCGGTGAGCTGCTCCTCGCCCGCCGCGGCGTGTGAGCTGGGGCTGAGAGCGGCTCAGTCCTCGGCGTCGACGCTGATCTCACGCAGGTGGTGCGTGTCGACGTCGTAGACGAAGCCGCGGACCAGGTCGCGGTGCAGCAGGAACGCGGACCGGCGCACGCGCAGGATGGACTGGCGGACGTCCGCGTCCAGGTCGCTGAACGACTCGATCGCGAACGCCGGTGCGACGCCGGTGGCCTGCTGCAGCTCGGCGCGGAACCCGTCGTCGGTGAGGGCCTCCATGCCGCAGTCGTTGTGGTGGATGAGCATCACCGCGCGCGTGCCCAGCCGGCGCTGGGACACCGCGAGCGAACGGATCACGTCATCGGTGATCACGCCGCCTGCGTTGCGCAGGACGTGCGCCTCGCCGTCGCGCAGGCCCAGCGCGGCGAACACGTCCAGGCGCGAGTCCATGCAGGTCACGATCGCCAGCCGGCGGCTCGGCCGGACATCGAGGTGCCCTGCGGGCAGCGACGCCGCGAAATCCCGGTTGTTGGCGACCAAGTCGTCGATCACGTCCACGCACGGAACCCTAGATGGTTGTTTTCCGCGACGCGGCCCGTGGGATCAATCATCTGAGCGATCACCGTGTCCGCGGGGCTGGCACTCGCCGGCTCGCTGGTGGCCCTGACGCTGCCCGCGCGGCGCGCCGACCAAGCGGCGACCGCCGCCGTCCCGGTCGCCGGGGCCGGCGCGTCGTGAGCGGCTCGTCACATGGGGAGGGCTCCGGGCGGGGTCTGTGGGGTGCGGACGAACTGGTAGGCGACGGCGCCGAGGGTGGCGCCGATGACGGGGCCGACGACGTAGATCCAGAAGTGCGTCCAGGTGCCCGAGGCCAGTGCGGGGCCGAACGAGCGCGCCGGGTTCATGGAGGCGCCGGAGACGCCGGCGCCGACGAGGATGTCGAGGATCACGACGCCGCCGATGGCGATCGCCGCGCCGGCGCCGACGGCGCGGGTGTCGGTCGCCACGGCGAGGACGACGAACATCAGCAGGGCCGTGAGCAGGCACTCGTAGAGCAGGGCGGTGCCGACGGAGACCGAGGCGATGTTTGCGCCGAGATGTCCGGGCTTGTCGGGCCAGGCGGCGAGCACGACCAGGCCGGCGGTGACGGCACCGGTGAACTGGGCCACGATGTAGGCGCCGGCATCGCGCAGCGGGAAGTGCCGGGTGACCGTGAAGGCGATCGTCACCGCGGGGTTGATGTGCGCGCCCGAAAGGTGGCCGGTGGCGTAGATGAGCGCCATCACCGCCAGACCCGCCACCGCCGCCTGGGCGGGCAGGCCGAGGACGACCTTCCCGGCCCCCTCGACGGCGGCGGCGCCGCCGACGCAGAAGACGAGCGCGAACGTGGCGATGAACTCGGTGATGCCGCGCCGCAGTAGGTCCGGGCGCTCCATCAGGCGGCCTTGACGAGCTTGTCGGCGAACTCGCCGGGCAGGCCGGCGGCGCGCACCTCGTCCGCGACGGCGGCGGCGTCGTAGTCCACGCGGTGCTGGATGACCCGCACGTATGTCGGAGCGGTCTGCAGCTCGATCCAGCAGGCGCGCGGGTCGCCGTCCTTGGGCTTGCCGACGGAGCCGGAGTTGATGAACATCACGTCGCCGCGCACGTCGGCCCACGGCTTGTGGGTGTGGCCGAACACCAGGGCATTGGCGTCCTCGGCCTTGGCCAGGCGTTCGTACAGCGAGAGCGGCTTGTCCTCGAAGAGGTACTCGTTGACCTTGCGCGGCGAGCCGTGGACCAGGTGCACGTCGCGGGTTCCGACGGCGAAACGCAGATCGAATGGCAGGGCGCGCATGAAGTCCTTGGACGTCTGGTCGGTGTTGGCGAGGGTCCAGACGACGGACTGCTGGCCGAGGTCGCGGTCGTGCTGGGTGATGTACGCGCACCCGCAGTCGTCGTGGTCGCGGCTGATCGCGTGGTCGTAGTTGCCGTAGATCGTCGGAACGCCGCGCTCGGCGATCAGTGCGCAGGCCTCGTTGGGGTGGGGGCCGTAGCCGACAAGGTCTCCGCCGCAGTACCGGTCGGTGATGCCCGCGGCGTCGATGTCATCCAGGACGGCCTGTAGGGCGGGGAGGTTGGCGTGGATGTCGCTGAAGACCGCGACGCGGTCGTGCGTGGGCTGGGGACGTTCCATAGACAAAAGCCTAATGAATGGATGTTCGTCAAGGCAATTCGGTAGCCTAAGTTGATCGCTGTCGATATGGAGCTCACGCCGAAGACCAAGCGCCCCAAGGGCGAGCCGTGCTGCGAGCCGGTGGTCTACCCCGACGTCGAGCGCGAGCAGGCCGTGCGCCTGGCGATGGTGGCCAAGGCGATCGGCGACCCGATCCGCCTGCAGCTGCTGGACGTGTTGCGCAAGCACGCCGGCAAGGTCTGTGTCTGCGAGCTCGTGCCGCTGTTCGACGTGTCGCAGCCGACGCTGAGCCATCACCTGAAGAAGCTGCGCGACGCCGGTCTGGTGGACTCCGAGCGACAGGGCCTGTGGGCGTACTACTACGTGCTGCCTGAAGCGCTGGCCGAGCTTGGCGCCTGGCTGGCGTAGGTTCGCGGTTTAGCCGCGACCGGGACTTCGCCCGCGCCCGGCGGTTGTTCAGCCGCACGCCCGACGGACCGACGTCCGTTTGTCCCGGCCGTTTGTCCCGGTCAGGGTGGGGAGAAACGGACGTTGGTTGTGCGGCGTGGGGTCGGCGTCGTGCGCCTGGTGGGGGCGGCCGCCGGCCCGGGACGTCCGTTTACCGTTGCTCTGGCGCTCTGGCAGCGGTATTGGGACGTCACGCGCTCGGTGCCGACGAACGCCGCGTCATGCGCGGTCTTCGTCAGGGTCAGGCGGTGGACGACCCTGGGGTTGCCCGGTCAGGCGGCCGCCGCAGCGGCCTAGACGACGCTGCCCACCAGCGCGCCGATGCCCGCGGTGATCGCCATCGCGACGGCGCCCCAGGCGACGACGCGCACCGTCGCGCGGCGGCGTGGGGCACCGCCCAGCCGTGCGCCGAGGTCGCCGAGCAGCCCGAGCGCGATCAGCGTCACGGCGACCGTGGCTCCGACGCGCACCGATGACGGGGTCGTCGCGACCGCCAGCAGCGGCAACGCCGCGCCCGCCGAGAACGACAGCGCAGATGTCCAGGCGGCCTGGAACGGCCGGGCCAGGCGCTCCTCGTCGAGTCCCAGTTCGTCGCGGGTGTGTGCCTCCAGCGCGCCGTGCCGCGACAGCGTCAGCGCTACCTCGTTCGCCAACGGCGGCGGCAGGCCCCGCCGCTCGTAGATCCCCGCGAGCTCGTGCAGCTCGCCGCCCGGATCGAGGCGAAGCTCGCGCTCCTCCAGGCGGATGTCGGCCTGTTCGGCGTCGCGCTGGGAGCTGACCGACACATACTCCCCGGCCGCCATCGACAGCGCCCCGGCCACGAGCCCGGCGAAGCCGGCGACGATGATCGCAGCCCCCGAGGCGCCGGACGCGGCCACGCCCAGCACGAGGCTCGCCGTCGAAAGGATGCCGTCGTTGGCGCCAAGTACCGCGGCGCGCAGCCAGCCCGACCGGTGGCTGAGATGGACCTGGGGACGTGACATCGATGCGCGCATCCCCCCAAGCTTGACCTAAGCCGTCCGGCGGCCGGGCGCCGCGGCCTGATGCGGCGAACTACGCAGGTCACTTGTGGGTCACGGCGGATGGCGCTGCGCGGCTGCGGTGCGACGGTCGGTAGGACACCAACCAGCAAGTGAGGTCCCACGTGATGCGCGCCGCCGTCGTCCACTCCTTCGAGTCACCGATCGCCGTGGAGGAGGTCCCGATCCCCGAGCCGGGGCCGGAGCAGGTTCTGGTCAGGATCGAGACCGCCGGCCTCTGTCACACCGACATCCACGCCGCCCGCGGGGAGTGGCCGGTCCAGCCGACGCTGCCGTTCATTCCCGGGCATGAGGGTGTCGGGATCATCGAGCGCTTCGGGACCGGCAACGCCCACGGCCTGCACGTCGGTGACCGCGTGGCGATGCCGTGGCTGGGGTACGCGTGCGGTGACTGCGGCTACTGCAACTCCGGCAGGGAGACGCTGTGCGCGTCCCAGCTGAACACCGGCTTCTCGATCAACGGCGGCTTCGCCGAGTACGCGGTCGGCTACGCGCGCCACGTCGTCCGCGTCCCCGACGGCGTCGACCCGGCCGACGCCGCGCCGCTCACCTGCGCCGGCGTGACCACCTACAAGGCCGTCAAGGAGTCGGGCGCCCGCGCCGCGGACCTCGTGGCGA
This sequence comes from Solirubrobacterales bacterium, assembly GCA_025964155.1. Classification (GTDB taxonomy): domain Bacteria; phylum Actinomycetota; class Thermoleophilia; order Solirubrobacterales; family Solirubrobacteraceae; genus Paraconexibacter. The sequence goes on from JAOPZJ010000081.1 coordinate 19,257, forward strand.
TCGTCGGCTGCGGCGGCCTCGGTCACATGTCGCTGCAGTATGCCCGGATCACGGGTGCCGAGACCGTCGTCGTCGACACCAACCCCGAGCGACTGGAGAGCGCCAGGATGCTGGGCGCAGACCACCTCGTGCACGCCGGTGAGCAAGACCCCGTGGCCGCCATCCAAGCGCTCGGCGGCGCGACCGCATCGATCGTCACCGCGGTCAACCCCGTCGCCTTCGAACAGGCGCTGGCCTCGCTGGCGCGCGGCGGCACGCTCGTCTGCGTCGGGCTGCCCGCCGAGAACGCGATGCGCCTGCCGATCTTCGAGACCGTGCTCGGGGGTCTGACCGTCAAGGGCTCGATCGTCGGCACGCACCGCGACCTCGAGGAGGTCTTCGACCTGCACCGCCGCGGCCGCACGCGCGTCCTCAAGCACGAGGTGCTGCTGGAGGACATCAACGACGCCGTCGAGCACGTGCTCCACGGCACCGCCCCCGCGCCGCGCACCGTCTTCCGGCTGCAGCCCACGCCCTCGTGGGGCTTCGGGGCTGCCGCCACCACCACCACGATCGCTTGAAACGGGCGACGAAACGGGCTGCCGATGCACGACGTATGCATTCGCGAGGTGCGTGCCGGGGACGAGGCCGGGATCGAGCGCCTGCTCGAGGGCCTGGACCCGGAGTCGCGCTACCGGCGCTGGTTCACCGGCGCGGTGGATCTGCACCGGGCGGCGGACTGGGCCGCCCATCCGGAGCGTTTCTCCGCCGTGGGGCTGTTGGCGATCGTCGACGAGGAGCTCGTCGGGCATGCCGTGCTGATCCCCGCCCCTCAAGGACGCGGCGAGGTCGCCTTCGAGGTCGCCGCGCCGTGGCGCTACCACGGCATCGCCGGAACGCTGCTGGAGCGGCTGCTCGACGCTGCGGCCGCCCGCGGGCTGCGTGAGCTCTACGCCGAGGTGCTGCTGGGCAACGCCGACATGCTCGCCGTGCTGCGTGAGCACGGCGAGCACGCGGAGTCCCGCGAGGGCGGGGTCGTGACCGTCACGCTCCCGGTGGGGTCGCGTCCGGCGACGACGTCTCCGTCATCGCGCAGCTGAGCGCTGCATTGGGACAAGCTGAGAGCTGCAGTGGACTGGCAAGCGGGTCGTGGGGCGCGGGGACCGGCGTCCGTTTGTGCCGGTCAGGGTAGGGAGAACTGGACGTTCGTTCAGGCATCACCCGAGCCCTCTGAGGGAATACAGGACGCATGCTCCTCATCCTCGCCATCGTCCTGCTCATCATCGCCATCGCCGGCGGCGTGATCATTCACCCCGTCCTGTTCGCCCTGGCGATTGTCGCGCTCGTGCTGTTCTTCAGCGGTCGCCGCGGCCCGGTCCTATAGCGGCGCCTTACAGAGCCACGGCGACGCCGTCGCTCCGCGGGTCGCTGGCCGCCACGCGCGTAGGCCCCTGGGGATCCGGGGCGGTGATCGCGCACGCGTGTCCCATCCGCTGTGACGGCCACGCGTCGGATTCGATCGCATGGCCGGCGGTCCGCAGCGCCTCGACCGTCTCGGGGTCGAGCGTGTCCTCGACGTGCACGACGTCGTCCGGCTCACCGAGCATGTACCGGCCGTGGAGCAATCGCGGCGCGGCGACGGCAGCGGCGGCATCCTCGCCACCCCACAGCAGCCGCGCCAGGACCTGGGCCACCACCTGGGGCTGCCCGTCGCCGCCCATGGTCCCGACTGCGGCCTCGAGCGGACCGCGCGCGCCGTAGGCGAGCATCGGCATGAGCGTGTGCAGCGTGCGGCGCCCCGGTCCGATGCGATTGGGGTGCCCGGGAGCCGTCGAGAAGTACGCGCCCCGATTCTGCAGGACGATGCCCGTGTCCGGCACGGTGATGCCGCTCCCGAATGCGAAGTACAGGCTCTGGATCACCACGCACGTCGTGCCCGCCGCGTCACAGGTAGCGAGCGCCACCGTGTCGCCGTCGAGGCTCGTCCCGCCGACCGCCGGCTCGCGTTCGCCGAACGCGACGAGCTCGTCGATCTCGCTGGCGCCGAGCGGCAGGTCGAGCCGCTGGGCGCGCGCCAGCTCGGCATCGCGAGCCGCGAACGCCACGCGCTTGGCCCGCAGGAAGGCGACGGTCCACGCCGGACTTCCCGGTCGTGATGTCTCCATCGCGAGCAGCGCCCGAAGCAGGATCAGCGTGGTCGCTCCCTGGCTGTTGGGCGGGACGGTGACCAACCGATGTCCGCCGATGTTCGCGGAGGCGACCGGCACCGTCCGCGCGCGGTAGGACGCCAGGTCCCGGGCGAGCAGGCCGTCCCGGGCACGGCTCGTCGTCGCGGCCACGAGCGCCGCGAGCTCGCCGTCGTACAGCGTTCGCGGTCCGAGCTGCGCGAGCTGCTCAAGGGTCCGCGCGAGATCCGGCAGCCGGACCGCCACGCCGATCGCCGGCGGCTCGCCGTCCCGCAGGAAGGCCCCGCGCGAGGCCGGATCGCGGGCCAGCACCTCCCGTTCCTCCATGAACCACGCCCGCGCGCGCTCGGTCATCGCCACCCCGCCGTCCGCGAGCTGCGCTGCAGGCGTCAAGAGGCGCGCCCAGGGCAGGCGGCCGAAGGCCTCGTGCATGACCCGCCACCCGTCGACGGCTCCAGGAACGGTGACCGCCTCGACGGCGCGCGCCGGGACACCGCCGCGCGCGTGCAGCCGGTCTGCATCGACGGCAGAGGACGCGGGGCCGCTCGCGTTGAACGCCACGGGCGCGCCACCGTCACCCGGATCCACGAGCGCGAAGAGATCTCCACCGACGCCGCACATGTGGGGCATCGCAACCCCGAGCGCCGCATTCGCGGCGATCGCGGCGTCCACGGCAGACCCGCCGTCGGCGAGCACGGCGGCCCCGATGCGAGCCGCCTCGGGATGCGGGGCGCTGATCGTGCCCCGCTCGCCACGTGCCGTGAGGGCGGTCATGAGTGCAAGGTGTCCTGGTTGCCGTGGTCGCCGAGGAGGGCGACGCTGAATGGTAGGAGTATCCCCGATGAACCCGGGCACTTCGCCCCCACCAGCTAGGGTCGGCGGCGTGTTCTGGCCGCACAGGCGATTGGCTGCCCGGGACGTCGGGCCCGCCACGATCCTCGTCCTTGTCCTTGCGCAGGCCGTGTTGTGGGCCGTCGTCGCTCCGGCCGGTCAGCCGACGGGGTCGTACGTCGGGCAGCTGTTCGGTGCCGAGTCGATCCTGCTGCTGTCGATCGGGCTGGTCCTGATCAGCACGCTGCCGTGGGTGGAGGAGTGGTTCGACGGGATCGACCGGGCCGCGATCTGGCACCGGCGCGTGGCCATCACCGGCCTGGTGCTCCTGGCGCCGCACGTGCTGCTGTCCGCCAACCCGCACGGCACGGCGCTCGGCGGACCGCTGGGCGCGATCGGCGCGATCGGCATGATCGCGCTGGCGGTCTGGGCGATCCTGCCGCGCTGGCAGTACGTGGTGCCGAGGCCGCTGCGGGGCCTCGTGCTCGCCGCCCGGGACGCGCCGATCGCCCGCGACGTGCGACGGCTCTTCGGCGGCTACGAGCGCTGGCGGGCGCTGCATCGCACCACCGGGCTGTTTGTCGCCGCGGGCTTCGTGCACGGGCTGCTCGACGGCACACCGTTCGACAAGGCCCCGCTGCTGCGCTGGACCTATGTGGGCATCGGCGGCATCGGCCTGGCCTTCTACGTCTACCGCGAGCTGCTGGCCCGGTGGCTCGGGCCGCTGCACGACTATCAGGTGGAGACGGTGCGCGAGATCGACGCGGGCCTCGTGGAGATCGCGATGCGGCCTCTCGGTCGGCGCGTCGACTTCATCCCCGGCCAGTTCGCGATGGTGTACCTCGAGGCCAAGGACGGCTGGCACCGGCACCCGTTCACGATCTCCAGCGCCCCGCACGAGGACGTCGTCCGCGTCACGGTCAAGGCGCTGGGCGACTACACCGAGCGCCTGCAGCACCTGGTCGAGCCCGGGATGCCCGCGGTCATCGGCGGTCCCCACGGGCGGTTTGACCATCGCCGTGGCACCGATCGGCAGGTGTGGATCGCCGGCGGCGTGGGGGTTGCCCCGTTCCTCAGCTGGCTGCGTGCGCTCGACGGAGATCTGCCCCACCGGGTGGACTTCTTCTACTCCGCCGACGGCGAGGCGCCGTTCGCCGAGGAGATCCGGGGCGTCGTGGACCGTCACGGTTCGCTTCACGCCCACCTCGTCGACACGAGCGTGGAGGGACGCCTCACCACCGAGCGGGTGCTCGCCGCCACCACGGGCGAAGCCGGTGGCCTGTCGGTCTTCATGTGTGGACCGAACGGCATGCTGCGGACCTTCCAGTCGCAGCTGCGGGCCGCGGGCGTCCCCGCGCGCAACATCCACCGCGAGTACTTCGACTGGCGCTGACACGCCCGACGCTCGCGCCGACGCGATCTCAGCTCACGCGCAGCGCGTCGAACCCGGGGGTGGTCTGCACGGTCTCGTCGTCGCGGATCACCATCGCCTCCACGTCGGGCTGGATCGCCAGCCAGGCAGCGCCATCGCGGCCCATCGCGAAGGCGGCGGTGGCCAGGGCGTCGGTGACCGGGAGGTCCTGGCCGACGCAGGTGACCGACAGGATGCCCGTCGGTGGTTCGCCCGTCATCGGGTCGACGATATGCGCGCCCCGTCGGTACGTGCCCGAGGTCGCGACGGTCAGGTTGGCGAGCTCGAGCACGGCGGCGACCTTGTCGTGCTCGAGCGGATGCTGGATGCCGACGCGCCAGTGTTCTCCGGGGGCGGCACGACCGCGCACGATCAGGTCGCCGCCCGCGTCGACGAGCGCGTTCTGCACGCCGGCGGCGGCAAGCAGGCTCCAGGCGCCGGCCGCTGCCCACCCCTTCACATAACCGGCCGGCTCGATGGC
>JAOPZJ010000091.1 GCA_025964155.1 Solirubrobacterales bacterium
GCAGCGACGCCGCCAGGGGCGACGAGGCGCACCGGACAGCCGCGCTGCCGATCAGCGCGCGACGTGCGAGGCGAGCCGGCGGCTCGCCCGCACCGCGAGCAGGAAGTCCTCCCAGGACCGCGCCAGCTCGCCTTCGGAGAGCAGCGCGCACAGCTCCTGCAGCGACCGCCACTCGTCCTCCAGCTCACGACCCCAGCGCAGCACGATGGGGATCCACAGGCCCGTGCCGTCATCCACCAGCGCGCGCACGGCGCCCAGCACCTCGGCCGCGGTGCCGTGCAGCGGCGGGTAGGCCGGCAGCCAGACCGCGTCACCCCGCCAGGTCGGTGTCCGGTGAAAGCCCATCGTCGTGACGCTCTCGGGGCCGCCGCAGACGACGTCGAAGCGCGATGCCAGAGCGGGCCAGCAGGAGGCGTCGAAGCGGTCGAACGGTGGCACGAAGACATCCGCGTGCAACGCGTCGTCGCGGAGGGTGGCCTGCGCGGTGTCCAGGCGCTGCTCGACCTCCTTGGGCTTGCGCCCGGCGAACTCCGAGAGCTTGCGGGGATTGGTGCTGCGGGTGCGGTGGTCCAGGCCGTGGACGCCAAAGCTCACGCCGTCACGGCGCAGCTGCGCCAGCAGCGCCCGCTCGTCGTCGTCGTGCTCGCGCCACTCGTCGACCTTCGGGTCCAGCGGGAGGCGCGAGACCCGCGGGGTGACGGCCATGAGGTAGGGGACACCCGCGTCCCGCAGGATCGCGTGGGCGGTCGCGGCAGCCTGCGTCCCGAGGCGGGTGGGCTCCTCCCACACCCGCAGATGCGGGAAGGCGTCCACCCGCACGAGCAGCTTGGGCCGCCCGTGGGCGGCGTCCCCGAGGACCGCGCGGCGCGCGGCCATCAGCGGCTGCAGGCAATGGCGCTCGAAGGTCAGCTTGCCACGCCGCATCTGCGCGTACTGGTACCTGCGGCTCAACGGGGAGGGGACCGGCGTAGCGCGCACGGCACGCTCCACCTCCGGGATGCGGAGGGCCTCGGGCTCGATGAGGCCGAGCGCCAGCTCCTCGCCGAAGAGCAGGCCGGCCGTGCGGATCTCGTCGCTGGTCATGCCGTGGGGGACGGCACGCTACCCGAGAGCCCGGGGCTCGTGCCGACGGCCCCGAGCCCGCCCGTCAGCGCGCGGGCGGTACGCATGCCGTCCGGCGGGCGATGACGGGATGATGGGGGCATGTCACCCACCTGGATCTGGATGCAGTCCATCCTCGTCGTCCTCATCGTGATGTCCATCATCATCGCGATCACGAAGCTGACCTGACGGCGGCGCGACGCCGCGGCCGTCGGCGTGAGCGGGTGGCGGCGAGCCGCTACCGGCCGAGCAAGCGGCTGAGGACGCCGCGCTGCTCCACGGGCATGGCCGGCGCCGGTGGCAGCGGCGCGCCTTGCAGGATCGCGAGGGGGACGGCACGGGCGAGGTGGTCGATCTGGTGCACGTCCAGGCCCGCCTCCTGGAGCTCCGGGCCGACGGCCGGCGGGCGACGGACGACCGAGTGCGCGTCGGAGGCCACATCGTGCACCATGCCCTCGGCCAGGAGCTTGCGCGCGAACTTCTGCACGTTCTTGCCGAAGCGCCCGGTGAAGGCGCCGGCGGTGACCGAGGTCAACAGACCACTGTCGACAAGGCGCGCGAGCAGCTCGGGGTCCCGCTGAAAGGCGGGGACGCGCTCGGGGTGTGCCAGGACGAGCCGCTCGTGGCCACGGCGGCGCAGCGCGTCGATGCCCTGCTCCACCCCGGTGGCGACAGGGCTCAGCGGGCACTCCAGAAGCAGCCACGGTCCTCCGCCGAGCGTCAGCCCCGCGAGCTCCGCGTCCGTGAGGTCCAGCGCTCGCGCCAGTGCCACCTCGGCGCCGGGCCGGACCTCGAGGTCCAGGCGCAGGTCCAAGAGCATCGCGTTGACCTCGTCCACTTTCTGGGCGATCAGCTGCGACGAATTGTCCGGATAGGCCCAGGAGACGTGGGAGGTGGCGACGATGGTCGTCGTCCCCGCCGCGACGGCTGCCTGAGCCAGTTCCAGCGAGTCCTCGATCGTCCGGGGCCCGTCGTCGATCCCCGGAAGGATGTGGCAGTGCAGGTCGATCACAACGCCCCCCAGCGTACGTCAGCGTCGACGCCGAGCACGTCGCGACCGTGCCCGGCCATCTGTGTTCGCGGTCACCGAACCGGTTAGGCCGGCGGGATACCATGACTCCATGTTCAGATCCATCGTGGTGGGTACCGACGGGTCCGACACCGCGCAGACCGCCGTCGACGAGGCGGTCGAGCTGGCCAAGTCGATCGGCGCGAAGTTGCACATCGTCAGCGCGTACGAGCCGGTTGGCGCCGACCGCCTGCGCGTCGAGCGCAACCAGGTGCCCGCCGACCTGCAATGGATGGTCAATCCGCGCGAGGACGTCGACACCACGCTGCAAGCCGCCGCCGAAGCCGCCGAAGCCGGCGGCGTGACGGATGTCGCCGCCCACGCGCGCCAGGGCGACCCGGCCGACGCCATCCTCGACGTGGCCGAGGAGCAGGGCGCCGACCTCATCATCGTCGGCAACAAGGGCATGACCGGCGCCAAGCGCTTCCTGCTCGGCTCCGTGCCGAACAAGGTGAGCCATCACGCGCCGTGCAGTGTCCTCATCGTCCGCACGATCTGACGGGCGCGCGAGAGCGGCGTCTCGCGGCGCCGTGAGCCACCCGGCGGTCTCGAAGGGACTGCGTCCCGTCTTCGCTTCGCCGTGCGGCCCACGGCATCCACGATCCGACCGTCTCGCGGCGCCCGTCGCCTCGGTCAGGCTGTGCGCGTCTTGGGTGGTGCTAGCTCGGCGGTGGGACCGGCGCTCGGGGTCCTGCTCCGAGCGCGGCCGCGGTGTCCAGCAGGCCGGCGCCGTAGAAGCGGTCGGTGCCGGGCGGGCCGAGGTCAAGGGCGCTGGACTTGAGCCGGCGGTCGATCGCTGCCGGCGACGGGGTGGCGCCGAGGGTCCTCGCGGCGAGCAGCAACGCGATGGTGCCCGTAACGTGGGGGGCGGCCATCGAGGTGCCCTCGTAATCGTCCGGCACGAGGAAGCGGCGCGGGTTGCTCTTGCGGAAGGTGATCTGCCGGATGGTGCGCCCGGCGGCACCGTCCGGATGGCAGTGGGTGTCGGCGGCCAGCGCGGAGTCGCTGCCGCCGCCGGGAGCGACGAGGTCGAGGCCCGGACCGGAGTTGGAGTAGTCCGCCACGCAGCCGTGCTCGGTGCTGCCGCCGACCTGGATCGACAGCGAGCTGTACTTGCGGGCGGGGATGTTCGTGACCGCCGAGTTGCCCGCGGCCGCCACGACGCTCACGCGCTTGGTCCGGGCGTACTGCAGCGCGGCACGGATGTCCGGCGCGCTGGTCAGCGACACCGGCCGCACGCCGTCCGATAGCTCGATCGACACGTTGAGCACCCGGGCGCCGTGGTCCACGGCGTAGCGGATGCCCTGCGCCACGCGGTAGGACGATCCCTCCCCATACTCGTCAAGCACGCGGACGGCAAGGATCTTCGACGCGTACGCGACCCCCACCATGCCGTAGCCGTTGTTCGCGGCAGCGGCGATCTCGCCGGCGACGAACGTCCCGTGGCCGTTGGCGTCGTTCGGGAAGTCGTCGCCGGACACGAAGTCGTGCCCGCGGATCATCCGGATGGCCGGCAGGTCGGGGGAGCGACGGAAGGCACCACGATCGGCGTAGGCCACGCCCGTGTCCAGCACGCCCACGACCACCCCGCGGCCACCCTCGCCACCGGCGGCACGCGCGCGTTCCCATGCTTCGGGGGCACGGATGCCGAACGGGCCGGTGAAGTCCCACTGGCGCGTCGACCAGCCACCCGCCGTCGCTGCCCTCGCGGTGCTGCCGGGGTCGTTGGGCGCGAAGCCGGCGATATACGCCCGCAGCGCAGGCGCGACCCAGGCGACAGGTCGACGGCTGCGCAGCTCCCCGGCGGCGGCTGTGGCGCTGGCTCCCGGGCGCAGGCGGCCGACGATGGAGCCGCCGGCGCCACGGAACGTCGTGCGCACGCCGACAGCGCGCAGCGCCCTGGTTCGCTCGGCGGCGGAGGCGTTGTGCTTGAAGCGGACGACGACCTCGGCCGGTCGATCGCCCGCCGCGTGCGCCGGGGCCGCACCCACCGCGCCGGTCATGAGCACGCCGAGGCCGACGACGGTCGTCGTGGCGAGGCGGCGCAGCCGAGGCAGCGCCGGGCGGAAAGGGGGAAGGAGCGCGATCATGGGATCCAGGGATCCGCCGGCGCGGCGTGCAGCCGGACGATGCAGTGTGACACGGCGCTGCAACACGGCTGCGTGGGCAAACGACGCGGTGCCCGCCACAATGGTGACGTGTCCGCGGTCCCGTCGCTCGAGCCTGACCCCGCCGACGTCGCCGCGATGCGCCTGGCCCTCGCTGAGGCCGCGCTGGCACAGGAGCACGATGATGTCCCGGTGGGCGCCGTCGTCGTCGACGCCGGCGGGGTCGTTCTCGGCGCCGGACACAACGAGCGCGAGCTCACCCAGGACCCGACCGCCCACGCCGAGATCCTGGCGCTGCGGCGAGCCGCGGCCGCGGTCGGCTCATGGCGCGTCCTGGAGTCGACGCTCGTCGTGACGCTGGAGCCTTGCGCGATGTGCGCGGGTGCGATCGTCCTGGCCCGCGTGCCCCGCGTGGTCTACGGGGCGACCGATCCGAAGGCCGGCGCGGCCGGCAGCGTGCTCGACCTTCTCGATACGCCGCAGCTCAACCATCGGCCGTCAGTGGTCGGCGGCGTCCTGCGGGAGGACTGCGCGGAGCTGCTGCGCGCCTTCTTCCGCGCCCGCCGCGGCGTGTGACGGCAACCCCTACCCCGTCTTCTGCTCGCCCGCGATGTACGCCGCCAGGGTGCCGCTCGTCTTGCGGCGGATCATGAGCCCGAGGATCGGCGTGTAGCCCAGCAGGCCAGGGACCGGACCCAGGGCCTGCGCGCCCCAGGCGCGCAAGTCAAAGCTGTCGCGGTGGGCGGCGATGAGGCCGTCGCGGAACACGAAGCTCGCGTGGACGTCGTTATGGACCTCGCGCCCGGTGTCGGTGAACGTGTAATCCGCCAGCCAATGTGCGGACGCCGTCCCGTCGGCCCCGGCGTGGCGGTCGACGAGCGTGATCGCCAGGTCGCCGGCGCGGGAGGTGAGCATCCGCCACATCGCCTGCCCGCGACCGTCCTCCAAGCGGCCGAAGGCGGGATCCTCGAAGGTCGCGTCCTCTGTGTAGCAGGCCGACATGGCGTCTCCGTCGCCGGCGTCCAGCGCGGCGTAGAGCCGGTCGATGACGGCTTCGTGGGCGGCGATGTCGGCGGGCATGGGCCAAGCCTACGCGCCAGAACCCGGTGCGGGGCGCGCTCGGGTCGGGCCAACTCTGTCCCAGGGCCGTCCCCCCGCCCGATGTCCAACCGTGGGTCCTGATCTTTGTCCACCGGGACAAGGCACATGCGCCCCCGAGCGCAAAGGCTGCCTCGGGAAGGGTCACGTCGTTCCGGCAGGCAGGGTCACCGTCGCATCAGCCGGGTCACACAAGGAGAGCCACATGACGTTCCGTACGACGCTCACGCGCGCGGTGCCCGCGGCGCTGCTCGCTGCGCTCATCGCCGCGCCGACGGCGCTCGCCGACGGCGCCACCGAGGGGCTCGGGCTGTCGGGCAAGCTGCCCGACCAGGTCGGCCTGAACTCCGCCTTCGTCTTCCTCGCCGCCGTCCTCGTCATCTTCATGCAGGCCGGCTTCGCGATGTTGGAGATCGGCTTCGTCCGAGGCAAGAACGCGGGCTCGGTCGTCGCCAAGGTCCTCGTGAACTTCGCGAT
>JAOPZJ010000110.1 GCA_025964155.1 Solirubrobacterales bacterium
CCGGGGTGGCGCCGCGCCAGGTCGCGGAGCTCGGCGCCGAAGATGACGTCGTCGGCGTGGCGCGCGGAGTGCACGAGCACGGCGTCGCCGAGCCCGTCGCGGCGATCGAGCGCACGGAGCATGCTCATGATCGGCGTCACACCGCTGCCGGCGCTGACAAACAGGAAGCGCGCGGGCAGCGGGTCAGGCAGGACGAACGTCCCCTCCACCCCGCCGAGGCGCACGATCTCCCCGGGACGGGCGTCGCGCACGAGGAACGGCGAGACGACCCCGGCGTCCACGAGCTTCGGCGTGATGCTGATGCGGCCGTCCGCGCGCTCGGGGTCCGAGGTCAGCGAGTACGCACGCCAATGGTGGATGCCGTTGACGACCGTGCCGATCCGCAGGTACTGGCCGGGCTCGTGGCCCGGCCATTTCCAGCCGGGCTTGATGACGATCGTGGCGGCGTCGCTCGTCTCGTGCTCGATCGACTCGATCCGCCCGCGCAGCTCCTGTGTCGACCACAGGGGATTGATCATCTCCAGGTAGTCGTCCGGCAGCAGCGGGGTGAACAACGAGCGCACCGCACGGAGCACGCGTCGTGGTACGGCAGGGACCTGGGGGCGCGCTCCGCGTTCAGCCATGCAACTCCTTCTCTTCCCCCATGAGAACGGAAACCAATCATTCGGTCGCAGCCGAACGACTCCCGGCGCATCGGCGGAGTGGACGAACCACGATAGCCCCCCGCCCCGCGGGACGAGGGGCTACCGGCCCTACGCGCGTGCTGTCGGTCTAGATGATCTAGGCAGCGGTGCCGCTGAGTGCGAGGGCGTCCTCGCGGATGAGGTCCACGGCCCGCTCGGCGATCATGATCGTGGGAGCGTTGGTGTTGCCGCGCACGACCGAGGGCATGACGGACGCGTCCACGACGCGCAGCCCCTGCACCCCGTGCACCTTCAGGCGCGAGTCGACGACCGGGCCGATCGCGCACGTCGACGTCGGGTGGTAGATCGTCATCGTGTTCTCGCGCACGAACTCCATGATCTCCTCGTCGGTCGCGTCCGCCGCAGGCGCGCTGAACGTGCCCGTGATGACGCCCTGCAGCGCCTCCTGAGCGGCGATGTCCAGGGCCACGCGCATGCCGGCGAGGATCGTCGCGCGGTCCTCCTCGGAGTCGAGGTAGTTGTGCACGATCCGAGGCTTGCTGTACGGGCTGGGCGTGCGCAGCGTCACGGCGCCACGGCTCGTGGGCTTGACCACGCCCGGGCCGAACGCCAGGCCGTCCTGGACGGTCGCCCCCAGGCCTTCGTCGTAGAACAGCACCGGCGCGCAGTGGAACTGGCAGTCCGGCGCGGCCAGCCCCGCGCGCGTGCGGATGAAGCCGCCGGCCTCGGCGATGTTCGAGCTCAGCGGTCCGCGACCCTCGGTCTGCAGCAGTTCGACGTTCTCCGGCGTGAGCGCCGTCATCAGCGTCTCGTGATCGGTCGTCCAGTTGATGAGCGTCATGCAGTGGTCCTGCAGACCCTGGCCGACCGGCAGATCCTGGCGGACCTCGATCTGGAACAGCGGCAGCTGGTCAGCCGGACCGATGCCCGAGAGCATCAGCAGCTGGGGGGACTGGTAGGCGCCGGCCGACAGGATGACCTCGCGCGACGCGTGGACCTCCTCGATCTCGCCGCCGCGGTCGATCTGGACGCCTGAGGCGCGGTCGGAGTCGAAGAGGATCTGCAGCGCGTGCGCGTTCGTGAGGACCGTGAGGTTCTCGCGCTCCATCACCGGGTGCAGGTAGGTCACGGCGACGCTCGCGCGCATGCCACCCGACTGGGTCGTCTGGTACCGGCCGAAGCCCTCCTGCCGCGCACCGTTGAAGTCGGGGTTCTTCTCGTGGCCGGCCTGGGCGGCCGCCTCGACGAACGCGTCGGCGATCGGGTTCATGGAGCGGCTCTCGCGCACGGGCAGCGCACCGCCGGTCCCGTGGTAGGCGTCCTCGCCGCGCTCGTTGTCCTCCCCCCGCTTGAAGTACGGCAGCACTTCGTCGTAGGACCAGCCCTCGGCGCCGTTCTCGGCCCACTCGTCGTAGTCGCGCCGGTTCCCGCGGATGTAGACCATCGCGTTCATGGAGCTGCAGCCGCCGAGCATCTTTGCCCGCGGCAGGTAGCAGTGACGGTTGTTCAGGCCGGGCTCGGGCTCGGTCGACATGTCCCAGTCGCGCCGGCCCTTGAAGAGGGCGCCGAAGGCAGCGGGGATGTGGATCTCGTCGTCGGTGTCCGGTCCGCCCGCCTCGATGAGGGCGACCTTGACCTCCGGGTCCTCCGTGAGGCGCGCGGCGAGCACGCACCCCGCGGAACCTGCTCCGACGATCACGTAGTCGTACATATAGCGCTCTCCTCCTGGCGGGCCCGGCGGGCGCCGGACCGCAAACTCGATTTGACCTCAGGACGGAACCTAACCGCGGCTCCGAGGGCGGGGGTTGTCGGATGGGGACAAAGTGCGAGCCGTGACGGCGTGTGACCTTGGTCTGTGGCGCCGGGTACGCACAAGCCTTCCGATGTTGTCTACCACTGGAGGACGAAAATGCCCGCTACCAAGGCTCGTGACGTCATGACTCCCAACGCCGACTGCATCGGCGAGAACGAGACCACGACGGACGCCGCGCGGCGGATGAAGGACGAGGACGTCGGTGCGCTGCCGATCTGCGGCGAAGACGATCGCCTCAAGGGGATGATCACCGACCGCGACATCGCGGTGAAGGTCGTGGCCCAGGGCCGTGACCCGAGCAGCACCAGGGTCGGCGAGCTCGCCCAGGGTGAGGTCGTCACGATCGGCGCCGACGACGATGTCGAAACCGCCATCCAGACCATGATCGACCACGGCGTGCGCCGCCTGCCGGTGATCGACGGGCATCGCATGGTCGGCGTCGTCGCGCAGGCCGACCTCGCGCGCGCACTGCCCCCCGATCGAGCCGGCGAGCTCGTGGCGGCCATCTCCGAGCAGCCGTAGGACCGTGCCTCCCGGGGCCGGCGGCGGACGCGTCCGCGGGCGGCCCCGGTTGTGGCGGCGGGCCAGCGCAATGGGCCCGGGCGTCCACCCCCATGCGGGGGGTGATCGGACGCCACCGCTTCCCCGAGCGGCGTCCGGCGTGCTTGCCTGGACTGTATGACGATCCTCCTCACCGGTGCGACCGGCTTCCTCGGCATGGAGTTGTTGACCCGCGCCGTGCAGGCCGACAGCGTGGACGTCGTCTGCGTCATCCGTGCCGACGACGACGCGCACGCCGCCCGGCGCCTGGACGCCACGCTGGCCACGCTCTACGGCGACGACGTCCCCGCCGCCGCCGCGAGCCGCCTCACCGCCGTCGCCGGCCACCTCGAGCTGCCGGGCCTCGGCCTGGGGCCTGCCGCCGCCGCACTCGTGACCGAGCGCGTGACGCGGATCGTCCACAGCGCCGCGTCGATCACCTTCGACCTGCCCCTGGACGAGGCGCGCGCGGTGAACACCACGGGGACCGCGCACGTGCTGGGCATCGCCCGGCGCCTGCACGCCCTCGGACGTCTGGAGCGGCACGTGCATGTCTCGACCGCGTACGTCGCGGGGCGTCATGACGGCACCGTCACCGAGGAGGACCGGACGATCGCTGGCACGCCCCGCAACACGTACGAGCAGACCAAGCGCGAAGCCGAGGTCTTGGTGCGCGACGCCGCCGACGCCGGCGTGCCAGTGGTCATCGTGCGCCCCAGCATCGTCGTCGGCGACTCGCGGACGGGCTGGACCCCCGCCTTCAACGTCCTGTACTGGCCGCTGCGCGCTCTGTCGCGCGGGCTGCTGGACACGGTCCCCGCCGACCCCGCGGGCCTCGTGGACGTCGTGCCGGTCGACTACGTCGCCGATGCCATCGCCCACCTGGCCACGACGCCCGAGGCGGTACGGGGCACCTACCACCTCACCGCCGGGCCGCACGTGTCCGAGGTCGAGGACCTCATGGACATGGCGTGCGCCGCACTGGACTGCCCGCGCCCGCTGGTGCACCCGCCGCTCGCCGAGGTGGACGCCGACGGCATCGAGCACGAGGCCGGGGTCTTCGTGCCGTATTTCGACGTCGTCAGCCGCTTCGACGACACCCGCGCCCGCGCTGTCCTGGAACCCGCGGGCATCGCGTGCCCGCCGCTGGGGGACTACTTCGGGCAGCTCATCGCCTACGCGCGCGCCGCGCGCTGGGGCAAGGACAGCATGCCGCGAGTCGCCGCCGCCGGGGTGCGGTCCTAGGACATGCGTTGAGCGCCGGAGTGGCTGCGTGAGAATCTCCCGTCACTCACCAACTCCACGAGGCGACCGGCGTTCCTTCCCCATGACCAAACTCACCCTGTTAGCCCTCTCGACCGTCGCGCTCGTCGCGATCGCGTCGCCCGCGTCGGCCAAGAAGAACGAGGCCTCGTCCAAGGGACCGTCGGCGAAGACCAAGCCGCTGCCGGCCGCCGTCAAGGACTGTGCCGCCGACGGCGACCTGGATCGGGTCTACTCCCCCGGAGCACTGCTGAACGCGCTCAAGCGCTTCCCCGCCGACGTCGGCACCTACACCGACTGCGCCGACGTCCTGCGCTTTGCGCGCTCCGCCGGGCCCGTGCTGCCCGTCGGGAAGACGACGGCGCGCCTGCGCGCGCGCTGCGTCGGCTCCGCGTATGGCGTGACGATCTCGGTCAAGGGCACGACCGTCGGCACCGCCACGGTCCCGTCGTGCAAGAGCGGCGGCACGAAGCTCGTCCGCGTCCCGGTCACGACCTCCGGCGCGAAGAAGACCAAGCGCCACGACCTTGCCACCGTCGTGGCCAAGCCCGACGGGAAGACGCTGCGGTTCGTCGTGCGCCTCTCCGGCCGCAAGCTCTGACCCGCGCGTCCGCGCGGCCGGGGTGTGTCCCCGGCCGCCGGGCGTGGCTGCCGTGTTCGAACCCGGCGCCGCACCTCCGTCGCGCTCAGGCCGACGAACGTGCGCCGCGGGCCCGTCCGGCGCCGGCGGCGGACCCGGCGACCCCGGTTCGGCAGTCGGGTGATGCGCGACACCACCATTCGACGCTCCCGCGTCACCCGGCAGCACAAGGAAACGATGCGCGACGCGGTAGGTGGGCCGCGCAGCTCAGCTCTCGGCGTAGTCCTCGAGGTGGCCGCGAAGGCGGGCGCGCGCCCGGTGAAGTCGCACCCGGGCCGTGCCGGCGGGGATGTCCAGGCGTCGCGCGGCTTCGGCTTGGGTGAGGTCCTCCCAGTAGCGCAGCACGAGCACCGAGCGTTCTGCAGCGCCGAGGGCGTCGAGGGCTCGGTCCAGGTCGATCGCTCCGATCGACCGGTCCAGGTCGGAGGTCGTGCCTGGTTCAGCGTCAGCGTCCAGCGGTGCCTCGGTCCGGCGCGCCGAGATGCGCAGCGCCTCGCGTCGGGCGATCGCACGCACCCAGGGGATCGGGTCTGCGGGGGTCAGACAGGTCGACTGCTGTCGCCAGGCGCGCATGAGTGCTTCCTGAGTGGCGTCCTGCACTGCGTCGCTGCTGCCGAGGACCCTGCGGGTCTCGGCCGTGCAGACGGCCCGCAGCCTGCACCAGTCCCAGTCGCCGGCCACCAGTCGCCGCTCGTCCACGGCAGGCGCCGCGCACGGGCCCCATTGTGCAAGCTCCTGAATCAATCAAAACTATCGACCGATCAACCCCTGCGCATCCCTGCTCAGCGGCCGCACAGCGGATGATCCGCCCCTCAGGACTGCTCGGCTGAGGCCCGCGTCCGTGGCGCTCGCTGCGGGCGGGCGCCGGCCTCACCGCGGGATGGCCGCTGATCGCTGAGGCGGCTGGCCTCGAAATGCATGAGCACCAGCCCTGCGCGTGCGATCGACTCGTCATGCGGATGGGCGGCACATCGCCTCTTCGCCGCCGCCTCGATCCTGGCCGCGTCCTTCAGCAGGCGCGCGAGCGCGGTGGACAGCTGCTCCCAGCCCTTGGCGTCCAGGTCCATGACCGTCCGCGTGATGTGGGCGTCCCGGCGATCAAAGCCGCCGTGCGCCGCGGAGAGCGTCGCCTGATCGTTGATCTGCTGCAACGTCGCCCCGATCAGCGCCTGCTTCGCCATCGGGGCCGCGTGCTCCCATGCCGCGTCGGAGACGCGCGGACGTTCCTTGGCGCGGTAGAAGTGCTCGATCGCACCGCGCCTCTGGCGGGTGGCGACCTCCTCGACCATGCCGAGCGTGTCGAGCGTGCGCACGTGGTAGGCGACCGTCCCCAGCCGTGCGTCGAGGCGAGCCGACAGCTGCACCGGACTGAGCTGCTGCTCGTGAAGCATCGCGAGGATCCGCACGCGCAACGGATGGGCCAAGGCCTTGACGAGGCGCGGATCGTCGATGTTGGTGATGGACTTCGTCGACACGGTCAAGCCGCTCATGCTACGCCACGGTCACGAGTGGGAGCCGATACTTCGTCCGAATGCAATCAGTGTCGAAGTGATGAAGCAATTCGAGTGCTCAGGCGGGTCTACCCCCCATGGACTCTCTTCTGCTGTCCCCGGCCGAGGCCGCCTACGACACGCTCGCACCGGCCTACGACATCCTCACCGCCGACTACTGCCACGACCTGTGGCTGCGCCGCATCGAGTCCCTGGCGATCACGTGCGGCCTGACCGGCCGCGACGTGCTCGACATCGCGTGCGGCACCGGGAAGAGCTTCCTGCCGCTGCTGGATCGCGGCTACGTCGTCGAGGCATGCGACCTGTCCGCCGTCATGGTGGAGCTCGCCCAGCGCAAGGCCGGCGACGCCGCCCGCGTGTCGCGCGCGGACATGCGAGACCTCCCCCGGTTCGGCGCCTTTGACCTGGTGCTGTGTCTCGACGACGCCGTCAACTACCTGCTCGACGAGACCGAGCTCGTCGACACCTTTCGCGGCGTCGCCGCCAACCTCTCGGGCAGCGGTCTGTTCATCTTCGACGTCAACGCTCTGGAGACCTACCGCACCGCGTTTGCCACGGACTGGGTGCACGAGTCCGACGCGCACGTGATCGCCTGGCGCGGCCGCGGGGACCCCGACGCGGCCCCCGGCGCGCAGAGCAGCGCGTGCGTGGAGGTCTTCACCCGCACCGATGCCGATGGCCTCTGGCAGCGACGCACGAGCATCCACCATCAGCGCCACTGGCAGGTCGCCGACATCACGCGCGCCCTCACGACCGCCGGCCTGCACCTCGTCACGTGCAAGGGGCAACGCCGTGGCGCCGAGCTGCACGACGACCCTGACGCGATCGACAACCACAAGCTGCTGTTCGTGGCGGGACGCCGGCCCGCCCACACCTTCACGTCTTCGGCCGTAAGGGAGGCGCCATGATCGTCGGCCCGTAACGCACCACCACTGCCCCCCGCACCGGCGGATCAGCGTTCGCGCAGCCGCCGGCGCTGGGGGCCGACCGTGTACTTGGGATCCTCGGCCGAGCGCATGCCCGCGGCGAAGACGCCGAACCGCGTGGACGCCGAGGCCGCCAGCAGCGCGGCGCCGCAGAGTGCGGCGCCGCCGCGGCGCCGACCGGCACCGGCGAGAAGACCCGT
>JAOPZJ010000192.1 GCA_025964155.1 Solirubrobacterales bacterium
TTCTCCAAGCTCTTCCGCCAGGCCCTCGAGAGCCTCGGGGAAGCCGCCCGACCGGTCGGAGTGCATTCGCCCGGTCACGTCGCTGCCACCGACGAGAAGGCGCGTGAAGCGTTCTGGCCGCGCTACCTGGAGGTCATACGCGACGTCAGCAAGACCCGCGGATTCGCGGTCCCGACCAAGGACTCCTTCATGTACGAGATCGGGCCACAGGGGGCGCTCTACGTCGGATCACCAGACACCGTCGCGCAGAAGATCGCGCAGAACCTCACCACGCTCGGCGCGACCCGCTTCGATCTGAAATACGGCATGGGAGGTCTCCCCCATCGAGCACTCATGACGAACATCGAGCTCTACGGCGCCCAAGTCATCCCTCGCGTCCGCGAGCTCTTGCATGAGCCGGCAGCTCGCGGCGCCGTCGCCAGCCATCCCCCCACGAAGGAGAATCGACAGTGAGCACGACCCCCGCATCGGACCGCTTCACCACGCTGCCGGACGACGAGACGCTCGCGGCGACTGTCGTCGAGCTCGAGGAGCACGGATTCAGCGTCGCTGTCGTCGATGACCTCGACGCCGCGCGCGACGCCGTCCTCGCCCTCATCCCCGAAGGCGCCTCCGTGATGACCAACACCTCGGTGACACTGCAGGAGACGGGCATCGCGGACGCGATCAACGACGGCGGACCGTACGACTCGGCGCGCAACAAGATGTTCGCGCTCGACTTCGAAACCCAAAAGCAGGAGATGAAGGCGATCGGCGGCCAGCCCGAATACGCCCTCGGCAGCGTCCACGCGATCACGCGCGACGGAACGCTCGTCATCGCGTCGGCCTCAGGCAGCCAGCTCGCCTCCTACGCCTGGGGCGCCGCGAACGTCATCTTCGTCGCCGGCGCGCAAAAGCTCGTCCCCACCCTGGAGGCCGCGCGCGAGCGGATCATCCAGCACAGCCTGAAACTCGAGGACGCCCGCGCGTACGCCGCCTACGGGCAGAACAGCTACGTTGGCAAGGTCCTCGAGATCCACCAGGAACTGCCCGGACGCATCCACGTCGTGCTCATCCGACAGTCCGTCGGCTACTAAAACCACACCATGGACTACGGCCATGCCCTCACCAAGGCCGTGTGATCGTGCATGAGGAACGTCGTGCCACCAAAGCATGAGGCGAGGATGGAGCCGCTTGACGACGCGGTCGATCACGTCCGTGGCGGGTCAGCCGGGCGTCTCATCGTCGAGTACGGCGATTACGAGTGCCCGTACTCGCGCCAAGCGTTTCGCGAGATCGAACGCGTCGAGCGACGACCGGGCGACGGTGTCCGCTTCGCGTTCCGGCACTTTCCGCTGACCGAGATCCATCCGCACGCCCTCGCCGCAGCCACCGCAGCCGAGGCGGCCGCGCTCCAGGGCCGGTTCTGGGACATGCACGAGCTGCTCTTCCATCGCCAGACGGCGCTGGAGGACGACGACCTGCGGCGGTATGCCGCCGAGCTCGAGCTCGACGTCGCGCTCTTCGACCGCGACCGGACCGGCGCTGCGGTGCTCCGGCGGGTTCGCCGGGACGTGCAGAGCGGCATCGCCTCGGGTGAGGTACAGGGCACCCCCACCCTGTTCATCGACGGGGTCGTGCACCGCGGCGGCTACGACGCGGCCGCCTTGCTCGAGGCGCTGGGCAGATAGGCGGCCCACGCAGCACTGGCGCGAAGGTTGTCGTTTCTCGCGCTCGGCGTCGAGGTAAACGGAGTCATGGCATCTGTGTCCACCGCGCTGCATGCGTACCGCCTGTGGATTGGCGGCGCCTGGGAGGATGCCGCCTCGGGTGCCACGCTCCAGAGCGAGAACCCGATGACAGGGGAGGCGTGGGCGAGCATCCCCGACGCGGACGCCGAGGACGTCGACCGGGCGGTCGCTGCCGCCCGCGCGGCCTTCACCGATCCCGCTTGGGCGGGGCTGACCCCATCCGCCCGTGGCGTGCTGCTGCTGCGCCTCGCCGACATCATCGAGGAGCACGCGCCCGAGCTCGGGGCGGTGGAAACCCGCGACAACGGCAAGCTCCTCAAGGAGATGGCGGCCCAGGCCAAGGCGCTGGCCCGCTGGTACCGGTTCTTCGGCGGCCTCGCCGACAAGATCGAGGGGCAGGTCACCGCGATCGACCAGCCCACCGTGTTCAACTACACGCTACGTGAGCCGGTCGGGGTCATCGCCGCGATCGCGCCGTGGAACTCCCCCCTGCTGCTGGCCACCTGGAAGCTCGCGCCGGCGCTGGCGGCGGGCAACACCATGGTGGTCAAGCCGAGCGAGTTCACGTCGGCATCGATCCTCGAGCTCATGCCCCTGTTCGAGCATGCCGGCTTCCCGCCCGGGGTGGTCAACGTGGTGACCGGGACGGGCGGGCGCTGCGGTGCGGCGCTGACCTCGCACCCGGGAATCGACCGAATTGCGTTCACGGGCGGCCCGGAGACCGCGATCGCGATCGCGCGGTCGGCGGCCGAGCGCCTCATCCCGGCGACCTTCGAGCTCGGCGGAAAGTCAGCGAACATCGTCTTCGAGGACGCCCAGCTCGAGGCCGCCGAGGCCGGTGTGCTGGCCGGCATCTTCGCCGCCTCGGGCCAGACCTGTATCGCCGGCTCGCGGCTGCTGGTCCAACGCTCGATCCAGGCCGAGTTCGTCGCGCGGATCGTCGCCCGCGCTCGGGCGATCCGCCTCGGCGACCCTACGGATCCGGAGACCCAGATGGGCCCGGCGGCGAACCCGGCCCAGCTCGAGAAGATCAAGTCCTTCGTCGCCGACGCGGTGGCCGACGGCGCCACGATCGCAGCCGGCGGCGGGGTCCCCCGCGACCCGGCGCTCGCCGGCGGCCTCTTCCACGAGCCGACCGTGCTCACCGGCGTGCGGCCCGAGATGCGGATCGCTCAGGAGGAGGTGTTCGGCCCCGTCCTCGCCGTCATCGACTTCGAGGACGAGGCCGACGCCGTGCGCATCGCCAACGACACCCGCTACGGCCTGGCCGCCGGCGTGTGGACGCTCGACGTCAAACGCGCCCACCGGATGGCCCGCGCGCTGCGGGCGGGGACGGTGTGGGTGAACACCTACCGCGCCGTGGCACCGATGTCGCCGTTCGGGGGCTCGGGCATGAGCGGCCACGGCCGGGAGAGCGGCCTCGAAGCGATCCGCGAGGTGACCCAGGTCAAGAGCGTCTGGATCGAGCTCTCGGACACCGTCCAGGACCCGTTCACGCTGCGGCTCTGAGCGGCTTGGCGGGCTGGAGGCGCTGGGCAGAGCAGACCGATGAGTTTTGCCCAGCCGTCTCGTCTACAGACCATGAGCGAAAACACGCAGGCCTCAACCACCATCTCCAACATCGGCGTCGTGATGTTCACCGTCGCCGACCAAGACGCGGCGCTTGCCTTCTACACCGAGAAGCTCGGCTTCGAGGTGCGCGGCGACACGGCCTTCGGCGAGAACGACGAAATGCGCTGGCTGGAGGTGGCCCCGCCCGGCTCCCGCGCCCGCCTCGCGCTCAACCCGCCGATGTACGACGAGCCCGGCGGCAGCTCGATCGGCGTCGAGACGCCGGACGTCCTGGGCGAGCACGCACGCCTGAGCGCCATCGGCGGCATCGACCTCGACGCCGAGCCGATGCGCACCCCCGGCGCCCCGCTCATGTTCATGCTCCGTGACCCCGACGGCAACACCGTCGTCGTGGTGGAAGCGCCGGCTGGTTAGGAGCGCACGCCAGCCGATCGACGCTCGCTTGCGCGTCTCGCGGCCGTTTGTCCAGCGAGCGTCATTGAGCTACGTTCGGGTGGTGGCGGACTGGGTCACGATCTCATCTCTGGCCACCGCCGGTGGCACGCTGGTCCTGGCCGCGGCCACGTTCTCGGCGGTGCGCTCGGCCAACCGGTCCGGGCGGATCGCCGAGCAGTCGCTTCAGGAGCAGCGGCGGCCGCTGCTCGTGAGCGCGCGCCTGGACGATCCGCTGCAGAAGGTCATGTTCGCCGATGGCCATTGGCTCCGCGCAGAGGGCAGCGAGGCAATGACGGACGAGAAGGAGGGCACGCTCTACCTCGCACTCCCGGTGCGGAACGCCGGCTCCGGGATCGCGGTGCTTCAGGGCTGGCATCCGTGGCCCGACGTGGTGCATTCCGACGTCGACCATCCTCCGGTCGAGCACTTCCGCCGCCAGGTCCGGGACATCTACATCGCCTCCGGCGACGTGGGCATGTGGCAGGGCGCGCTGCGCGACACGGACGACGACGCCCTGCCCGGCATGGCGGCCGCACACGCCGAACGGACGCCGTTCACCATCGACCTGCTCTACAGCGACCAGATCGGAGGGCACCGCACGATCAGCCGGTTCGTGGCGTCGCCGACCGGCGACGGTCGCTGGATCAGCTACGTCGGGCTTCACTGGAACCTCGATGCCGGCGGCCCCGACGACTGGGGCCGCCGATAGGTGTGGATGACGGATGCCCACACGCGGCAACCATCCGACCCGGGGCAGCCATCGCCTCTTCGTCGCCCTCGACCCCCCGGCCGCGGTGGCGGCCGAGCTCGCCGGCTGGGCGCGGGGCCAGCGCACGCGTGGCGGCGGGCTGCGGGTGATCGCTCCTGACCGCATCCACCTGACGCTGGCCTTCCTGGGCGAACGGCCGGTGGTGGAGGTCGATCCGATCGCGTGGGCGGTCGATGGCGCGGTCGGGGAATGGGCGCAGGCGGGCGAGGGTGGGCCCGTGCCGCTGGCGCTTGGCCCACCGGTCTGGCTGCCGCCGCGCCATCCGCGGGCGCTGGCGGTCGGGGTGCGTGACCCGACGGGTCGGCTCGGCGCCCTGCGCGACGCGTTCGGCCTGTCCCTGGGGGCCACGGTCGGCTGGCGGGCCCAGGGGCGTCGGTTCCGGCCCCATCTCACCGTTGCGCGCCTGTCCGGCCGTCGCGGCGTGCTCGGCCCGCTGGAGCCGACGCCGGCCGCAAGCTTCACCGTCGGTGAGGCGGTCCTCTACCGCTCGTTCCTGGAGCCCGGGGGCGCCCGATACGAGGCGCTGGAACGCGTCCGGTTGACCTGAGGCGCCCACGGACGGGCTCTATCCCGTCGCACGGCTGGTCACCGCCGAGATGCCGGCGGCAGTCCGATCGCGCGGCGCATCGCCGCGCGCGTCCGGTCCAGCGCGGCGGCGTCGCCGATCAGCCGGCCTGCCACACCGCCGCCCGAGGCGAGGCTGTGCAGCTCGAAGGCGACGTCAGTGGGGTCGCGGTCCGCCGGCAGGTCGCCGGCCGCGCGCGCGTGGCGCGCCTCGGCCTCGAGCACGCCGAGCCAGCGGCGGACCGCCGCGGCCACGTCGTCGTGCAGCGGGCCTGGTCGTGCGTCGTACTCCACGGACGCGGTCGTCACGAAGCATCCGCCGCGGAACACGCGGTCGCGGAGGTGGCCGATCCACGCATCGACGACCGCCTCGAGCCGCGGGAGCCCCGGCTCGGACCGCAAGGCCGGCCGCCAGACCGCGTCGGTGAACCGCTCGACCGCGGCCGCAAGCACCGCTCGCTGCATGGCCTCCTTGTCGCCGAAGCGCCCGATCAGGCCGCTCTTGCTCATGGCGAGCTCGCCGGCGAGCCGCCCGATCGTGATGCCCTCCAGCCCCACGACGGAGGCGAGGTCAACGGCGGCCTCGACGGCGGAGGCTCGGCTGTCGGCGACGTGGGCGGCGGAACGGCGAGGCACGGCGCCAGCATAGAGGACGAACGATCGTTCTGTATAACTTCGGACTCGGTGAACCATTCGAGGAGGGACGATGCGACTGACATGGCTGGGCTGGGCCGGAGTGGAGCTGGAAGCGGGCGGCGCGACGGTGGTCGTGGATCCACTCCAGGACGCGGGCGCGGTGTTCGCGCCGCTCGGGGAGCGGTCGGCGGACACGCCCCTGCCGCAGGTCGTCCCGCCCAGCGTCGGCCGGGCCGTCGCCGGGCTCGTCACCCACCTCCATCGCGATCACGCCGATGCGGGAGCGCTCACGGCGGCGCTCGCGCCCGGAGCGCCGGTGCTGGAGCCGCTCGCCGGAGGCGGCGACGCGCTCGAGGAGCTCGCGCTGGCCCAAGCCGAACACGAGCTGGCCGCCACGGGCCTGGATCGCAGGAGGGTCGCGCCCTGGGAGTCGCTGACGGCCGGCCCGTTCACGCTGACCGCACTCCCGGCATGCGACGGCATCGGCGACCCGCAGGTCGCGTGGCTCGTCGAGGCCGAGGGGGTGCGCGTCCTGCACCTCGGCGACACGTCGTTCCACGGGTACTGGTGGCGCATGGCGCGCCGGCATGGGCCGTTCGACGTGGTTCTCGTCCCGGTGAACGGCGCGGTCCTCAGCTTCCCCCACCGCCGCCCGGCCAGCCCGCTGCCCGCCGCGCTCGACCCCGCCCAGGCCGCGATCGCCGCCGAGATCCTCGGCGCCCGCCAGGCGATCCCGATCCATGCCGAGGGCTACGAGATCGACGGCACCTACCAGCCCGTCCCGGACGCCGCCGAGCGCTTCGCCGCCGCAGCCGCCGGGCGCGGCGTGCCGGTCAGGATCCTCGACGCCGGCGAGACGATCGCGATCGTGAGCACCAGCCCGTCCGGGCTGGCGGCGTCGTCGTAGTACCGTCGCCTCCTGAGTGGAGCACGCCCCACACAACGCGATGGTGGACACCGGCCAGATTGCGCGGTTCCGTGACCGCTGCAGTGACCTCATGGCAGCGCTGCTCGACGAATTGGCGAAGGCCCCCGACCATGCGCGGACCTTCCCCGAGGTGGAAGACGCGCTGGGCTGGCCCCGACGTCGTCTGGCGTCGGTGCTCGGTGGCGTGTCGCACATGCGCCACACCGAGTTCGGCGGGCACCGCCCCTACCGCTTCTACGGCGACCGCGATTCGGAGTCAGGTCGCTGGGAGATCTGGATGGACGCCGATCAGGCAGCGGCCCTCCACGGCGCAGACGCCGACTGATCACCCTCGCGCCACGAGCACGCCGGTGTAAAATCGGCTGTCCGTGGGGCGCCGGCGAGAGGAGTCTCCCGTGCCCGAGATGACGGACCCCACGTTCTATCGGTCGCCCGCCGCGGCCGTAGCCGCGCCACCTGAGCGGCTCGCCTACGTTGCGGCGTTCGACCCGGCCGGCACGCGGCACGACGCCATGACGGTGGTCGACTGCGACGCTCGCTCACCCACCTACGGCGCGGTGATCGGCTGGACGGAGCTGCCGACCGCCGGCAACGAACTGCACCACTTCGGGTGGAACGCGTGCTCCAGCGCGCTCTGCCACGAGGGCCACGCCCATGACGGCTCGCTCGAGCGCCGGTACCTGATCGTGCCGGGCATCCGGTCGTCCCGCACGTACGTGCTCGACACCAAGCCCGACCCTCAGCACCCGCAGATCGTCCGCACCATCGAGCCCGACGAGCTCGCCGCCAAGGCCGGCTACTCCCGCCCGCACACGGTGCACTGCGGGCCCGGCGGCATCTTCATGTCCAACCTGGGTGGCGCCAACGGCAGCGACGGCCCGGGCGGCGTGGCGCTCATCGACCACAACACGTTCGACGTCATCGGGCCCTGGGAGACGGACCGCGGCGAGCAGCGCTACGCCTACGACGTGTGGTGGCACCTCAACGACGACGTCGCGATCACGTCGGAGTGGGGCACGCCGGCGATGATCGAGAACGGGCTGAACCCCGAAGACCTCCTCGGGCGGCGGTTCGGCCACCACCTCAACTTCTGGAGCCTGTCCGAGGGCAAGCTGCTCCAGCGCATCGACCTCGGCGACGAGCATCAGATGGTGCTCGAGCTGAGGCCGGCTCACAATCCCCAGAAGACCTGGGGGTTCGTCGGGGTCGTCATCAGCGTCGCCGACCTCTCCGCCTCGGTGTGGCTATGGCACCGAGACGGCGAGCGGTGGGCCGCAGAGAAGGTGATCACGATCCCCGCCGAGCCTGCTGAAGCCTCCCAACCCCCACCCGCGCTGCAGCCCTTCGGCGCGGTGCCGCCGCTGGTGAGCGATATCGACCTGTCCGTCGACGACCGCTGGCTGTACGTGTCGTGCTGGGGCACCGGAGAGCTCAAGCAGTACGACGTGAGCGATCCGCACCACCCGCGAGAGGCGGGCTCGGTCCGCCTGGGCGGGATCGTCGGCCGGGCCCCGCACCCGGCCGCTCCCGAGCTGCGACTGGCGGGCGCGCCCCAGATGGTGGAGATCAGCCGGGACGGGCGGCGGCTGTACTTCACCAACTCGCTGTACGCGTCGTGGGACGACCTCTTCTACCCGGACGGCGTAGGCGCATGGATGGCCCGCATCGACGCGGACACCGAGACCGGTGGCATGACCGTGGACCCGCAGTTCTTCCCGCACGGCGACGACTTCCGCGGGCTGCGGGTGCACCAGACGCGCCTCCAGGGCGGGGACGCGTCGAGCGACTCCTACTGCTTCGTCGAGTAGCTGAGCATCACCTCGCTCCTACGAGGTCGTCGTCTGGGAAGACGACGACGCGGAGCCCGCCGGTGGCGCGGCGCCGCCCGGCGGCATGCCCGCGCCGCCCGCCGGCCGAACGGCCTGTAGCGCCGCCTGGACCTGGGCCGTCGACACGCCGAGCTGCTTGGCGATCGTGGCGGACCGACCGGCAAGCCCGCCGCCCGTGGTGGCGCCGGGCGTGCCGGTCGGGCGTGCGGCCTGCATCGCAGCCTGCAGCTTGGCCGTGCTGACGCCGAGCTTGGAGGCCATCGTGCTGAGGTCGGCGGCCGATGGTGCAGCGAGGCGGCCGGCGGGGGCGCCCTGCTGCTGGGCGGCGGTGGTACCGGCCGCGGCCGCGGCCGCGGTGGTGGTGGCCGTGGTTGTGGAGCTGGAGCTGGAGCCGCAGCCGGCGACTCCACCGAAGAGAGCGGTGGTGCCGACGATGACGACGACCTTGCGGATCTGGGGTTTCATGGTGTCCTGCAGCATGGGCGAGCCGGCTGGGCACGCGCTGGGTGGCCCCTGAGGCGTTGCTGAGCATCGGCCGGACCGCCCGGCGATCGGGAAATGTTCATCGTCGATGGGCAAAAACGCTTGCCGACGGCTGCGACGGAGCCCAAGCTCCGTCCGATGCGCGAACGAGACGCGCCGTTTCCTGGAGGGAGCGCGGCGGGATGGCGGGACTAGGACTCAGGCGAACCGGGGCGCGCAGCCGCGTCAGCCTCGCGGGCGCCGGCGTGGCCGTGGTCGGGATCGTGCTGCTCGTGCTCGCAGCCGCCGGCGTCTTCAGCGCCGACGCGAGTACGGTCGGCAAGGTCCGCGTCGTGACGTCGGCGAGTGCGCCGCCGGCGTCCAACAGCCAGACGGAGCCGTTTGGCTCTCCGAGCGGCAAGCCCGACTACTCGGTCCCGCCGCCGCCGGGCCAGCCGACGCTCGTGCCGACGATCGGCACCAAGTCGACGCAGCGGCTGTACGGAGCGAATCCGTTCCAGGAGGCGGTCTCGGTCACGCAGCATGTCTTCCCCTCAGCGCTCCCGGAGAACGCTCCGAACGAGAACAACAACGATCCGGACCGGCCGTGGGGCGTCACGCTGGTGACGCCCGACGATCCACTCACCGCGATCACCGCGGTGCCGCTGCTGCACTTCCCCGACGACGCTCCCATCCTCTATGTGACGAAGCACGGGATCCCGAAGGTGACCGCCAACGAGATCAAGCGCCTTGGCGACACCGGCATGTCGCGGTACCACAACGTGGACGCGTTCCTGGTCGGCGCGGCAGCCAACCCGGGCGTCGAGCGCCAGCTCAAGGCGATGGGCCTGAAGTACGCCACCGTCACGGCACCGAACGTGCCCGTGCTGGCGAACACGGTCGACAAGCTCTACGGCAGCATCGAGAACCCCGACACCGGCGTCCCCAACATGGACAACGGCGCCGAGAACGTGATGGTCGGGTCGATGCAGTCGTACGAGTACCTGCTCCCGGCCACCCACTGGGTGGCGCACATGGCCTCCGGCCTTCTGTGGGTGAACGCGAACTCGGTCCCGCAGGCGACGATCGACGCGCTCAAGCGCCGCAACGGCCAGGCCCGCATCTACCTGTTCGGCGGCCCGCGGCAGATCTCGGGTGCGGTCGCGAAGCAGCTGGCACGGTACGGGACGGTGATGCGCGTCACGAACGATGACATCGTCGCGTTCAACGCCCCGCCGACGGACACCGCGGTGGACACGTCGATCGCGTTCGCGAAGATGTGGGATCCGGCCGGTCAGGTGGGTTGGAAGATCACCGGTCCGGGCCACGGATTCACGCTCGTGAACGCGAACGACTGGCAGGGTGCCGTGGCGTCTGCGCCGCTGTCGCACCTGGGCTTCCACGCGCCGCTGCTGATGACCGACAGCTCCGGGAAGCTCCCGCCGCAGCTGGACGCCTACTACAAGTCCGTCGCGCCGACGTATCTCACGTCACCGGCGGACGGTCCCTACAACATGAGCTACGTGATCGGGAACTGGGACCAGATCACCTGGCCCGTGCAGGCGCACGTCGACTACATCTCCGAGACGACAAACCGGCGTGTCTGGAACACGGCTACCGGAGGCCGATACACGGACTCCCAGCCGTAGCCCGTCCGGAGCGGGTCTTGTCCACGAGACTGCTCACTTGACAGGTCCGTTCTGCAGGAGCGTGACGAGTTGCGCGAGCGTCTCGGTTGCGGTGGCGAGCGCCTCGACCTGCTCATCGGGCATCTCGGCCAGGTAGGCGCCGAGCGCCGCGCTGGCCTTTGCACGGAAGTCCTCGAGCGCGACGGTTCCGGCCTCGGTCAGGTTGACCAGGACCACCCGCCCGTCATCGGCCTGGCGCTCGCGGTTGACCAGACCCTGCTGCTCGAGCCGTTTGACCAGCAGCGTCATCGTGGGCTGTGCGAGCCGCTCCAGCTCCGCCAGCTCGGTGATCCGCCGTGGACCGCTGCTCAACGTGTCCAGCAGACCGACCTCGGTGCGCGACAAGTCGCCGCCAAGCTGCCCGACGAGCAGCCGGATGAGCACCGCGGCGCGGAGAAGCAGCTGGCCTGACACGTAGTCGATCCGGTCCGAGCGAGCCGCCTTGGGGACCGGATTCATATTGACAAACTATATTGCTCAGTGATATCTTGTCAAGACCACAGAGGAGAGCGACATGTTTCACAACATCCTGGTCGCCATTGATGGCTCCCCGCACGCCGATCAGGCGCTGGCGCACGCGATCGACCTCGCCGAATGCGAGCACAGCCGCCTGACGCTGATGACAGCCGTCGCGCAGCCGCCGGCCACGTACTTCATGGCCGGCGATCCGACCGGCACGCTGATCGAAGACGCCCTCGCCGAAGCCGAGGCGATCCTCCGGCGAGCGCGCGACCACGTGCCCGATGACGTACCCGTCACCACCCTGCTGACCAACGACCCGATCCGGGTCGCGCTGATCCGCCAGATCAGACAGGGCCACCACGACCTCGTCGTGATGGGATCGCGCGGCCGCGGCGCCGTCCGCTCCGCCCTGCTCGGTAGCGTCAGCCAGCACGTCCTGCACCACAGCCCCGCCCCGGTTCTCATCGTCCACGCCGAGCGATCGGCTGAGGTCGAAGGCCTCGAGGCCGCCGCTGCGGCCTAGGTGGGCTGCGAGGGGACGAGCGGCTTGCCAATCTCCCAATGATGTCCGAAGGGGTCTTCGATTCGTCCCAACAACCCCGCCTTTTGTTTGAGGCCCGGAGGCCTATCGCCCTGTGCATGCGAGGCACCGCCTGATGTCCACCATGCTGATCGTGCTCACCGGCGCCGACACGTGGACGCTCAACGACGAGACCCGTCATCCGACCGGGTTCTGGGCCGAGGAGCTCCTCGCCCCGATGCGGGTCTTCCGCGAGGCCGGCGTCGAGATGACGATCTCGACGCCCGGCGGCGTCCGACCGACCGTCGACGAGGGCAGCATGAACCCGGATGTCGTCGGCGGCGAGGACAACGCCGCGGCGCTGCGCGCCGAGCTTGAGGTCATCGCCGACGTGCTGGCCGCGCCCCTCGCTCTGGAGGACGTCGCACCCGACGACTACGACGGCGTGTTCATCCCCGGCGGCCACGGGCCGATGGAGGACCTCGCGGTGTCGGAGGAGCTCGGCCGCCTGCTCGTGACGATGCTCGACGGCGGGCAGATCATCGCGTCGGTGTGCCACGGCCCCGCGGCGCTGCTGTCCGCGACGCGCGACGACGGCACCTGGGCGTTCGCGGGCCGCGAGATCTCTGCGTTCACCAACGAGGAGGAGACGCAGGCCGGGCTCGCCGACAAGGCACCCTGGCTGCTCGAGGACCGGCTCGGCGAAGCGACGGTGCGCACCGGACCCGCTTGGCAGCCGTTCTCCATCGCGGACGGTGACCTCGTCACGGGCCAGAACCCGGCCTCGAGCACCGAGGTGGCGGAGAAGGCCGTGGAGCGACTGGACGCGCGGTCACACCGGCTGCACGTCGTCCCCCACGAGGGCGGCTGGACGTTCAAGCACGAGCACGGCGAGCCCGAGGGCCATTTCGCCACGAAGAAGGAGGCCGTGCAGGCCACCAAGGCGCATGGCCGCCAGCACGGTGACTGGGAGGTTGTCATCCACGACCGCCACGGGGTCATCCGCGACTCGGTCACGATCGACCGCGCGCACGAGAGTCGAAAGCGCGACCGGGTTCATTGAGCCAGGCGCTGCACGGCCGGGCAATCCGTTTGTAAACCACGCCGGCCGTCCTACTTAGGAACGGATGAGCAAGGTGATCGTGGCCGCCTACGATCCACGGCGCATGGATCGTGCTCCGGTCCACTTCGGAGCGACGCTCGCGCGGTTGATCGAAGGACGGCTCGTCGTGGCCTCGGTGGTGTCGGGCACGGGCACGCGTGTCGACGGCGAGCCGCCCGATGCCGACCTCCGCGAGGAGTGCGCCGCTGCCGTCCAGGACATCGAGGCCGACCTTCGCTCCTCCAACCTCCCGGTCGAGTGCGTGCAGGTGCGCGGCCGGAGCGCGGCGCAGGCCCTGCACGAGTTCGCCGAGCAGGAGGACCCCGGACTGCTGGCCGTCGGTGCCTCCCGCCGTGCGATCGCGGGCCGCGTGCTGCTCGGCGGGACGGCGCTGCCCCTCTTCAACGGTGCCCCCTGCCCGATCGCCGTCGTGCCGGCGGAATGGCCGGCGCGGGCCGCGTTCCGCACCATCGGCGTCGCGTACGTCGAGACCGACGAGGGCCGCGCGGCGCTGCGCGGCGCGCAGGCGCTGGCGCTGGCGCTGGCGGGCACGATCGGAGCAACGATGCGGGTCGTCACCGTGCTCATCCCCTCAGCGCTCGAGATGGCGTCGGAGGCGAGTACGTACGTCGCCGGGCAACTTCCCAAGACGGTCGAGGACGTCGAGGGCGAGCACGCGGTGCAGCTCCGCCGGCGCGTGGAGCGCGACGTCGCTGCCTTGGGCGGCGACGTCCCGGCCGAGATCGACGTCTTCGTCGGCGACCCGGAGACGGACCCGGCTGAGCACCTGATCCGCGTCACGGAGCACCTCGATCTCCTCGTCTGCGGGTCCCGCGGCTACGGGCCGGTGCGGGCCGTGCTGCTCGGCAGCGTCTCCGCGCGCGTCACCGCCGAGGCCCAGTGCCCCGTCATCGTCCTGCCGCGCGGCGTGAAGGCATCGCTCGAGGCGCTCGTCTCCGCGGCGCCGGGCGCGGCCGCCGCGACTTGAGCGCGCCCACCGGTCCCCTGGTCCCCGTCGCCGGGGCGGACTACTTCGTGCGTTTGGTCTTGAGCGTGAGCCGCTTGGTCGTCGCGCGGGCGTTCTGCCCCGTCGGCGTGATCTCGAGCGCGACCGCGAGCCGACCGTTGCCGCGTTTCAGGAGCTTCTTGCCGACCGCGGTGAGCGTGATCTTGAGCTTTGCGGTCTTGCCGGCCGCCATCCGGTAGCTCGTCGAACCGATCGCGATGCGCTTGGTCTTGTTCGACGTCCCGCTCGTGCCGGCGTAGAGGCTGAGCTTGCCGCTGCAGCCGCTTGTCCGCGGGCAGCGCAACGCCAACGCCACGACGCCGGTACCCGAGGTCACGGGCGCACCCGACAGCCACGGCGCCGCGAGCGCTGTGTTCGTCGGGCTCGTGGTTGCCGGCGCCGCCCCGCCACCCCCGGGCGCGTCGCCGGCACCGCCCGCCCCGCCGTCCGGCATGGCGTCGACGACATAGCTCACGAGCTTGGACGTGGCGTTGCCGGCGCTGTCGGTCGCCGTGACGGTGAACGCCGCGGCGCCGACGGTCCTCGTGTCGACCACCCCCGGCGCGGAGCAGGTGGCCACACCCACGCCGTCGCCGTCATTGCACGCGAAAGCCGACGCGACGGTCTGGCCCTGGGTGAAGTGCTGACCAGCGGCCGGCCTCGTGATCGTGATCGCCGGGGCCGTCGTGTCGGTGCCGAGCACGGTGATCGAGTTCACGGAGATGAGGTTGTTCCCGGTGATCGGGCCGCCCGTCGTGTAGTTGACCACCGGAAGCTGGTCGAACGACGAGCCGGCGTTCACGGTCGGCTGGGACGCGATGGCATCCATGACGCTCAGGCCGCCGCTGTCGATCACCCTGCCGAACACGGTGAAGCCACCGTTCTGGTTGTCCAGGTTCGCCGCGTTGCTGTCGGACTCGTTGAAGAACCACTGATTGGTCGCACTGTTCGGATCGCCGCCCAGCTTCGCCATCGCGAGCGTGCCTCGCGTGTTCGAGACCTTGAACTCGTTCTGCACCGGTGCCTGCTGCGGGATGGCCTCGGCCCCGCCCGCGTACGTATATCCACCGCCCTGGATGACGAATCCGGGCGCCGAGCGGTGAAAGAAGCTGCCGTTGTAGTCACCGCGATTGACGTAGCCCATGAAGTTGGCCACGGTCTGGGGCGCGTCACCGGGCAGCAGTCGGACGTCGATGTTGCCGAGCGTCGTCGCGAAACGGACGATCGGCGAGTCAGCGGCCGGCGCAGCGGCGGGTGCCCACAGGGCCAGGAGTCCAAGGCTGAGCGAACAGAGCAGAGAACGGCGCATCCCGCGCATAGCTAACAGGACTCGGCGCAGATCTGGGCCGGTCTCCGCTCGGGCAGCCGGCCAACAACGAGCTGGTGACCTTCCTCGGGGCCAGGAATCGGTCCTCGACGTCCCGGTCTGAGGGCTTCGCTTGCGACGCGGGCGGTGCGCTGAGCGCCGTCGGCCTGCCTCGCGTGAGACCCGCGAGGCCGTCCGGTCGTCACGCCGCAAGGCGCAGCCGATCCCCGACGCGCACCGCCCCGCCGCGCAGCACGTCGGCGTAGACGCCGAACGGCACCCCTCGTCCCAGCTCCGTCGGCTGCAGCCCGCGGTACGCCTTGATCATGCGCACCACCGGCTGGTCGCGGGCGCCGGACGCCGGGTCGCGGGTCGTGCCCGCGCAGCGCGGGACGCGGCCACCGACCCGGAGGACGGCGTCCCCGACCTCGAGCGTCCGTCCCGCCCAGCCGTCTTCGGCGTGCGCGCCGCAGCCGCTGAACTCGATGAGCATGCGAAAGCGCCGTGCGTCCACCGCGGCGACGCCCGCCTGCCTCACGAGCTCGGCGACCGAGGCCGCCCCCAGGAGCGTCACCGGCCGCACGTCCGACCCGTCGCCCGGCACATCGGCCCGGACCAGGCGCACCGTAAAGTTGACGAACGAGGACAGGACCTCGTTCCACTGACCCTCGACGAGGTGGCCGGCCACCCGGTGGTCGGCCCAGAAGTGCGCGTGCACCGCCCCACCGAGGACGACCTCACCCTCCCAGTGGCGCCCGTCCGCGCAGTGCAGGCGCAGCGACCGCGCGACGGCATCGTGCTCCGCGAACAGGGTGACCAGCGAACCCGTCCTCGTGATGGACACCAGCTTGTCCTTGTCGTCGACGAGGAAGAAATCACGGTCGCCGGCCGCCCCCTTCGGGCCGAGCGAGACCTCCGCCGGATGGTTCAACCCCAGCCCCTTGATCGGGGTCGTCGAAAGGTGGGTGACCGTGGCTTCGCGCATTCGCCGGCGCGATTCTGTCAGGCGACCGCCGCCATGCCCATCCGGCGAGCGCCCGCCCGCGTCGGTGCGGCCTTGCCACACTCGAACCCACATGACCATCCCTTCCGGAAACCCGCGGGTCCAGGACGTCGAAGTCGAGGTGCTGTCCGACAACTGGTACGTCCTGCGCAAGGCGACCTTCGATCTCCAGCACCGCGACGGCTCGTGGAGCCGGCAGAGCCGCGAGGCGTACGACCGGGGCAACGGCGCGACGATCCTCCTCTTCGATCCCGACACGCGGACGGTGCTGCTGACCCGCCAGTTCCGCTGGCCGGCGTACGTCAACGGCCACCCCGACGGGATGCTCATCGAGGCGCCGGCCGGGCTGCTGGACGACGAGCACCCCGAGGTGGCGATCCGCCGCGAGACCGAGGAGGAGACCGGCGTCCGCGTCGGCGACATCGTCCACCTGTTCGACGCCTTCATGAGCCCCGGCTCGGTGACCGAGCGCGTGCACTTCTTCACCGCGTCCTACAGCAGCGCGGACCGCCCCGTGGCCGGCGGGGGCGTCGCGGAGGAGGGCGAGGACATCGAGGTTCTCGAGGTCGCGCTCAGCGAGGCGCTCGCCATGGTCGGCGACGGCCGGATCGTCGACGGCAAGACGATCATGCTGCTGCAGTGGGCTGCGGCGCGGTACGGCTGACGGGCGCCCCTAGGTCGGCCGGAGGCGGGCCACGCGGTCTGCCCAGCTCAGGGCCGTTCCGGCGAGCGTGAGCAGCGCATGTTCCAGCGCGGGTGCGTCCCGCGCGGCGCGCGCGGCGGCGACCTCGCGGATGGCTCGCGCCAGCGCCGGCGGCCCGGACTCCGTGTCCCCGGCGCGCGACAACTGAGCGAC
>JAOPZJ010000201.1 GCA_025964155.1 Solirubrobacterales bacterium
GCCGGGCACCGCGGGCGGCGTCGTGGACCGCCCAGCGGGCGCGGCCGCGGCGCGCGAGCGCCCAGACAAGCTCCTCGCGGTGCGTGGCGAGGCGGCGCTTGTGGGGCGTGTCTCCGGCGAGCTGATCGTAGATCGCGACCCCGCGCGCCCGGGCGTCGCGCATCAGGGCGATCTCGCCGACCAGGCCGGAGGAGACGCGACGGTCCGGCCAGAGAGCGCGGCCGGACTGGTAGCACTCCATGCGGCCGCCGTCCATGAACCCGTAGAAGCTGCTGAGCAGCGCGCCGCCGGCGCTCGCCCGCGCGAGCCAGACATCCCCCGAAGGCGCCAGGCGTGACACGAGGGTCCGGTGGAAGCCGGCAAAGCGCGGCGCGGCGAACACCCCCGGCTCACCGACCGCGTTCCACTGGCGCTGGTGGGTCCCGATCAGCTCCTCGAGCATCGCGAGCGCCTCGGTCCGGCCCTCGGCGCAGCGCACGTGGACCTCCCCCACGCGCCGCTCGTCGCGCCGGAGCTCGCGCCGCGTCCTCGCGGTGAACAGCTCGACGACGTCGTCCTGCGCACGCCGCAGGTCCGTCACCCAGCACGCCTGGCGGTCGAGCACGAGCGAGACGCCCGCGTCGGCAAACGCCGCGGCGTCCCCGGGCACGAAGCCGTCCAGGCAGAGCGCATCCCACCCGCCCTCCTCGCGCAGGCGCCGGACGAGCGCTGCCGCGAACGCGGGGGCGCGGCCCGGCGCCACCAGGAGGCCGTTGCGCTCCACGTACACCGACTCCCCGGGCGGCTCGCCCGCGGTGCCGACGTGCAGACGCCGAACGGGCAGCGGCCCGGCGTGCACGAGGTCGCGGGTGACGAGCGCCGCACCGATGAGCTCGCCGCCCTCGACGGCGAGGGCGAAGCGATGGTCGACGACGGACCCGTAGTGCTCGAGCCACGTGGCGGTCCAGGCCCACCGGCACGGGAGCCGGACCGCACCGAAACGTGCCTCCAGCCCGGTCCAGCGCCCGGCGACGTACGCCCGTGCCGACGGGCGGAGCAGCTGCATGCGCACCGCGCTCATCGGCCGCCGACCCGCCCGGTGGGGGTTCGCACAGGGGTACCGGGCACGCCGTGACGGTACGTGCGCCACCGCGCGCGCCAGGGGCAATCCGGGCGACGACCAGGGGTGCAGGCTGCCCCGTCGCCGCGCCTCCGGGCGCCCCCCAGACCCGGCACGATCCGATCGACGGACTCTCAGGCGGCGGCTCTACGCTTGCAGGGGTGCAGCACCGAGACGCGGACGTAGCGGCGCTGGCGGACCGTCGCGGTGATGCGGACCTTCACCGCCCGGCGCGGCAGACCCTGCAGCGACAGCGTCACGACCCGCTTGGACAGCTTGGCCACGCGGCGCTTGCCGTCGACAGTCAGCCGGACGTGCTGCGCGCCGCGCGGAAGCGTGAACCGCACGGTTCGCCTACTCGTGCAGGCGAGCGACACCGCCGCACCGGGGCAGGCGGCACCGCCCTGGGCCAGGGTCCCACGCAGGCTGACGTCGCGTGAGGAGAAGCCCAGACGGACATCCGCGCAGCCCGCCGCGACCTTCCACCCGCCCGAGCTGACATCCCAGTACGACATGCTGCGCCCGTCCAGCGCAAACGTCACCTTGCGCGACTGACGGGGCTTCAGCAGCAGCTTGTGAAAGCCCTTGAGCTGGGCGGGTGGCTGCACGATGTCCTTGGACGGCTGCGGGAGACCGACGTAGAGCTGCGGGACCGCGTACCCCGTGCGTGACCCGGTGTTCGTGACCGTCGCCGTTACCGTCGCGCCGTCGCCCTTGGGCGTGATGGTCAGGTGCTTCAGCGCGCTCGTGGTGTACGAGAGTCCGAAGCCGAAGGGGAACGCGGGCTCGAGCCGCTTCTCGTCATACCAGCGGTAGCCGATCAGGACGCCCTCCGAGTAGCGCACGTCCAGGCCGGTGCCCGGGTACTGCGCCCGGCTGCCCGCGGTCGGCAGCTGGGCCTCGGAGTCGGGGAACGTGATCGGCAGCCGCCCGCCGGGATCACTGTCGCCGAACAGCACGGCCGCCAGCGCCGGGCCCACCTGAGCGCCACCGAACCACGACTCGACCAGGGCGGCCACCTGCGACCGCCACGGCGTGAGGTCAGGACCGCCGGACGCGAGCACGACGATGGTCTTCTCGTTGGCCGCCGCAACCGAGCGGATGAGGGCGTCCTGATCGCCGTTGTGGCGCGGGCATTCGAGCGAGAGGCAGGTCCGGTCCGCGCCCTCGGCATAGGCGTCGCCGGCGAAGACGATCGCCACGTCTGCCGCCTTGGCCAGCGCCACGGCAGCGCTCGCGTCCGATCCGTCGGCATAGCCGACCTGGACGCCGGCGCCGGCGCGCGAGCGGATCGCGTCGAGCGGCGCGGCGAACTGGAACGGCGTGACGCTGCCCGAGCCCCCGCCCGTCGTGAACGTGGTGGCAGCCTTGCCGATCACCGCGATCGACGCCAGCTTGCCCGCGTTCAGCGGCAGCGTGCCGCCGTCGTTCTTCAGCAACGTCACCGCCTGCTCCGCGATCGTCCTGGCCGTCTTGGCGTTGGCCCCCTTGTCGATCTGCGCGTCGTCATCCGTGTACGCGGCACGGTCGAAGAGCCCGAAGCGGAACCAGGTCGTGAGCATCGACCGGACGTGCTCATCCAGCGTGGCGGTGCTCGCCAGACCGGCGGCCAGCACGCCCGAGATGAGCAACGGCTGATAGGCCAGCGGCGGCCACGGCTCGAAGTCCAGGCCGTTGTTCAGCGACGCCACGGTGTTGTGCGCGGCCCCGTAGTCGGCGAGGACGTAGCCGTCAAAGCCCCATTCCTTGCGCAGGATCGTCCGCAGCAGGTGTTGGTTCTCGCACCCGTACTGGCCGTTGATCCGGTTGTACGAGCACATGACGCTGCCGACCT
>JAOPZJ010000208.1 GCA_025964155.1 Solirubrobacterales bacterium
AAGGCTCGGCGGGGCGGCGGCATCGCGGGCGAGGCGCACCGCGGCCTTGGCGCGCACGCCCACCGCGGACGCCGCGGTGATGGCGGCCGCGGGTCCAGCCTGGGGCCGCCACGCGGCGGGTGGCCGCGAGCTGAGGCCGCCGGCGGGCGCCGGCGGGTCCGGTGTGAAGAGCAGCATCGCGACCTCGATCGCGGCGATGCCGTCCACCAGGGCGTGGTGGGCCTGTCCGATGAGCGCGAAGCCGTCGCTGCCCATGCCGCGGACGAGGTACAGCTGCCACAGCGGGCGATCGGCGTCGAGGCGTTGGGAGAGCAGCATCCCTGCCAGCTCGCGCAGTTCGGCGGGGCCGCCGGGGGCGGTCAGCGTCAGCTCGTGAACGTGGTGGGCGATGTCGAAGCCCGGATCGTCGACCCAGCGCGGGTCGCCGGCGCCGAGCGCCGGCATCCTCACGCAGCGGCGAAAGCGCGGGACGAGGTCCAGGCGCGCGTCGAGGTGGCGGCGGAACGCCGCCAACGAGGGGGCGGTTCCGTCGAAGCGCATGGTCCAGCCCACGTGCAACGGCGCCTGGGGCGAGTCCAGGGCGAGAAAGCTGAAGTCCAGGGCGCTGAGGCGGTCAGGGACGGAAGGCAAGACGGACAGTGTCGCGCATCGGGCCGCGCTGCCGGGTAAAAATGTCGTGGCACTATCGTCCGACCGATGACCCCCGACGTCGATGTCGTACTCATCCGCGCGGACAATCCGGGCCCGTTCACCCTCACGGGCACCAACAGTTACGTCGTCGGCCGCGACGGCTGCTGGGTCATCGACCCGGGTCCGGCCTTGGACGCGCACGTCGCCGCGCTCGCGGCCGAGGTGGAGGCCCGTGGCGGGGCGGCGGGCATCCTGCTCACGCACGACCATTCCGATCACGCCGGCGGCGTACCCGCGCTCGTCGAGGCGCTCGGAGGTGACGTCCCGGTCCACGCCTCGCGGTATCCGGGCGACGTGAAGCTGGCCAATGGGGACATGATCGGCTCGTTCGCCGTCGCCGCTACGCCCGGGCACGCGCCTGACCACCTGTCCTTCGTCATCTACGACACGGTCTTCAGCGGGGACGCCGTCCTTGGGCAGGGGAGCGTCTTCGTCGCTCCCGACCCGGGCGCGCTGCGCGGGTACCTGGCCGGGCTGGAGTTGCTCAAGGCGCTGCAACCGCGGCGGATCTGGCCGGGCCACGGCCCGGTCGTCGAGGACCCGATGGCCAAGCTCGACGAGTACATCGCCCACCGCTTGGAGCGCGAGTGCAAGCTCGTCGACGCCCTGAACGCCGGCGCGCGCACGATCGAGGCGCTGCTGGACACCGCCTGGGCCGACATCCCGAACGTCCTGCGTCCGGCCGCGGCGGTGACGCTCGCCGCACATCTGGACAAGCTCGAGGAGGAGCGGCGGCTCCCGGACGGCGTGGAGCGGCCGAAGTGGCCGCCGAGCTGGTATACGCAAAGCTGAACACGGGTGGACTGGCTGGTCGGCCAGGGTTACGCTGACGCTCATGGCCGTCACCGAGCACGTCACGTTCTGCCGGATCTGCGAGGCCTCCTGCGGGATGATCGCCACCGTGCAGGACGGGAAGATCGCAAAGCTGCGGCCGGACGCCGAGCATCCGCTGAGCAAGGGCGCGGTCTGCCCCAAGGGGATCGCGATGGTCGAGGTTCACGCCGACCCGGACCGTCTGCTGCACCCGCTCAAGCGCCGCGCGGACGGCAGTGGCTTTGACCAGGTCTCGTGGGACGACGCCCTGGACGACATCGGCACCCGCCTGTCGACGATCCGCGCCGAGCACGGCGGCGGCGCCATCGGCTGGTACATGGGCAATCCCGGGGCGTTCAGCTACTCGCACCCGATCTGGGTCAAGGGCTTCCTCGACGCCCTCGGGTCGCAGCACTACTACACGGCCTCCTCGCAGGACGTGTCCAACCGCTTCGCGGCCAGCGCCATGCTCTATGGCTCGCCGACGATCATCCCGATCCCTGACCTGGACCACACCGACCTGCTGCTCGTCATCGGCGCCAACCCGTACGTGTCGCATGCCTCGCTGTTGACCGCCCCGCGGATCCGTGAGGATCTGAACGCCATCACCGGCCGTGGCGGGCGGGTCGTGGTGGTGGACCCGCGCCGCACGGAGACCGCACGTGCCTTCGAGCACGTGGCGATCCGCCCGGACACCGACGCGTGGCTCATGCTCGCTCTGCTGCACGTGCTCTTCGCCGAGGACCTCGTCGATCGCGCCGCCCTGGCCCGCCAGGCCGTGGGGACCGGGTGGCTGGAAACCGCGGTCCGGGCGGTGACGCCCGAGGACGCCGCCCGCCACTCCGGCATCCCCGCACAAGAGATCGTCACGCTGGCCCGCGACCTGGCCGCCGCCCCGGGCGCCGCGGTCTACGGGCGCACCGGCTCGTGCCTCGGGCGCTTCGGCACGCTCGTCTCGTTCCTCATGGACGCGGTGAACGTCGTGACCGGCAACCTGGACCACCGCGGCGGCGCCGTCTTCGGGCTGCCGCCCATCAGCCTCGACGACGCCGCCGAGAAGTCGGGACTGGATACCTACGGCGCCAAGCACTCGCGCGTCGGCGGTTTTCCGGACGTGCTCGGGGCGATGCCCGCCACCCTCATCCCGCGGGAGATCACGACCCCCGGCGAGGGCGCGCTGCGGGCGCTGCTCGTCTCCGCCGGCAACCCCGTGTTGAGCGTCCCGGACGCGACGAGCATGCGCGCAGCGCTGGGGCAGCTGGACCTCATGGTCTCCATCGACCTGTACGTCACCGAGACCAATCAGGAGGCCGACTACATCCTCCCGGCCACCTCGTTCCTGGAGCGCGAGGACCTGCCGCTGGCGCTGATGCCCTTTGCCCGCACCCCGTACGTGCAATGGACCGAGGCCGTCGTCCCGCCCGCCGGCGAGGCCCGGCAGGAGTGGCAGATCATCGAGGCGATCAGCGACCGCCTGGGCATCACGCCGAGCTCCGGCAAGGCACTGCGGGCCCTCGGCCGCCTGGGCATCAAGGTGCACCCGCGACGGATGGCCGACGTCCTGCTGCGCACCGGCCGCGACGGCGACCTCTTCGGCCTGCGCCGCACCGGCCCGCGGCTGACGCTCGCCAAGGTCGCGGCGCGCCCGCACGGCATCCAACTGGGCGACAGCCTGCCGACCGGCATCCTGCGCCAGAGGGTCCGCCACGGTGACGGGCGCGTGCATCTGGACCCCCCGGCGATCATCGGCGAGCTCGAGCGCCTGCTGGCCGACGGGCGTGCGGCGGCCGACCCGAACTTCCCGATGCGCCTCATCGGCCTGCGAGAGCTGCGCTCGCACAACTCGTGGATGCACAACTCGCCGAAGCTCATGGCCGGCAGCGCCCGCACCCACGCCGCGCGCGTGCATCCCGAAGACGCGGGCAGGTTGGGGGTCGTGGACGGGGGCGCCATGCGGATCGTCTCCAAGGACGGCGCCATCCAGGTCGCCGTGAAGGTCACCGACGAGGTGACCCCCGGCGTCGTGGCCGTCCCGCACGGCTGGGGACACCACGGTGGCTGGCAGGTGGCCAACGCCGCCGGCGGCGTGAACGTCAACGTCCTGGCCGGGAGCGCACCGGAGGACCTCGAGCCCCTCGCGGGCATGGCGTTCCTCAACGGGATCCGCGTACGGCTGGAGGCGGTGGAGTCGGCGGATTCAGCCGTGCTCCACGCGCGCCGCCGGCTCCCTACCCCTCCGCCTCCGCCACGCGCCGCTCGGCCAGCGCCATCGCCGCAGCCAGCGGCGTGAGGTCTGCCGACTGCGCGTCGTCGTAGATGGCGTCGAGCGTGTCGGCGATCGCGCGGACCCTGGCGGTCGCCACGCGCCGGTCGTAGCCGCCGGGGGACAGCTCGACCGCGATGTTGATGATGCCGCCCGCGTTCGCGACGAAGTCCGGTGCCCACAGGATGCCGCGCCGGCGCAGGAGCGCGGCCACGTCGTCGGAGGCGAGCTGGTTGTTGGCGGCCCCGGCGATGACGGGCGCCTGCACGTGGGAGACGGTCTCGTGGTCGAGGACGCCGCCGAGGGCGCAGGGGCAGTAGACGTCCACGGGCGCGCTGAGCGCCTCGGCGGCGGTCACCCAGCGCGCGCCGAGCCTGTCTGCGTCCGCCTTGCGGGCGGGGTCGATGTCGTTGACGAGCAGCGTGGCGCCGCGGCGGGCCAGAAGCTTGGCGACGCGGAGGCCGACGTTGCCCAAGCCGACGACCGCGACGCTGCGGTCCTGCAGCGAGCGGCCCGGGAATGCCCGCTCGAGGCTGGCCAGGACGGCCGCTTCGACGCCGAGCGCGGTGAACGGGCTGGGGTCACCGGAGCCGCCGTGCTTCTTCGCGCGGCCGCTGACGTGGGGAGTCCGGGACGCGATCACGTCCATGTCGCGAGCGGCCGTCCCGACGTCCTCGGCGGTGATGTAGGCACCGTCCAGCGCCTGCACGGTGTCGGCGAAGTCCTCGAGGGCCGCCCGGCGTCGCTCGGGCGTCATCGACGTGCCTCCGCGCAGCATGATCACGCCCTTGCCGCCGCCAAGCGGCAGGTTGGCGACCGCGGACTTGTACGTCATCGCGCGAGACAGGCGCAAGGCGTCGCGGAGCCCCGCGCGGGCGTCGTCGTACGGCCACATGCGACAGCCGCCGAGCGACGGGCCGCGTGCGGTGGAATGCACCGCCACGATCGTGAAGAGACCGGAGCGCTTGCCACGCCGGACGAGCACCTGCTCGTGCTCGAGGGTTGCGGCGTAGGGGTCCATTTGCTGACCCTAGTGGAGTGTCGCGGGGGTCAGCGTGGGCCCGGGCCGCGGGCGGGTGGCGACCCCTCCGCGGGCGCCGGCGCGCCGCCGGAGCCTCGCCCCGAGGCGGGAGTCGTCTGTGCGGCTTGCGCGGTCACGGTGGACCCGGAGGCGGGCGCCTGAGTCGTGCCGGTCGCGGTCGGCCCGCTCACGGTCCCGCCGGCGGGTGCCTCGCCGGTCGACGGCGCGCCCGCGGCGCCGGCGGCTGGGTCGTCGGCGGGCGCCGTCGGATGGGTCCCGTCGGTGGTCGGCAGCGTGCCTTCGACGACCGGGACCTCCTCCAGCGGTGCCTCGACACCACCGTCCGCGACGGCGGTGACCACGACGGGGAGGCCGATGGTCGTGCTCGGGTCCGCGACGGTGACCGCCTGCGCGGCCTGCGGCTTGGCACCGGTGATCACGCGCCTGCCCTTGGCGGGATGCTTGCCGGGAGCGAAGACCGACCGTGGCAGGCGGACGACGGTCTGCAGCACACCGGCGGTCACGCCGGCCCGCGCAGCGGCCTGGCCGACGGGATGCGGGACCGCGGCGGCCGCCGTGCGCGGCCGCATCGCCTGTTCTCGGGCAGCCTCGACGCCGCCCCCGA
>JAOPZJ010000219.1 GCA_025964155.1 Solirubrobacterales bacterium
GTGTTCAAGGACATCTACCCGCGCTTCAAGACGATGCGCGGCTACGAGGTCAAGCGCAAGGGCGGGTGGGACTGCCATGGCCTGCCCGTCGAGATCCAGGTCGAGAAAGAGCTCGGGCTTCGCTCGAAGGCCGACATCGAGGCCTACGGCATCGAGGCGTTCAACGCGAAGTGCCGTGAGTCGGTGTTCACGTTCCTAGCGGAATGGGACAAGCTCACCGAGCGCATCGGCTTTTGGATCGACCTTGACGACGCCTACCGCACGCTGGACGCGTCGTACGTGGAATCGGTGTGGTCGACGCTGCGCACGATGTGGGACAGGGAGCTGCTGTACGAGGGGCACAAGGTGGTCCCGTACTGCCCGCGCTGCGGCACGGCGCTCAGCTCCCACGAGGTCGCCCAGGGCTACAAGGATGTGGTCGACCAGTCGGTGTACGTGCGTCTGCCGGTTACCGACGTCGCAACGTCCCGGCTGCAGCCCGGCGACGAGCTGCTCGTCTGGACCACGACTCCGTGGACGCTGCCGTCCAACGCCGCCGCCGCGGTCGCGCCGGAGCTGGAGTATGTCCGCGCGTCCGGAGGGGACGGCGGCGTCTTCGTCCTCGCGGCCGGCCTCGTCCAACGCATCCTCGGCGAGGACGCCGAGGTCCTGCACCGCTTCCCGGGCTCGGAGCTTGAGGGGGTGCGGTACGACCCGCCGTTTCACTACATCGCGTCCTCGGAGTGGGGCGAGCGTGCGCACTCCGTCCTCCTCGGCGACTTCGTCACCGCCGACGACGGCACCGGCATCGTCCACACGGCCATCGCCTTCGGTGAGGACGACTACCGGCTCGGCACCGCCGCCGGGCTGACGGTCATCAATCCGGTCGGCCTTGACGGCCGCTACGACGAGCGCATCACCGACTACGCCGGACGCAACGTCAAGGACGTCGACGGCGAGATCGTCGAGCAGCTGCGCGCCGGCGGGCGCCTGCTCAAGGCCACCGCGTATGAGCACTCCTATCCGCACTGCTGGCGCTGCGGGACGCCGCTCATCTACTACGCCAAGCCGTCCTGGTTCGTCGCCACCGCCGGCCTCCGCGACCGACTGCTGGCCGCGAACGAGACGGTGAACTGGTACCCGGAGCACATCAAGCACGGGCGGTTCGGCGACTGGCTGGAGAACAACGTGGACTGGGCGTTGTCGCGCGAGCGCTATTGGGGCACCCCGCTGCCCGTCTGGCGCAGCGATGACGGCGCCGAGGTCATGTGCATCGGGTCCTTCGCGGAGCTCGAGCGGCTCTCCGGGGTCGCGCTCGAGGATCCGCACCGCCCCTACGTGGACGACGTCACGTTCCCGCATCCGGAGACGGGCAAGCTCATGCGGCGCGTACCCGAGGTCATCGACGTGTGGTTCGACACGGGCTGCATGCCGTTCGCCCAGCACCACGCGCCGATCGAC
Source organism: Solirubrobacterales bacterium (assembly GCA_025964155.1). Lineage (GTDB taxonomy): Bacteria > Actinomycetota > Thermoleophilia > Solirubrobacterales > Solirubrobacteraceae > Paraconexibacter. The sequence continues at coordinate 1,441 of JAOPZJ010000219.1, forward strand.
CCCGCGGGGCAAGCGGCCTTCGAGCAGGCCTTCCCGGCGCAGTACATCTGCGAGGGCCTGGACCAGACACGCGGCTGGTTCTACTCGCTGCTGGCGGTCAACACGCTGCTCTTCGACAGGGCGCCGTACGAGAACGTCGTCTGCCTCGGACTGATCCTCGACAAGGACGGCAAGAAGATGTCCAAGTCGCTCGGCAACGTCGTGGAGCCGTGGAGCGTCATCGACCAGTTCGGCGCCGACGCCTTCCGCTGGTACTTCTTCACCTCCAAGCAGCCGTGGGACGGCTACCGCTTCAAGATCGAGGACATCGGCGAGGGCGTGCGCCTCTTTCTGCGCCAGCTGTGGAACACGTACGCGTTCCTGCAGCTGTACACGGTCGAGGAAGGGGTTCCGGCAACCGAGACGGACCTGGATCGCTGGGTTCGGTCACGCCTGGCGGCGACCGTGGCGGAGGTCACGGAGCGCCTGGACGCCTTCGACGCGACCTTCGCCGGCCGGGCGATCGGCGCGTTCGTCGACGATCTGAGCAACTGGTACGTGCGCCGGTCGCGCCCGCGGTTCTTCGCCGGTGACCCGGGGGCGTTCGCGACGCTGCACGAGTGCCTCCTGACGGTCTCCAAGCTGCTGGCGCCGTTCACGCCGTTCGTGGCCGACGCGATCTACGACGGCCTGACGACGGGCGACCCCACCCGCCTGGACTCCGTCCACCTCGAGGACTGGCCGGCGGCCGGACCGCGCGACGTGGCCCTGGAGGAGGAGATGTCGATCGCCCGTGACGCCGTCCGTCTCGGGCTGATGGCGCGCGGGCAGTCGAAGATCAAGGTACGCCAGCCGCTGCGCGAGGCCGTCATCGTCGCCGGGGACCGGGAGCGCGAGGCGATCGCCGCCCACGATGCGATGATCCGGGAAGAGCTGAACGTGAAGACGCTGCGCTTCATCGGCAGCGCGGACGAGCTCGGCTCCTACACGCTGAAGCCGAACTACCGCAGCCTCGGCCCCCGCTTCGGCAAGCAGATGCCGGCGGCCGCCGAGGCCATTGCCGCGCTGGACGCCGCGCACGTCGCGGAGGCGTTCCGTGACGGCCGGTCGGTCGGCGTCTTCGTCGGCGGCCGCGAGCACGAGCTGACCGCCGACGACGTCGCGCTTGTCATGCAGCCGCTGGAGGGTTACGAGGTCGAGCGTGAGGGGTCACACGCCGTCGCCCTGGACCTCACGATCGATGACGACCTGCGCCGCGAGGGCTGGGCCCGCGAGGTCGTGCGCGCCGTGCAGAACCTGCGCAAGGAATCCGGCCTCACCGTCGGCGACCGCATCGCGCTGTCGCTCGAGGGCGCCGAGGTGCTCGTGGCGGCCGCCCGCGAGTGGGAGGCGTGGATCGCGGGCGAGGTGCTCGCGACGACCGTCAGCTACGACGGCGAGGCTCCAGGCACGGCGGTCGGCAGCACCGACGTGAGCATCGACGGGCAGGCGCTGCACCTGGCGATCCGGACCGCGGCGGACTGAGGGCGCGCTGGGAGCGGTCGGGCGTGAGTGTCGGATCGGCAGCGCTGTCGCGGGCGGATGCGACGCTCGCGGAGCGGTCTGGCGTGAGTGTCGGATCGGCAGTGCTGTCGCGGGGGGATGCGACGCTCGCGGAGCGGTGGGCGCGGGGGCCATGTCACGCCGCCAGCAGGGGCCGCAAGATCGCAGTCACGCGGGCCGCGTCGTGGACGACGTCCCACCAGGTGAAGCGCAGCACACGGAAATCCGCGGTGCTCAGGGCCGCGTCGCGTTCGGCGTCGCGTCGTTCCACGGTGAGGATGTCGTGCGCCGCGCGGCCGTCCGTCTCGACGACGAGACGGAAGGCGTACCAGACGAAGTCGAGCTTCGGGACCCCGTCCGCTGTCTGGGTCCGCCGGTTAACGATCGGCCGAGGGAAGCCCGCGGCGTCACACAACGCGAGGAACCGCTCCTCCAGTTCCGACATGGTCCGTGTCGTGCCGATGGCGTGTTCGTCGAGCACCGAGCGCAGCAAGGCTGCTCCGCGGTGACCGGCGCGCGCCCTCAGATATCGGCGGGCGCGCGTCGGCGACAGGAGCTTCAGGAACGCCGCCTCGTCACATGCACGCTCGAGCTCTCGGCGGCTCAGGAGCGGCGCGCTGTCCATGAGGGCGCGCACCGCGGTCGTACAGGGGATCCCGCCCACCTCGGTGAGCTCTGACGGCCAGAGGTCGGCGCGGTGAACCGCAACGCCCTTGTGGGCACGAAGGGATCCCGGCGGGACGACGACGTGGAGCGTGCCTGGGGCGTAGGGCAGGATGCGCAGCGCCATGAGTCCGGAAAGCTGCCCAATCGATCCTCGCGGCCCACAGGCCAGCACGGCACCCATCATGCGACCCGCGATGGTGGACGTCTGGTGTCCGACGACGTACACGCCGGCGTACTCCTTGATGAGATGTCCTGACGCCACCCGGTGATCGATCCAGTGGCGTGAGATCGCACGGGCCAAGAGCTGCCGGCGTGCCACGCGTCCGTGCTGTGCGGATGCCAGATCGGCGAGGACGGCATCGGGATGACAGACCATCGCCACAGCGTCCTCGCCCGCGCTGTGGAAGCACAACGGCCTTCCTGTGCCAAGAGTGCAACGGCCGCGTGACCGGCATGACGCACATCCCGGTGCTCGAACGCGACTGTGAGATTCGCCCGCCTCACCCGGCTCAATCAGACGTTCGTCCCGAACTCGAACGCGAGTGTCGGATCTGCCCGCCTCACCCGGGCCGATCAGACGCTCGGCAGCCTGGCCGCCGGCTGCGCAGCCAAGCGTCGACGCGTCGACGCGGCAACGCGGCAACGCGAGCGCCCCGCCCAGGGGGCGAACTGCCGGCGCCGGCGCCTGTAGTGGGCACACCCACAACGAGGAGGACCTGATGGACGATGAGACCTTGCGCGCCGTGGTCGGCGCGATCCCGTCCGGGCGCTGGATGAGCTATGCCGACGTCTGCAGTGCCGCGGGCGGCGTGCCGCGGCAGGTGCTCGGCGTCAACCAGCGGCTGCGGCGACTGGACTGCGAGGGAGCCCACCGCGTGCTGAAGGTCGACGGCACCGTCGCGCCGACCGCGCTCGGGGACCCCGAACGCGTACGAGCGGCGCTCGTGAGCGAGGGCGTCAGCTTCAGCGAAGGCCGTGCCGATCCGGAGGCCCGGGTGCGTCCGGAGCCGGCCGACGCTGCCGCGGCGGCCTGACCGCGGCGGATAAGAACCTGTTTCAAAATCAGGCGGTCCGGTGAGGGCGCCCGGATCGTGGATGCCAGGCGACGCCCGGCGACACGACCCATACTGGTTGTATTGGTGGTGTCGCCGGGTGGCGCCAGGCGCCGCGAGACAGGCCCCTCACCGCAGCGCCTTTTTGAACAGGTTCTAAGACGACGACGTCGTGCTCGCGCTGCGGGCACGACGTCGGCAAGGACGTCCCCCGGGCCCTGGGCCTGGGCTACGCCAGGATGGGCGCGAGCTCCGCTTCGAGCTTCTTCTTCGGGAACGCGCCGATGATCTTCTTGGCGGGTTCGCCGGCCTTGAACAGGATCATGGTCGGGATCGACAGGACCTCGAACTTGGCTGCCGTCAGCTGGTTCTCGTCGACGTTGAGCTTCACGATCTTCAGATCGGAGCGCTCACCGGCGATCTCCTCGAGCACGGGGCCGACGACGCGGCACGGACCGCACCAGGGCGCCCAGAAGTCGACCAGCACGGGCTGATCGGCTTCGATGACCTCGGCCTGGAAGTTGGAATCGGTGACGTCCTGCAGGGTTCCCATTTTGATCTCCTTCGATTACGCGCTGACGACCACTATACAAAATGAAGTGGCCCGTCAGGTGACAAGGCCGTCCGGCGAGCCTACCCGCGCAGCGCCAGCAGCAGATGCGGGCTGACGAAGACCTCGATGAACGCCGCGATGACGAGGACGGGCGCGGCGAGCGCGGTGGTGACGAAGGTCGCCGCCAGCAGGTCGTGCCAGTCCCCGCGGCGACTGGCGATCATCCAGGCGGCCAGCGGCAGGAAGAGGGCCATCAGCTCCGGTAGCGCGTGCGGCAACAGCCCGAGGAGCAGCAGGCCGACCGACATGCCGTTCTCCGCACCGAGCGACGAGGCGGCGTGGCCGATCGCGAGCGCCTGGGTCACGAGCGAGAACGACGTGGCACAGACGACGAAGACGATCGCCGCGCGGCCGATGCGGTCGTGGGCGCGCTGCCTGAAGCGACTGTGCTGGGCCGCCTGCGCCGGCAGCGAGCTGCCGGCGATGAACCCCGCCACGCACGCCAGCGAATGGAGCGCCAGGACGAGCGAGTTGCGAAACAGCACACGGCCGACGTCACTGATGGACGCGGGCGCGTTGAAGCCCGCGAGGATCGTGCCGCTGCGCGGGTCAGGCGCGGCCAGCGAGCCGACGACCCAGACGGCGCCCAGGAGCGCGGCGGTCACGAGCGCGGCACCGATGAGCCAGCCACGCAGCACCGGCCAGGGATCCTGGTTCCAGCGCACGAGCGCGCCCCGCGTGTCGCGGACCCCTTGGACGAAGGCGTAGTTCGAGCTTGGCATCAACCCACGGCATCGACGCGCGGCGCCGAGGGCTTGAGCCGCGCGCGTCAATGTGCCTAGCGGCGGCGCAGCCGCGGCACCAGCAGCATCGCTTCGACCGCGATTGCCGCCGACATCTTCGACGTGCCGAACTGCCGGTCACGGAACTGGATCGGAACCTCCCGGACACGGAAGCCGGCCCGCACGGCGCGGTACGTCAGCTCGACCTGGAAGGCGTAGCCCCGGGAGCGGATCGTCGGGAGGTCGATGGCATGCAGGACCTCGGCTCGGAAGCACTTGAAGCCGCCGGTGACGTCGCGCACCTCGAGCCCGAGCACCCGCCGGGCGTACCAGGAGCCGCCGCGGCTGATGGCGCGCCGGACGTACCCCCAGTCCTGTACGCCGCCGCCGGGCACGTACCGGGAGCCGAGGGCGAGGTCGCACGAGTTCTGCGCCGCCGCCAGCAGGCGCGCGAGGTCCGCCGGGTCGTGCGAGAAGTCGGCGTCCATCTCCATGACATAGCCCGCGCCACGCTCCAGCGCGTGCGCGAACCCGGCCAGGTACGCGGGACCGAGGCCTTCGCGGACCGTCCGGTGCAGGACTGACACACTTTCGAGCTCCGAGGCGAGGGCGTCGGCCATCTCGCCCGTCCCGTCCGGGGAGCTGTCGTCGACCACGAGGACGTGGTGCCCGTCGGGCGCGGCGTCACGGAGCACCGCGTCCGCGGCCCGCACGACCGCCTCGACGTTCTCCGCCTCATTGAAGGTGGGCAAGATGAGCCAAGGTGGTCCGGGCATGCGGCGCGTAGCCTACGGAACGCCATGGCCGACATTCCGCCCGACCTGACCAACGCGCGCATCGCCGAGCTCTTCGACGAGCTGGGCGATCTGTACGAGCTTGACGGCGCTGTCGTGCACCGGGTGCTGGCCTATCGCAACGCCGCGAAGGCGGTCCGCGACGCCTCGCGCTCGGTGGCGACCCTCACCCGCGAGGGCACCGTCACGTCGCTGCCGGGCATCGGCAAGACGCTCGAGGAGAAGCTCAAGGCCCTCGTGGACACCGGGTCGATCCCGGCGCTGGACCGTCTGCGCGGCACCTTCCCGCCCGGGCTGATCGCGATGACGCGGCTGCCGGGGCTCGGCCCCAAGCGCGCCCGCAAGCTCTATGACGAGCTGCAGATCGACTCGCTCGAGGCACTCGCTCAGGCGGCCCAGGACGAGCGCCTGCGTGGCGTCAAGGGGTTCGGTCCCAAGTTCGAGGTGGCGGTGCTCGAGGCGATCGCCGCCGGGCACGGTGACGAGCGATCCCGGCGCATCCCGCTGTACCGCGCCATGGAGACGGCCGGGCCGATCGTCGAGGCGCTACGCGCGCACCCTGCCAGCGACGAGGTGCACATCGCCGGCAGCGCGCGGCGCATGGCCGACAGCGTCAAGGACCTCGACATCATCGCCACGGCGTCGGATCCGCGCGCGCTGCTGGACGCCTTCGCCGCGCTGCCGGAGCTCGAGTCCGCGGGCAACCCGGGCGACAACGCCGCCAGGGGCATCACCCACAACGGCCTGAGCATCGACGTGCGCGTCGTCGAGCCGGACCAGCTCGGGAACCTGCTGCAACACTTCACCGGCTCCAAGAACCACAACACGGCCCTGAGGGCGGCTGCTGTCCGCAAGGGCCTGCACGTCAGCGAATACGGCATCACCGACGACGCCACCGGTCAGACGCACCGCTGCGCGACCGAGGAAGAGGTGTACGCGCTGCTCGGCCTGCCGTGGATTCCGCCGGAGCTACGCGAGGACCGCGGCGAGCTGCAGTTCACCGGCGAGGCCGACGTGCCGCAGCTCATCACGCAGGCGGACCTCAAGGGCGACCTGCACATGCACACGATCGCCTCCGACGGCCGCGCCACGATCACCGAGATGGCGATAGCGGCACGCGAACGGGGGTTGTCGTACATCGCGATCACCGACCACTCGGCGTCGCACGGCTTCGGCAACGACGTCAGCCCGGACGAGCTGCGTCGGCAGATCCAGCGCGTCCGTGAGGCGGACGCGGCCGTCGAGGGCATCACGATCCTCGCGGGCACCGAGGTCAACATCCTGCCGAACGGCTCGCTGGACTACGCGGACGACCTGCTCGCCGAGCTCGACTGGGTCGTCGCCTCCGTCCACACGGCCTTCAACCTGGACGAGCGGGCGATGACACAGCGGATCGTCCACGCGCTCGAGCATCCCCACGTGCACGCGCTCGGGCATCCGACGGGTCGCAAGATCGAGCAGCGTCCCGCCTACGCGGTGGACATCGATGCCGTCATCGAGGCGGCGGCACGGACGGGCACGTTCCTGGAGATCAACTCCGCTCCGGACCGGCGCGACCTGCACGACGTCCACGCGCGGGCGGCGGTGGCGGCCGGCGTGCTGCTCGTCATCGACTCCGACGCCCACGGACCCGAGAAGCTCGGGCTCACGAGCTGGGGCGTGGGGACGGCGCGGCGTGCGTGGGTAACGCCGACCCAGGTGGCCAACACGCGTTCGTGGGAGGAGCTCGCCGCTCTCCGCAAGGGAGCGCCTGACCGGTAGCGCCTCGCCGCCCCTGGCGGCGTCGCTGCGAGGAGGTCCGGCCTGGCGGCCTGTCCCTCCTTGCGCTCCTGGCCAGGAACGACGATCCGGACCGCTCAGCCGCTCCCGACAAAAGGCCTTCAGCGCATCATTTGAGGCGCAGATTCAGGATCTTCGTCTTGCCGACGTTGCCGGCGGCGTCGACCGGCTGGATGAGCACGCGGTACTTGCCCTTGCTCAGCTTCTTCGTGGCGATCGAGAGCTTGCGCGATCCGGTGACGGCAAAGCTCTGCTTCTTCACCGTCTTGTAGATCGTGCACTTCTTGCCCGTCTTGCGGCCCGCCTTGCACGTCTTGCCCTGCTTGCGGCCGGCGACGACCTGCTGCAGGGTCACGCGCACCGTGCCGGGCTCCGACAGGCCGATGAGGATGCCCAGCGAGCTGCCGGCCTTGACCGAGGCCGGGGCCGTCACCGATTTGAAGAGCGGGGCCGACGCATCCGGCGTCACAGGCGTCACCGGCGTCACCGGAGTGACCGGCGTGACGGGGGTGATCGGTGTGACCGGGCCGCCCGGCGGGACCGGGGCGTTCGCGACGACCCCGCTGGGGGCGCTCACGCCGTCGACCGGACCGGGGAACTTGTTGGCCCCGTTCGAGTCGACCGTGACCAGCACCCGGAGCGTGTGGCCGACGTCGTCGGCCGTCGGCTTGTACGACGCGCCAGTCGCGCCGCTGATGTAGCTGCAGCCGGAGCCTCCGGCGTCGCACTGCTGCCACTGGCGCTTGTAGCTCGCCGGCGCGGGCTTCCACAGCCCGGCGTTGCCCGAGAGCGAGCCGCCGACGATGGCCGTGCCCTCGATGAACGGGGCCGTCACCGCCGCGGGAGCCAGCGGGAAGATGGTGTTGGAGAAGCCACTGCACGTCGTCGTGGCCGCGCCGTTGGCATTGGAGCCGGTCACCTTCACGCAGAAGGTGTGGTCGATGTCCTGCTCGGTGAGGTGGAAGTCCTGCGTGGTGACGAGCAGGCCCTGGGCGTTCCGGGCGGCCTCGCAGCTGGGGTCGGTCTCGTCGACGCCACCGTTGCCGTAGAGGCAGCGCACCCAGCTGAACTTGTAGCTGCAGTTCAGGGCACCGGCCGGGATCCCGGCCGTGCACGGCGTGATGTTCCAGTTCTGCGCGTGCAGCGTCGCGCCGGGGATCGGGAAGTTGTTGCCCGGATCGCCGTTGAGGACGACCATCGACGGAGCGCTGTGCTGGCCGTAGCCGGGCACGGTGTTCGCGGCCGGCCCGACGGGCCCGGCGAGGGTCGACTTGCCGGTGTACGGGACCATCGGGAAGCTCGGGAAGTCGTTCTTCCCGGTCACCACCGCCCGGAAGTAATGGCCCATCCCACCGCTGTACAGCGTGTCGGGGAGCGCGAACGTCTTCTCGGTGGCGCCCTTGACGTCGACGCAGTTGTTCGCGTTGTTCGTGGTCCCGCAGTCCTGCCACTGGTACTCGTACTCGATCGTCTGCGTTCCCGTCCAGGTGCCGTTGGTCGTCGCCACGGTGTCACCGACGGTCAGGCCGACCGTCGGGCTGAGCACCGGCGCGACCGTGTTGTTCGGCGGCGTCATCGTCAGGCCGAAGCCACCGCCGCCGTGGCTGCCGATGAGGAACGCCGTCCCGCCGATGAAGCTCGACACGCTCCAGAGCTCGTTGTGACCGTTCAGACCCGCATCGTTCGGGACGATCTTGCGCCAGGAGATCGGTCCGGGGATGAAGCCTCCCGTGTCGTTGTTCCCCGTCGTGCCGACGTAGAGGCCCTGGTTCGTGGTCGCGTAGATGCGCGTCTCGTTGACGCCCGCCTTCTGCTGGATCGAGCGGACCGGCCCGCTGCCGATCGAATGGCCGGGAGGGCCGTCCTCCTTCGTCCACGTCAGGCCGAGCGTGATCGATCGGAAGAAGCCATCGGAGGTGCCCGCGTAGATGATGTTCGGGTTGTCGCCGTCGACGAAGACCCGGAACGTCGTCCCGGTGATGCCGTCCCCGACCGGGGTCCAGCTGTTGCCGAAGTCGACGGACGCGTAGAGGCCGGAGGAGGTCGCGGCGTAGATGAGGTTCTGGGTCAGCGTGCTCAGGGACCAGACGGTCTCCCCGGCGGGCATGCCGTTCCCGGGCGCGGGCGGCGTCCAGGTCGCACCGTCGTCGCTGGACTTGTAGACCCCGCCGTTGAAGACGCCGGCCAACATGCCGGTCGGCCCGGAGAGGAGCGACTGCACGGACCGGTTGAGCTTCTTCGGGTGGGCCGGGTCGGCCTCGTCACCCTGGGCGAGCGGGGTCCAGCTGCTGCCGGTGAGCTTGAAGAGCCCGCCTTCGGTGCCGGCAAGAGCACCGCTCCCGGTCGCGATGATCGCCCGCACGTGGTAATCGCCGTGGGCCTGCACGAGGCCACCGTTGACCGGTGCCCAGCTGACGCCGCCGGTCGTCGACCTGTAGACGCCGTCATCCTCGGTCGCCGCGTAGACCGTCGTGGACGGGAGCGCCGGACCGGCGTACTCACGCACCCACGAGCCGTGGGTCTCGTCGAGGCCGACCAGCTGCAGGTACTGGTTGTCCGGGAACGCCTGCGCGGCGGTCGCGGTCAGGAGGCTGACGAGCAAGGTCGCGAGCAGGGCAAGACGGCGGAGGGTCACGGGGCGAACCGTACTTTCGTTTCTCCCCTGCGCCGTCTCATATGCGTCTCGCACACGCATGTGGGCGGTGAGGCTGCGGGTCCTGCGTGACATGGCGTGGCTTCCTGAACTCAAGGTTGGACGGGCGGTGCTGCCAGTCCAACCGGCGGGCGGCGCCGGTATTACGCGCCCGGCCGAAATATCCGCCCGCGTCCCGGCCTCGGCGGCTACAGCCGCATGCGCCGCGCCAGCGGGCGGGCGGCCAGCGCGGCCGTGAGCAGCGGGACGACCACCAGCCACACCACCGGGTCGCTGAACGAGAAGGAGTCCAGGCGCGTGCCGAGCGCGACGACGACGACCGACAGCGGCAGGGACCCCACGACCGTCGTCCACACGAACGTCCACATCGGGACACGCGCGGCACCGGCGACGTAGCCGATCAGGCTGTACGGCACGATGGGGATCAGGCGGGCGGCCAGCAGGACGGACGCCCCGCCGCGCTCGACCGCCGCCTCGGCGCGATCCAGGCGGTGGCCGCCGGCCAGCCGCCGGAGGACCGGCCGTCCCGCGTGCTGCCCGAGCCAGTAGGTCAGGATGGCCGACGCCAGCCAGCCACCGAGCACGATGGGCAGCCCCGCCGCAAAGCCGTAGACGTAACCGGCCGTCGCGGTCACGAGCTCCGACGGGTAGATCACCACCGCGTGCACGAGCATCACGGCGACGAGCACGAGGACGCCGACGGCGCCCAGGCCCCGGAGCTGCGCGCGGAGCCCATCCCCCTCGCCGTGCACGGCATGTCCGGCGGCGTCCCTCAGCGCCGGAACGGCCAGGACGACGAGGGCTGCCAGGGCGATCGCCAGCACGCTGAGAGCCAGGCCGACCCAACCGTGGTCGTCACCGCGCTCGGCGGGGCTGGCGGCGACCGGCTCGTGGGGCGTCCGGGGCAAGAGGACCGAGAGTAGCGGTGCCCTCCGGGACCCTTGCAAAGATCACTGTCAGATCGTGTTCGGCGCCTCCGACCCATCCCGAGTGCCGTCGTCCTACGACCCCCTCGGGTGCCTGTCGCTCGACCGTCTGGTCGAACGGTTCGCGGTCGCCCGCGATCATGGGGACGACCCCACGGCGCGCCAGCTGTGGGGCGCCATCGCCGTGAAGCTCGACGACCGCCTGAAGGTGTTCGTGCGGGCCTTCGTCATCCCCCGCACGGCCGGCGAGCGCCTGGGTCGGGACGACCGTGACGAGGCGTTCCAGCGCGCCCGCAAGCGGGTGTGGTTCAAGCTCGGTGCGACCTTCAGGGGCGTCAGCGTCGGGGAACTGCACAACGCCGCGCGCACCGCGACGTGGTACGCGTGCGCCGACGTGGCGCGCGAGCGCATGAAGCAGGAGCAGCGCTCACGGCGCGCGCGCAAGGCGCCCGGGGACGATCACGACGACCTGGACCGCCTCTCCCGGGCGCAGGCCACCCGCACGTTCGAGCGCGCGGTGCAGGTCGCCGAGCTCAAGGACGAACTGGACCGTGCCATGGCCCGCATGAAGAACCCCAGCCACCGCGAGGTGCTCATGCTCGACCGCCTCGGCGTCCCCGACGACGAGATCGCGCAGCGGCTGGGCATCACGACCGCGAACGTCTACCAGCGCCGCAAGCGCGGCCTGACCAACCTCAAGGAGCTGCTCAACGATGCGCCCGCTTGACGACGTGCTCGGCGCGTTCAAGCGCGACTGGATGGCCGGCGCGCAGCCGGACATCGACGCGTACGTCGCCCAGGTTCCCGCCGACCAGCAGGACGCGCTGGTCGACCTCATCGACACGTGGCTCGCCGTCGCACCCGACGTCGAACTCGCCCCCGGCGCCCTGGAGGCCCGCGTCGCCGCGGACCCGGCGCTCGCCGCCCTGGCCGCCGCCTACGACGCCGCCCCCGGGTCCCTGGCGACGCTCGTCCCGCGGCTGCGCGCGACGCGGAACTGGTCGGTCGGCGACCTGGCCGCCGCGTTCGTGCAGCGCGTGGGCCTGCCGGTCTCGAGTACCGGCAAGGTCGGGGACTATCTGCACCGCGTCGAGCACTCCGAGCACGACTGCACCTCCCTGTCACGCAAGGCGCTGGACGCCTTGGGTGACCTGCTGGGTGTCGGCTCCGAAGCGCTGGCACGCGCCGCGAGCCCGGCGTTCG
>JAOPZJ010000128.1 GCA_025964155.1 Solirubrobacterales bacterium
CGCGACCGGCGTGCATCCGGGACTGCCCTCGCCGCCCTCCGCTTACTGGACCCACGACGGCCTGGACCTGGCGACCACGCGTCTGGATCCTGCCGTCGCAGGGGACGCGCTGCGCACCGCCTTCGACGGCTGTGCGGCCGCGGGCCTGGAGGCGTTCGGGGCGTGGACCGCGGGCCGGGTGACGACCGCCATCGCCTCCTCGACCGGCATCGCGGCGTCCGACGACGTCACGGACGCGTACCTGAAGGTCATCGCGCGGGACCCGCGCACCGGACGCTCGGGCTGGGGTGCGGGCATGGCGACCGGGATCGGGGGCATCGACGTCGAAGCGATCGTCGCGCGGGCGGTGGGAAAGGTCGGGCGCGAGGAACCGGTCGACCTGCCGGGCGGCGAGTACCGGGTGGTGCTGGAGGCCGACGCCGTCGGCTCGCTGCTCGACATGCTCGCCTCCGTCGCCTTCAACGGGCTGGCCCACGCCGAGGGGCGCGGGGCGCTCGTGGATCGGCTGGGGACGCGGGTGGCGGCCTCGGCGATCAACCTCTCCGACTCGCCGCGCTTTGCCCGGACGCTGCCGCGGGCCTTCGACGCCGAGGGCGTGGCCAAGGCACCCGTCCCGCTCATCCAGGATGGCGTCGCACACCGGGTCGTGCACGACACGCGTAGCGCCGCCCGGGCGGGCGGCGGGGCGACGTCGACCGGCCACGCCGTCGTGCCGGGCGGGTCACCGTACGGTCCGCATGCCACGAACCTCGTGCTCATCGGCGGCCGTGCCGCCCACGAGGCGGAGCTCTGCCTGCCGATCGAGCGCGGCCTCTACGTCACGCGGCTGTGGTACCTGAACGTCGTGCACGAGCGCAGCGCGCTGCTCACCGGCACGTCGCGCGACGGCACGTTCCTCATCGAGGACGGGCGCATCACCCGGCCGGTGCGTGACGTGCGCTTCACCGACAGCCCGCTCCGGATCCTCGAGGCGACCGAGGCGCTCGGCGCCCGCCAGCAGCTCGTCGGCGAGGCGGACTTCTACGGGCGGCGCTTTGCCAGCGGCGTCGTGTGCCCGCCCCTGCGGGCCCACGGCTTCCGGGTCACGGGGGCGACGGTGGCGTAGGCGCGGGCCGGCCGAAGCCCCGGGGCGTGGTGGCCCCGTCCCGGCGCTCCTAGGCTTCCGGCCAGTCGACCTGCATCGTCGTCCCGTCACCTTTGATGTGCGGGCCGAAGACGAGGACCTCCAGGCCTTCGTCGCCGGCCTCGAACGACCGCACCACGCCCGGTGATACGCGGATGGCGTCCAGCCGCCGCACCTCGACGGCCTCTTCGTCCAGCAGCATGCGTCCGCCGCCGCCGAGCACCACGTAGACCTCCTCGGCGTCGTCGTGGCGGTGCCCGAAGGGAGAACGCCTGCCCGGATCCAGGCGCTGGAGGCTGAACCCCGTGCGCTCACAGTCCAGGTCCTCGCGGGCGAAGCGGGCGGAGAACCCGTCATCGAAGCCGAACTTGACCGCCGAGTCCTCGACGTCCGACAGGTTCTTGCGGGTGTAGGTGCTCATGGAGCGACCCTACCCGGCACGTGCGGGCGGTCAACCCGGCCAGCCGGACCGCCGCAGCGCTGCCGCCACCGTCCGGACGACCGCGTCGGGTTGTTCGCGGACATGAGCTGCGGCAACGCGAACCGTGGTCCAGCCCGCGCGCGCGAGCGCCGCGTCGCGATCGAGGTCGCGCCACCGCTGCAACGACAGCGCGTGCTGGCGGCCATCGACCTCGAGCACAAGCCGGTGATCCGGGAAGCTGAGGTCGACTTCAAGCGGGCCGACGTCCGTCTGCACGACATGGGCGATGACAGGCTCGGGGAGACCGGCGGACACGAGCGCCACCGCCGCGGCGGCCTCCTCGTCGCTGCGCCACAGGCGCGGTCCGATGTGCAGGATCGCGCGAAGCCTCACCGCCCCGGTCCGGTGGCGGGCACGGGCAGCGACACGCATCTGGGCCGGTCGCAGGAGCCGGCCATCGCGCTCGGCCTGGGCGGCCGCTGATTCCACCGCTCGGTCAGACAGATCGGAGGCCGCCAGGTCGAGCACGGTGCGCTCGACGGTCGTGATAGGGATGCGCTCGCGCGTGGTGATGTCAGACGGCGGAAGGTCGGTCGTGACGCGGAGGTCGATGCCCTCGATCCTCCGACGTCCGGTGGCGTGCACAAGGACCTGCGGCTGCGGGGGCCCGTAACGCAGCAGTCCCCAGCGCAGCGCTGCCGAGAGAGCACACAAGGCCGCACCGTCACCGCAGGCCCACACCGCCGCGAGGTCGCGGGCCTGCGGGGTGAGGGTGTCCAGCGGCGCGAGCGCGTAGACCCCGCGGTAGAGCCGGTGCAGGCGACCGACCGCGGTCCAGCGACGGACCGCCGGTTCGCTCAACCCGACTTGCGCCAGGTGCGCGACGGTGAAGACCCCCCACTGCCCCTGGCCGAGCCGATTGAGCCGCGCCTGCCGGTCGGCGACAGGAACGTCATGCCGCAAGCGTCGGTGACCGACGGCTACGGCATCGCGTTTGTCAGGTGGCGTCCCCATCCGTTACGGGGATGAGACGCACTGCGGAGGATGTGTGTCAGCGAGGCCTTGCCCCGCACGGGGTGGGTGGGCCTAGTTCCAGGGCGTCTTGAGCAGCACGATCGTGTTGATCACGAACGCCAGCGCGAACACGACGGTCCAGCGGTTCAGGTTGCGCTCGACGAGCGAGCCACCACCGAGCGGCCCGGAGCCCGTGCCGACGCCGAAGGCGCCTGACAGACCCGCGTCCTTCCCGGAGTGCATGAGCACGAGGAAGATCAGGCCGACGGAGATGGCCACCTGGATGACGGAGAGGATCGTTTCCACGAGGGCAGATGGTAGCCGGTCAGGCGTCTGATCGGGCCGGAGCGTCGCCGCCCAGCTGATCCAGCGCATGAAGGATCTCGACGGCCTCCGCGCGCCGTGCCCGGTCCTGCGCGCGGAAGTCCTCGTCGGAGAGCTTGCCAGTGCGGTGGTCGAGCTCGAGCTCCCGGATCTCCCGGTACTTCGCCTCCTTGGCGGCCAGCAGCCCGTCACGCTCCACGGCCACGCGGTCTTCCCCGCGCCCCGAGCGCGCGTGGCGCAGCGGGGCGCTGACGACCCAGACGACGATGCCGAGGACGGCGATGACGATCAGCGGTTCCACGAGGACCAAGCTCCCACGGACGGGCGATCAGGCCCGGCCGAGGTCCTTGGCCACGCGCGCGGCGTAGCGGCCGCGCGCCCGCCGACGCACGCCGTCGGGCGCCGGCCACATGGCGATGAGGCCGCCGCCGAAGGTCACGATCGCGCCGATCCAGATCCACATGACGAGCGGTGACACGATGACGCGGAACGTCGCGGGTGGCGGGTTGCTGACGTACCGACGCACGACCTCGTCGAAGATCGCGCCACGGACCTGGCCGAAGCGGGCGGGGTTCACCGTGCCCGCCTGCTTGACCGCGGCGACGAGGAGCTTGTCCTGCTGCTTGATGTAGGGACGCAGCGACGTCAGGTCCGGCTGCACCGCGACCCAGACGTCGCGTCGCAGGCCGGCCTTCATGCCGACCTCGCTCGTCGCCTCGCCGTCGAACGCGCTGCTGATCGGCACGAACGGCGCGTTCTGCGGGTAGAAGCCGCGGTTGGGTCGCAGCGTCGCGACGTACTTGCCGTCCTTGGTCACGCGCAGCACAGCTCCGAACTCCATGCGCTCCAGGCGTCCGCCGGAGGTGACGACCCGGCCGGTCCCGCGCTGATAGTCGATCTTGTAGCCGTTGACGGTGACCGTCTGCCCCGGGACGAGCTGGGCGTCCTTGGCCTCCTGGAATGCGGACGACGCCGCGACCCCCGCCAGCAGCACCGCGAAGCCGACGTGCGCGGTGTAGCCGCCGTAGCGCCGGCGGTTGCGACGGACGAGCTGCACGAGCGCGACGGGGACCGAGCCGCCGGCCATGGCGCGGCGGGCGCGCACGCCGCGGGCGAACTCCTGCCCGACCGTGACCACGACGAAGGCCGAGCACAGGAACATGCCGAACGCCCAGGGACGGTCGGCCGCCGGCGTGAAGATCGCCAGCACGACGCCGAGGGCCGCCGTTGCCGCCACCGGCACGACGAAGTTGCGTCGGGCGTTGACGGCGGTCGCCCGGCGCCACGCGATCACCGGGCCGATGCCGCTGAGCAGCACGAGCGCCAGCGCCAGCGGGACCGTGTAGCGGTCAAACCACGGCGGGCCGACGGCGGACTTCGTGCCGGTGACGGCCTCGCTGATCAGCGGGAAGAACGTCCCCCAGAACGTGACGAACGCCAGTCCGACGAGCACGAGGTTGTTCCCGATGAAGACCGCCTCGCGCGACAGCAGCGAGTCCAAGCGGTTCTCGGACCGCAGCGCGTCACGCCGCGACACGACGAGGCCGATCGACCCGGCGATGAGCACGGCGATGAAGATGACGAACGGTGTGCCGAGGGTCGAGGCGCCGAAGGCGTGGATCGAGTCCAGGATGCCCGAGCGCACGAGGAACGTCCCGAGGATCGCCAGCGTGCCGGTGGCGAGGATGAGCGAGGCGTTCCACACCTTCAGCATCCCGCGGCGCTCCTGGATCATCAGGGAGTGCAGGAACGCGGTGCCGGTGAGCCACGGCAGGAGTGAGGCGTTCTCGACGGGGTCCCAGGCCCAGTAGCCGCCCCATCCGAGCTCCGTGTAGGACCAGCGCGCGCCCAGGACGATGCCGATCCCGAGGAAGAACCACGCCGCGAGCGCGAAGCGCCGCGTCGCGGTGATCCACTCCGCGTCGACCCGCCGGACGAGCAGCGCGGCCACCGCGAACGCGAACGGCACCGTGAACAGCGTGTACCCCGAGTAGAGCATCGGGGGGTGGATCATCATCCCGGGGTGGCGCAGCAGCGGGCTGAGCCCGGCGCCCTCGCCGGGCGCGACGGCGACCGTCGCGAAGGGCGAGGCCGCGAACACCAGCAGCCCGGCGAAGAAGGCGCCGAACACGCAGAGGACGGCGGTGGCGTACGGCGTGACGTCCCGCATGCGGTTGCGCGTGAGGTACAGCACGAGGCTGGACCAGCACGACAGCAGGAACAGCCAGAGCAGCAGTGATCCCTCCTGCGAGCTCCACACCGCCGCGGCCTTGTAGAAGCCGGGCGTCGTCGTCGACGAGTGCGACGTGACGGTGGCGAAGTGGAAGTCCGAGCGCAGGAACGCCGCCTCGAGGATGACGAAGGCGATCGTCGTCAGCCCGCACAGGGCGTAGACGGCGCGGCGGGCGGACGCGGCCCAGTCGCGATCCTGCGTCCGCCCGGCGTAGACGGCCGCGGCCACGCCGTAGAGCGCGACGCCGAGGGCGAGAATCAGGCAGGCGCGACCGATCGTGGCACTGGCCATGGTGCTCAGCGGTCCTGGTGCCGAACGACCGTGACCCGGTGCATCAGGCCGGCGTGTCCTTGTTCTTGTACTTCGACGGGCACTTGGTGACGAGCGAATCCTTCTCGCCGACGTACCCCGCGCCCTGCTTGCGCACGGTGTTGACGACCTCGCGACCGTTGCGGAACGGGTCCGGGACCGGGCCGTCGTAGACCACCGGGACACTGCGAGTGCCCTCGCGGTCGCGCAGCCTGAAGCGCTGGACCGAGCCCGACTTCTGCCAGTCGGCGACCTTGCCGGTCACCTGGTAGGCGCGCCCGGGGATCGCGGAGGCCCGCAGCTTGCTCGGGCTGACCGACGGGTTCCCGGCGCTGAAGCTCGTGTACACGAGCGCGCCGGCGAGGAGGACCGCCGCGCTCAGAGCGACGACGAGACGAACGGTGCGCTTGCGGGCGGGATCCATGATCCCCGCGAAGTCTACGAGACCGGACGGCGCGGAGGCACGCCCCACAAGGACTCGTCCCGCGCTCGATCACGAGAGGCCAGCCGTGCGTCCACGCCGGATCCAGGTGCGTCAAGCCAGACGGTCCGCGGCCGAACATGAGAGGACAGAAACATTTGGGCCGCCCGAGAAACATTCGGGCCGCTCAAGCGTCTTGACGAGTGATGGTGATCGGATGCGACTGAGCAGGAAACCCGACGTACGCCGGCCCCGTGGACGTCCCCGGGACGTCCACGTGCCGCTGCCGCAGGAGGTGGAGTCGCGAGATGCGGCCGCAGGCGGGACGGATCCCCTCGCGCACGAGCGCCGGATGCGCGAGTCCGGCGGCCCCGAGGACAACGCGACGTACTCGTGCGCCTGCGGAATGGTCTTCGAGGCGGCGGTCTCGACGGACGTCAGCTGCCCTTCATGCGGCGCCGGGCAAGCCTGGTGACCGCCCGCGGCACGTGAGATTGGACGGTGCCGTATCATTGGCGCCGTGTTGGGGACCGGCAATCGGGTCGTGGCCGTCGGGTTGATCGCGCTCATGGCCATCGGGAGCATCATCATGTGGCTCGGCGTGCCGCTCGGCTGGATCTACGCGGTCTCCAAGTCCGTCGAGTCCTCGCAGCCCACGATGGGCCCGTACGTCCTGCTGCTCGTCGGGATCCCGGGGTCGATGATGATCATCGGAAAGCTCCTTGGCAGCCTGAACCGCTACTACGGCCGCGTCACGAAGACGACGCCCGAGGTGCGCGTGAACCTGCCGTGGCACCGCTCGATGCGCGACGAGCGCGACACCGGCCACCCCCGCACCGTCCTCGACGTCGTGATGGTCATCAGCGTGGCGGTGGCGATGGCGTGCTTCGGCGCCTGGTTCTTCCTCTTCGCCGGGTCCCCGCTGCCGAGCTGACCGCTCACCGTCGAGGCGCACGCGATCCTGCACGCCGTCCCGCCGGCGTCGTAGGACTCCCGGATGCTCCGCGAGATCAAGGACGGCGCCCTTGTCCGCCACCAGCGCGGGCTGCTCGGCTGGCGCTGGCGCTTCGTCCACGGGCGCCGCACGTCGGCCGCGGCCTGGCGCACCGGTGCCGTGCGTGACCTCATGCGTGCCCAGGCGGACGAGCCCGTCGCGCTCATGCACGACGGGCCGCGCGCGTATTGGCTCTTCGAGGATCGCTTCTACTGGGAGGACGAGGACCTTGACGCCCCCGACGTCCTGGCCCTCGTGCGCGAGCGTGAGCGGCGGGTCCAGCGACGGCTGGAGCGCGCGCACGCGTCCCTCGCCCATGACGCGCCGCAGGAGGCGGCGACCCGGCGCCGGCCCATCCCCCGTGACGTCCGCCAGGCCGTCTTCGAGCGGGACGGCGGGCGCTGCGTGGCGTGCTCGTCGAGCTTTGAGCTGCAGTTCGACCACGTCATCCCCCACAGCCTCGGCGGCGCGGCGACCGTCGAGAACCTGCAAGTGCTGTGCGCCACCTGCAACCGCCGCAAAGGCGCGTCGCTCGGCTGAGGCGTCGCCACGGTGAAGGTCCGGCGGCTGACCGACTCTCCACGATCTCCGCCGGCTGGAGCGTCGCGAACAAGGTCTTCGACGTCGCCCCGGAACTGCTCATCGGGAGTCGCCGTGGACGTCGTGGCCGCAGACACGGCTCGATCGTCTCGGACGTCTTCGGGGTCGTCATCGCCCACCCCTCTCCACCGTCCGCCACGCCGACTGCATCCGCGTCCTCGAAGACGGAGCGGTCACCGCGTCCGGCACCCACGATGAGCTCGTGGAGGCGGCGGGTGCTACGCCGCGCGATGGGCCGTGCAGACCGGCGAGGCGAGCCGGTAGCATCCATCCCACGCGGACGTAGCTCAGTTGGTAGAGCATCAGCTTCCCAAGCTGAGGGTCGCGAGTTCGAACCTCGTCGTCCGCTTCACGGAAAGCCCCGCTAATCGCGGGGTTTTCTGCCTCTCCGGACCGGTTTCACGGCCCTCTGTGTGCCTCGCTGTGTGCCTCAGGTGTCTGCCGGGATGTCTGGCATGGTGCATCTCTGGCGCCTCACCGCGCCTTCGCAACAGGCCGCGCGGACCCAGGAGGAGCAGTGCCAGATCACTCGACTCGCAGCATCAACGGCTACCTCCGCGTCGAGGAGCGAGCCAACGGCGAGCGGAAGTGGATCGCGACATACGTGACCCACAAGGGTCCCCGGACCCGTTGCCTGATCGGCCCCGCGTGGGTGCGCGACACCGGCAAGCGCACAGCGCGCGGCGGCAAGGTCTGGCGGGCCGCTGGCGGGAGCTGCCCGGACGGATTCCTCACGCCGGCGGCCGCTCGCGAAGCGCTTGACGCCGTGCTTGAGGTCGAACGGGGGAAAGCCGCGCGCTCCCCCGCCGGCCGAACGGCCACCGTCGCAAGCATGCTCGGCACCTCGAGCTACAGGGCGGCAAACACGGCCAAATGAGCCCCGGCACGCTGTGCGACTACCGCAGCATCGTCAAGACGCTTGAGGCCATCGCGTCGGTCTTCCCGCGACGGCGTTGGGTGTGCGCGTGCGGCTGATTGACCTCGAGCACGCGGACGCCCTCGGCGACCAGATGGCGGGCCAGGCCGGCAGCTCCCGGGTCCCGCGGCCCTCATCAACTCGAGCCGCCCATCGCGTTCGACTGCCCGACGGTGACAGCGAACGGGCTGCTGAAGGAAGCCTACGGCGACCCGGGTCCAGTTGTGGACCTTGGGCGTGGCCGTCTTCCACTTGCCATCGCGCGTCGTCAGTCCACGCCGGCCAGGAACCGCAGTAGTGCGGCGTTGACCTCGGCGGGCCGTTCCTGGTTGACCCAGTGCCCGGCGCCGTCGACGACGAGCGCCTCGCGGAGGCCTGGCACCCATCGGCGTAGGTCGGCCGTGGGCATGAACCGGCGCACGAGGTCGTCTGCTCCGGTGAGAAACAGCGCCGGCTGCTCCACCCGGCGGCCTTCGTTGGGCGCGGTGACGTGCCAGTTGCGGTCGATGTTGCGGTAGTAGTTCAGGCCGCCGGTGAACCCCGTAACCTCGAACGCGTCGACGTAGACGGCCAGCTCTGCCGGCGTCAGCCAGGAGGGGACGGGCGGCTCGTCGTCGCGGCCCGCCCACTCGGCTGTCCAGTCGCCCTCCTGCAGCAGCGTCCGGCGGACGTTCGCGGCGAGGGCGGCGTCGGCCGGTCCCTGCTCCTGGAACCACACCATGTAGAAGTCCTCGCCGAGGCGCCGGCGCATGATGTCGACCGGCGGGATGGGGGCGCGCGCCGCGAAAGGCACGCTCAAGCCTGCGACTGCGCGCACGCGTGCGGCGTGCGACAGCGCCAGCTGCCAGACCGCCGAGGCGCCCCAGTCGTGGCCGACGAAGACGGCGTGCTCCTCACCCAGGGCGTCGAGCAGCCCGACGAGGTCCTCCCCCACCGTCACGACGTCGTACGCGTCCACGTGGTCAGGGCGCGAGCTGCCCCCGAAGCCCCGCATGTCGGGCGCGGCGACGCGGTAGCCCGCGGCGACGAGCGCCGGGAGCTGATGCCGCCACGAGTACGCGAGCTCCGGGAAGCCGTGGCAGAGGACAACCAGCGGCCCGGCACCGGCGAGCGTGACGTCGAGCTCGATGCCGTTGGTGGCGATCTTCACGCTGGGCTCCCGGCGCGGGCCGGCGGCTCGTATCGCCACGTGGCGAGCCCGCCGCCGTCGACCACGAGCGCCGCCCCGGTCATCGCGCGCGCCCGGTCGGAGATCAGGAACGCGATCGTCTCGGCGACGTCGGCCGGGTCGAGCAGGCCGAGGGGCTGACGCCGCTTGAACGCCGACACGATCGCGTCCGCGTCCTCCAGGCCCGCGAGGGAGGACCGGAAGAACGGGGTGTCCGCCACACCGGGGCAGACGCAGTTGACGCGGATGCCGTCGACCGCGACATCGAGCGCTGCGGCACGCGTCATGTTGAGCACCGCCGCCTTCGTGGTGCAGTAGGCCAGGAGGCCGGCCTCCGCGACCAGGCTGTCGCCGGAGCCGATGTTGACGATCGAGCCGCCACCGCTCGATCGGAGCACCGGCACGCACGCCCGCATCATCAGGAACGTCCCGCGCACCGTGATCGCGTAGCAGCGGTCCAGGTCCTCGGGCGTGAGCTCCTCGACGGATCCGGGGAACATCCCCGCCGCGCCGTTCACGAGCCCGCGCAGCGCCCACCCCGCGTCGGCAACGGCCTGCAGGGCCCGCTCCGCGCAGTCCGGCTCCTGCACGTCGGCGGCGACCGTGCGGACCTCGTGGACGCCGGCACCGGACAGTCGGCCGCTCGCAGCGGCCAGCGCGGCCGGGTCGCGGTCGACCAGCACGAGCGCCCAGCCGTCGGCCGCGAGGATTCGGGCGGTCTCCAGGCCGAAACCCGAGCCGCCACCGGTGATGATGGCCGCGCGGGTCACGCGACCTCCAGGACGAGCTTCCCGCGGACGTGGCCCGCCTGGCTCTCTGCGTGCGCACGGGCCGCGTCCTGCAGCGCGTAGGTCTTGCTGACGTTCACCTGCACCTGACCGGCCTGCACCATGTCGGCGACGATCTGCAGGTCGCCGCCGTCCGGCGTCGAGAAGACCGGCAGGCCGTTGCCCGCGTACTTCTCCATCACGACCGCGGCGACCCTGCCGCCGTCGCCGATCAGCTGGAAGGACAGGTCGAGCGTCTCGCCGCCGACGAGGTCGAGCACCGCGTCGGCGCCCTCGGGCACGAGCTCGCGGATGCGCTCTACGAGGCCTTCGCCGTAGGTGACCGGCTCGGCCCCGAGCGAGTGCAGGTAGTCGTGGTTGGCCTCGCTCGCGGTCCCGATCACGCGGGACGCTCCGAGGGCGAGCGCGACCTGGACGGCGGTCGACCCGACGCCCCCGGCGGCAGCGTGGATCACCACGACGTCGCCCGCGCCGACGCCCAGCACGCGGTGCAGGCCCTGGTACGCCGTCAGCGCGGCGGTGGGCAACGCGCCGGCCTGGGCCCACGAGATGTTGCTGGGCTTGCGCGCCACCATGCGAACGGGCACGGAGGCCAGCTCGGCGTACGTGCCGCGGCCGATGTGGTCCTCGCGGACACCGGCGATGACCTCGTCGCCCGGTGCGAACTGCGTCACCGCCGGGCCGACCCGCTCCACGACGCCCGCGACGTCGTAGCCGAGGATCAGCGGGAAGTGGACCTCGAACCACTCGTCCATGCCGCCGCCCTCGACGACCTTCCAGTCGGCGGGGTTGACGCCGATCGACCGCACGCGGATCAGCACCTGATCGGGCGACACCTTCGGATCGGGCAGGTCCAGGTACTCGACTGGGCCGCCCCACTGCTGTATCGCGATGGCCTTCATCAGGATGACTCCTCGTGGTCTCGGTTCGGCGGGGCGTCCGAGCCGGACGCCCCGTGGGCCTGCCTGAGCAGGCCTGCAGGCAGACTGCCGTGCGATCGGGGCTCGCTCGGCGACCGCGCGGCGACTTCACCGCAATGGGCCAATCGGCGGCCGGTTAGAGGCGGACGAGCATCTTGCCGGTGTTGGCGCCGCGCAGCAGGTCGATCATCGCGGCGGGCGCCTGCTCGATGCCTTCGACGACCGTCTCCTGCCAGACCAGGCGCCCGTCGTTCAGCGCCGGCGCAAGCTCGGCGATCGCCGCGGCCGACCGGTGCCGGTGATCGCTGACGATGAAGCCGCGCAGCGTCAGGCGGGCGCCGACGACGCGGAACATGTTGTCCGGACCAGCCGCTGGCGCCGGGCTGTTGTAGGAAGAGATCGCGCCACAGAGCGCCGCGCGCCCGTCCTGACGCAGCAGCTCGATCCCGGCCTCCAGGTGCTCCCCGCCGACGTTGTCGAAGAACACGTCGATGCCGTCCGGTGCCGCCAGGCGGAGCTGATCGACCACCGGGCCTTCGCGGTAGTCGAACGCGGCGTCGAACCCGAGCCGGTCGACCACGTGGCGCACCTTCGCGGCCGACCCGGCCGAGCCGATGACGCGATGGCCCCGGAGCTTGGCGAGCTGTCCCACCACCGAGCCGACCGCGCCCGCGGCACCCGAGACGAAGACGACGTCCCCGGCCTTCAGCTGCGCGATGTCCAGGAGCCCGACGTAGGCGGTCACGCCCGGCATCCCGAGCACGCCGAGGAACGCCTGCGGCGGCGCGACCGCCGGATCGATCACCTCGACCGCCGCCGCGGGCACCATGGCCCATTCGCGCCATCCGCTGCCGTGCAGCACAGTGGCGCCCATGGGGACGTCGGGTGCCTCCGAGCGCACCACCTCCCCGACGGCGCCGCCATCGAGGACCTCACCGAGCGCGAACGGCTCGATGTAGCTGATGCCGGCATTCATCCGCCCGCGCATATACGGGTCCACCGACATCCAGGTGTTGCGCACGAGGAGCTGGCCGGGCCCGGGCTCCGGGACCACCGCCTCCCGCAGCTCGAAGTCCGACCGGACCGGCTCACCCACCGGCCGGGCCACCATGTGGATCTGCCTGCTCGTCCTCGGCGCGCCCATCGCTCAGACCCGCTCGCGCTGCAGGTACCGTGTCGCGACGACGGCGATCAGCAGCATCAGGCCGTTGAAGATCGGCTCGATGTAGAACGGCGCGCCCATGAGCTGCAGGCCGGTGATGCCGACCGCGATCGTGAAGACCGCGAACAGCGTCCCCAGGACGTTGAAGGATCCGACGCGGATCGCGGTGGCGCCCAGGAACGCGGCGGCGAAGGCCGGCAGCAGGTACGAGGGCCCGACGTCCGGGTTGCCCGACCCGAGCTGGCTCGCGGCCATCAGTCCGCCGATCCCGGCCAGGAAGCCAGACGTCATGAAGGCGACGAAGGTGAGCCGACTGACGTTCAGGCCGCTAAGGCGCGCGGCGTCCTTGGACCCGCCCACCGCGAAGCAGTAGCGGCCAAGCGGCGTGTGCTCCAGGACGTACCAGACGACCAGCGCGACGAGGAACATTGCCAGCGCCGGCGTCGGAACGCCGAGGACGTCCTGCGAGGAGAGGTCGACCAGGGTCGTCGGGACGTTCTCCGAGATGACGCGCGCGTCCGTGTACCACAGGACCGCCCCGGAGAGGACCGTCCCGGTCCCGAGCGTCGCGATGAACGCGTTGATCCCGATCCGGGCCACGAAGAAGCCGTTGATCAGGCCGACCCCGGTGCACGAGAGCACCGCGATCGTCGCCGCCACTCCGAGGGGCAGCCCCTGCTTGGCGCTGAGCCCCGTGGTCAGGATCACGCCGAGCCCGAGGTTCGCGCCGACCGACAGGTCGAACTCCCCGATTATGAGCGGCAGCAGCACGGCGATAGCGACGACCGCCAGCACCGATTGGGTGATCAGGGTGGTGCGCAGGTTGTCCGATGTCGCGAACGTCTCCGGGCGCAGGATGCTGAAGATGACGATGAGCGCCAGGAAGATGGAGGGCAACGCGAAACGCGCGAGCGCATGCCCCCTCGAGGTGTGGCTGGCGGTCACCCCGGCTCCCTCCGTGATGCCTGCGGTCTGGACGCGCCGGGCGTCCGTCTGCTGGGTGCTCATGCTGCAGCCTCCTGGCTGATCAGTACGTGCTCGAGGATCCGGTCCCGCTTCAGCCCTGCGCCCTCGAGCTCGGCCGCCACGCAGCCATCACGCAGGACCAGCACGCGGTGGCACAGCAGCTCGAGCTCCTCGAGGTCGGAGTCGACGACGAGCACCGCGGATCCGTTCTCCGCCGCCGCTCGCACCAGCCGGTAGATCTCGGCCTTGGAGCCGACATCGACGCCCTGGCCGGGCTCGTCGAAGACGGCGACCCGTGGCCGACGATGCAGCCACTTGGCGATGACGGCCTTCTGCTGGTTGCCGCCGGAGAACTCCGCAAAGCGCCGGCCCGGGATGTTCGGCCGGATCCCGAACTCCTCCATCAGCTCCTCGGCGACCCGGCGATCGTCGCGGTGGCGGAGCCGGCCCGCCCTGAAGAAGTCCGGGAGCGAGGGCAGCGTCAGGTTCTCGGCCATCGTGAGCCCGACGAACGCGCCCTGTGTGCGCCGGTCCTCGGGCACGAGCACGACGCCGGCGTCGATCGCATCGCGTGGCCCGCGGAACGCGACCGGTTCACCGCCGAGGCGGATTTCACCGCCGGCGGGTGCCTGCGCGCCCGCGACGATCCGCGCCAGCTCGCTGCGCCCGGAGCCGAGGAGGCCGGCGACGCCCACGATCTCGCCGGCGCGCACGGCGAACGTCGCGCCGTCCAGGCGACGGCCACGGAGGTCCTTGGCCTCCAGCACGACATCGCCGTTCGTCTGCGCCGGGGCGGGGACGAAGCGATCTTCCAGGTCCCGCCCCACGATCGCGCGCACGAGCTGGCGCTCGGTCAGGTTTGCGACGTCGTCGACCAGGACACGCCGGCCGTCGCGCAGGACGGTGACGCGATCGGCCAGCGAGAAGACCTCATGCAGGCGATGCGAGATGTAGATCACGCCCACGCCGCTCGCGGCGATCTCGCGCACGGCGGCGAAAAGCCGCTCGGCCTCGCGATCGGGCAGCGCCGCGGTCGGCTCGTCGAGCACGAGCATGCTGCCGCCCTGCTCGGCGTCCTGCAGCGCGCGCACGATCGCCACCAGGGTCTGGTCTGCGGGAGCGAGGTTGCGCAGCGGGACGTCCGGCGGGACGTCATGCCCGAAGCGCAGCAGCACGGCGCGGGCGCGAGCCCGCTCCGCACGCCACTTCACACGTCCGCCGCGACCGGTCGCGTAGCCGCGTCCGATGGCGAGGTTCTCCATGACGGTCATCGACGGGACGAGGCCGAGGTCCTGATGGACGAACGCCATCCCCGCCGCCCGCGCCGCCTCCGGCGTCAGTGGCAGGTCGAGCGGCTCGCCGCTCAGCTGCACCGACCCGCCGGCGTCCGGCTGGTGATAGCCGGACAGGCACTTGATGAGGGTCGACTTGCCGGAGCCGTTCTCCCCGACCAGCGCATGGACCTCACCGGCGTCGACATCGAGGTCGACGCCGGCAAGCGCACGCTGCCCGGCAAATGTCTTCGACAGGTTCCGAACAGCGAGCAGCGGCATGACTACTGCCCGGTCCAGATCTTGACGTAGTCGCCGCTGACGTCCGCGTCGCCGTCCCAGAGGCCCTTAGGCTGCAGGTTCTCCTTCACCAGCAGCTTGTAGGCGAAGCCCTGCTCCATCCCGTCCAGCGGCTTCTCGCCGGCGAACACGCGGTTCAGGTTGTCGACCATCCCGTACGCGCACCACGTTGCCGGGAACGTGATGTCGGCGACCTGGAACTCACCCTTGCGGATGTAGTCGAGGTTGACCGAGTTGCCGTCCTGGGAGGCGGCGATCGCCTTGTCCGCCACCCCCGCAGAGCGCAGGCCCGGGAGGGCGGCTGCGAGCGCCGAGTCGTACGCGATCCACACGGCGTTGAGCCCCGGGTTCTTGCGCGCGAGGTTTGCTGCCTGGCTGGGCAGCGAGGTCGCGAGGTCCTTGATCAGAAAGTTCTGGCTCTCCAGCATCTTGCAGTCGCCGCCGGCCGCTGCGCACTCCTTGATGAAGCGGTTGAAGGCGGCCTGGCGCGATGCGTCGTCGACGAACTCCGGATCGGTCATCTCGATCACGTGCAGTTTGCCGCCGAGCTTGTCGTACAGATAAGCGGCGGCCGCGTAGTTGAGCTCGTTGGCGACATCCAGGTCGACGAGCGTCGACGTGTACAGCCCGCTCTTGTTCTGGGAGGCGGCCGTGACCACCGGGATCCCGGCGCGCTTGGCCTCTCGGAGCGCGCCCTGGACGATGTTGTCGTCGATCGAGATCGTCACGATGCCGTCCGCCTTGGCGGCGATCGCCTTGCGGATCGCGCTCGCCATGACGGTGGGGTCGCCCTGCCCGTCGAGCGTCGTGTTCTCCCAGCCAATGGCCTTGTAGGCACGCTCCAGCGCCGTGACGAAGCGGATTGCGCCCTCGGCCGATGCTGCGGGGGTGATCGTGAAGATGTGCTTGCCCGCGACCGCCTTCGGCCCGGTCGTCGGCGGCTTGTTGGTCTGCGGCGCGGTCTTCTCGGCCACGATCTTCTTGGCGGACGCCTGGAACGCGGCGAGGTCGGCGCCGACTGATCCAGCTGCCGCCGCCTGGGGCGTCGCGTCGTTGCCACTGTCGCTGGAGCCGCACGCGGCCAGAGCGGCGGCACACGCGGCCCCCGTCAGCAGCGCCATCGTGATTCGTCTCATGTCTCTCCTCCTGCGGTCATGGCCGCACAACGATGGGCGGCTCCGAGGACGCGATCCTCTGCCGACAGGCGGGGCGCGATCCGGGGCGGGCGCCACCATCACCCGAAAGGGCCAGCAGGCGCCGCGGCGGACCGCCGGGACGTCGCCCAGAACGCCCGAACGGCCCGTCGCGAGGCGACGAGCCGTTCGGTCATCCCTGCCGAACGCCGGCGCGGGCGCTAGTGCGGACCGTGGAGCAGGAAACCGCCGTCGACCACGAGCGTGTGGCCGGTGATGTAGCCGGCCTCCGGCGACAGTAGGAACACCACGCAGTGAGCGACGTCCCAGCCGGTCGCCTGGCGCCCCATCGGGATGCCGAGGTTGCCGAGGTCACCGAGGCCGCTGTCGGCCGCGTACTCCCGGGCGAGCGGGGTATCGACCACACCCGGCGCCAGCGCGTTGACGCGGATGCCCACGGCGGCATTGGCCGACGCGACGTGCCGGGCCAGTGCCTCCAGGCCGGCCTTCGTCGCGTCGTACGAGGCGCAGAAACTGGGCGCCGACGACGCCACGGAGGACATCAGCACGACGCTCGAGCCCTCACGCAGGTGCCGCATCGCCGCGCGTAGGACCAGCGCGTGTCCCCGCAGGCTGCCGGCGAACACGTGGTCCCAGACCTCGGCGGTGTGCTCGTCCAGGCTCATGCCCGCGCCGAAGCCGACGTTGATGACGATGTCGTCGATCCCGCCGAGCTCGCGAAACACGGCCGCGACGAGCGCCTCGCAGCCGGCCGGATCGGCGATGTCGCCCTGCACGGCAACGGCCGATCCGCCCTCCTGCTCGTGGATCTGCCGGACGGTCTCCACGGCCGCAGCCAGCGACAGGTCCACGCACGCCACCTGCGCTCCTTCCCGTGCGACCAGTCGCGCGACCGCGCGGCCGTTGCCGACCGGGGCGTCGGGGTCCGGCGACGGCCGGGTGCCGGCGCCCACCACGAGGACGCGCCGGTCGGTCAGGCGCCCGAGGCCGGGCGCCGTCCCCAGCGACTGCGCGGTCAGGGTGGCCTGGCTCATGCGCGCGCCCCCGCAGCGCCGACGGTCCCGTTGGTCGCCACCAGGCCCGCCGGAGCGCCACCGCCGAGCAGGTGCGTGGTGAACCAGTCCACCGCGGCGGCGATCGCCTCCGCGCGGTACTCCTCGTAGACGACGTAGTGCCCGCCGGGGAACGTCGCCAGCGCCTTGGGCTGCAGGGCACGCTCGTACGCGGCGAGCTCTTCCTGCGTGTGCGTGATCTCGTCCCCGAGCGCGACGACCATCAGCAGCGGCGTCGGGCTGATCCGGTGAATGTAGGAGCCGGGCTCGTAGGCGTCGACGGACTCGATCGTCCGCAGCGTGCAGGCGTTGACCCAGGTCGCGCGCATCCCCTCGGGCATGCGCTCGTACCACTCCCACGTCTCGACGTTGGGCAGCGCCGCGTCCCCGTCGGTGTCCGGCGAGACCAACGCCATCGTCACCGGCGCCTCGCCGTTGAAGCGCGCCAGCCGGTCCTCCTCGAAGCGCCGCTGCACCGCCGGGCGCAGGTCAGGCCGGATCGACTTCGCAAGCGTACTCGAGCCGCTGATGGTCGGCGCCTGCGAGACGACCGCCTTCACGCGCCGGTCGATCGCCGAGACGATGAGCGAGTGGCCGCCGGAGAAGCTCGTGCCGAAGAGGCCGATGCGGTCGGGGTCCACCTCGGGCAGCGTGGTCGCGAAGCTGATCGCGTCGCGCAGGTCGTTCACCTGCTTCCACGGGTCGTACTCGTTGCGCGGCTGACCGTCGCTGATGCCGCAGCAGCGGACGTCGTAGAGCAGCGCGGCGATGCCGCTGCGGCTGAGCGCCGCCGCCCACTGATCCACGTACATCTCCTTCACGGCGCCGAGCCCGTGGGTCATGACCACCGCCGGGACCGGACCGGTGCTCTCGTCCGGTAGGAACAGCCATCCGCGCAGCGTGGTGCCGTCTTCGGCGTTGAACTGGATGTCGCGTCGCAACGTCTTCCTCCTGCTGTCGTCGTGGACGCCGGGCCCGTGCCGGGTCGCGGCATGGACGATCCTCTTGCGCCCGTCACGCCCGTGGGTGCGTGATCGGCGAGCGTGACCTGATTGGGCCATACCGCCGCGTGAGCCTCCGCCCTCGACGCCAGTGGTCTGACAAGTAGACTTCGTGCACGACGTGTGGTAGCTTCGCGCCGTCGAAGGGTCCAGCGGTGGGCCGGGTCAAGGCCCAGGAGGAGATCTCGTGACGACGGCAACGGTCGTGAGCCAGGAGCAGCCCGAATACGGGCTCAACAAGGTGCGCGTGCTCGTGTTCCATGCGGAGGAGGTCACGCGCTGGGGCTACCGCGTCCTGGTCTCCCGCGAGGCATGGTCCGAGCGGTGCGTCTGCGCCGACGGGCCCGAGCAGCTGCTGATGTACGCCGCCCGCTACGACCCGCACGTCGTCGTCCTGTCGGCGTCCGCCGGCGCGACGGTGCTGCCGCTGGCGGCGCAGGTGCAGCGCGTGGCCCCGCTGGCACGTGTGCTGCTGCTGGCCGACGACGACGACGTCTCCCAGGGCATGGCGGTCGCCGCCGGCGCGGTCGGCTGCGTGTCCCCCGGCTGGCCGGCCGCGCAGGTCATGGACGCGATCCACGCGGCGGCGTCCCAGGCGTGGGTGGCGCCGGTGCGGGCCGCGTCCACCGCCGTCACCCTGTCGCGCCGCGAGCGTCAGGTGCTCCGCGAGCTCGCGACCGGCGCGACCAACAAGGAGATCGCCTCGCGGCTGTTCCTGTCGCCCGAGACGATCAAGCACCACATGAGCCGCGCGTTCCGCAAGGTCGGGGCGCGCAACCGGGTCGAGGCGCTGACCCGCGCCCGCCTGCTCGGCGTCCTGCCCGACTGATCGGGCGCGGCCGGCGCAGCGGCGGCGGCCCGCAGGCTCGCCGCC